>CAYNHK010000019.1:0-33752 GCA_964396875.1 uncultured Acidobacteriota bacterium | reverse complement strand
CGATGCCGACGAGGTACCACATCTGATGGGTCGTGGCCGCGCCACGGGCCACGAAGTTGCTCTGCTGTCCCGACATGTTCCCGCCGATGTTCTCGCGGTCCATCACGATGCCGGCCGACTGTTGCAGGATCACCCACGGATCGCGGGCGGAGGGGATGTTCTGGAGCGCTTCCTGATTGAAGCGGCTGACCCGGGTGTTGTCGCGGGTGTCGATGAGCGGCGCCTCGCCCGTGATGGTCACCACCTCCTGAAGCGCCGAAACGTCCAGGGTCGCGTTGATCTGGGCGTTCTGGCCGATTTCGAGCCGCACGCCCTCACGGATGATCGTGGTGAAGCCGGCAAGTTCGAAACGGACGCTGTAGCTGCCTATGGGAAGGGCGGGGAAGCGGTAGACGCCGGTTCCGCTGGTGACCGCGGACTGAGCCTGGAGGAGCACGGGACTCGAGATGGTCACGGTGACCCCGGGGACCACCGCTCCGCTCTTGTCCGTGGCCTTTCCGTAGATCTCACCGGTGGTTTGAGCATGTGCGAACGGGGCCGCGAGCAGCATCGCGCCGAGCGCGAGCGCCCTCCCGGCTTTTAGAGGAATGTTCACTTTCTTCTCCTTGCCAGTCCAGTGGATTGAACATGCGAGCCGCCCCTGACTGGCGTTTGGAGGCGGTTTGCCGGGGTTGTTTCGCGATCAGCCGTCAAACCAGTGATCGCCGGGTTTCAATCTCTGAGTGCAACGGAGGTGCCATGAAACGGCCTCGCGTTTCCTGAACATTTCCATTCAGGAGTCTGCAATTCGGATGAAGGCTTCGGCGAACTGGATGTCCATCCAGACGAACGGAACCCTCGCCGCGGGCGCATGGATCAAGCTCATGAAAGTGAGAGCACCCGTCGAAAGGCGCCATGGCGTCCGGTGAATTGAATCCGCACAGACGGCTTTCTGTCGCCCACGGAAGAGAATCGCAGGATCGCGTCGACCGCCCACGTCAGCCTGTTGACGGCTCGAACGGCGCCGTCTCCCCCCGGCGGCGTCCGATTCGCCGAATGCCTCCGGTCGTCCTGCTACGCTTCTTCTCGCATGAGCGATCAATTCTCGCGACGCGATTTGATGAAGACCCTCGCCGCCGCGGCTGTCCTGGGCCCGGCGCGTCCGGCGCAATCTGCCGAGCCGATTCAGCCGATTGCGCGCCCCGTCGGCGAGATCACCGACCTGATGTCGACGAGCGACGTCTTCATCCCCCCGCGCGGCCGATCGTTCATGAAGTTCAGCTTCGACTTTCCTGAACCATCGGTCGCCTTTGGCGGTCATCGCTTCAGCTTCCTCATCTTCACGGAAGAGAACGCCTACAGCCTCGACCGCGCGGGCATGACCGCGGAGGGCGACGACACCCGGCTCACTCTCACCGCCACCGGCCTCACCTGGGCCGGCGGCCAGCAGAAGGCTCCGGGGAAACTCACCGCGACGTTCACGAAAACGGGCGCGACGATCGAATGGGATGTCACCGTCGAGATGGATCGCGCGATCAAAACCGTCACCACGGTCATTCGCGACGTGCCGCGCGGGCAGGTGTCGGTAGGCGGCGGCCCGCTCACCGATCCCAAAGACGGCGACATCCTCGGCGGCTACACCTTCGGCGCGGGCGACCTTCATGGCGCGGGCACACCCACCAGCATGTCGACCCCGGTGGCCATCGTCCAGGCCGCGGAGAACGACTTCATCTACTTCTCGACGTACGACGATCGCGTGCGTCCGAAGCGCTACTACTTCCAGGCCGGCGAAGCCGCGTTTCGCGTCGAGGCCATCTACGAACACGACGCCTGGCGCGAAGACAAGAAGCTCACCGTGCCGCGATGGCGGATCGGTCACGCCCCGACCTTCGAAGACGCCATGCAGACCCACATGGCGCAGATCGAGAAGGCGTTCCACATTCCCACCTGGGAGGCGCGGACCGATGCGCCGAAATGGATGCGCGACACCATCCTCGTCACCACGCTCCACGGAATGCACTACACCGGCTTCATCTTCAACGACTACGCCCAGCAGCTCGAGATCCTGCGCTGGATGTCGACGAAGATCCCGGCCGAGCGCGTGCTCGTCTTCCTCGCCTCGTGGGACGGCCGCTATTACTGGGACTACCCGAACTACGAGGTCCCCGCGCGTATGGGCGGCGATCCCGGCTTCATGCGTCTCATCAAAGAGGCGCAGAAGCTGGGCTTCAAGATGATGCCGATGTTCGGCACGAACTCGGCGAACCGGAAGCAGCCCACGTGGGACAGGATCAAAGCCGGCGCGACCTACAAGATCGACGGCGACCTCTACAACCTCAACTGGGTCGACTGGAACAACGACCGGCATCAGGACGGCTGGCTGACCTATATGAACGTGGGTGAGGAGTCGTGGCGGACGTGGATCGAGGGCCGCATCGCTCACGTGATCGACCGCTTCGGTGTGGACGCGTACTTCCTCGACATCGTGGGCGGTCACGTCAACAGCACCACCGGCGACATGCATGAGGGCACGAAGAAGCTGATCCTCAATCTACGCGCGAAGTATCCGAAGGTCGCGTGCGTGGGGGAGATGCCGTACGACGCCCTCTACGAGTTCATACCGATGTTCCAGGCGGGCGGCGCGCCGAGGTGGCAGAAGTACGCGCGTTTCTTCCAGCACCTGTCCGCACCGGCTCCCGGCCGCGGCAGCAGCGGCGTGCACGAGTGGGGGTTCGGACGATTCGACGAAGAGACGCTGAATCTGAACCCGAACGCGATCCCGACCCTTCAAGTGGTCGACGACACGTTCACGAAGCATCGCGACACCATGACCGCGATCCTCATGGCTGCAAGAAAACGGGCGGGGATCTCCTAGGCGATATCCTCCCCTCCGAATGACCGAATCAGCCTATCCCGCCGCCCGACTGGTGGCCCCCAAGGTTCAGGCCCACTTCGCGCGGCACCTCGACGCGGCCCGCGAGCGCGGCCACGAAGAACTCCCGGAAACCCCCAGCGCGATCGCGATCGAAGCCCTGATCGACGCCGCGTTCTGGGCCAGCCTGCGCCGCGAAGAGGGCATCACCCCCACGATCTCCCTCGCCTACGTTCCGCCCGACCTCGCCGGCCATCCCCTCCGTTTCGCCGCTCCGATCCCGCTGCGGCCCGCGCCTCTCGCGAAGGTCGCCCCCGCAGTGAAGCGCCCCGGCATCCACCTGGGTGTCTGGCGCGACGACTACGACTTCCACGTGTGGGGAACCACGCGCGACGTGCCGGCTTTCTGCCTCGTCGTCGAGGTGGTGGCGTCGGGCCTGCTGGTGATCAAGCACCGCAGCGAACCGTTCGGGAAGTTCGTGAACGTGGCCGTGCTCGAAGGCGACTCGGTGAAGGTGGTCGACGAAGCGGGCGGCGCAGCCGTGCCCGATTGTCCGCAGCTCGTGAAGTCGCTCCTCGGTTTCACCGAGGCGTTCGGATCCCTCGAACACGTGAACGTCCTCGTCGAAGTCGCAGCGTCACTGCGAGCCCACGGCCGAGGCGGCGCTTTGCTGGTGGTGCCGGCCGACACCAGCCAGTGGCGCGAGTCAGTGGTGACGCCGATGGTCTACGCGGTGGAGCCGCCTTTTCGAGGACTGACCGAAGTGCTCGCCGCCGAGCCCGAGAGCGAAGGCCGGCACGAATGGCAGGAGGACCTGCGCCGCGCGATCGAGGCGGTGGCCGGACTCACCGCGGTGGACGGCGCCACCATCATCAACGATCGTTACGAGGTGCTCGCGCTGGGGGCCAAGATCACGCGAAGGCGGGGAAGCGCCCCGGTCGAGCAGGTAAGTCACACTGAGCCCGTGGAAGGAAATGAACGCGCCCTGACCGCGCCCACGCAGCTCGGCGGCACGCGTCACCTCTCCGCGGCACAGTTTGTACACGATCAGCACGACGCGACCGCTCTCGTCGCCTCGCAGGACGGACGGTTCACCATCTTCAAGTGGTCGCCGTGTGAGGAGATAGTTCACGCGCACCGCGTGGATGCGCTGTTGCTGTAGGCCGCAAAGGCGCGTGGGTCGGCGCCATGGTTGGCCACGAGCCATCCCACCACGAAGGCACGGAAAGCACAGATTGTGAGATTCCGGTTGACAGTTCCAACCAGAGCCCATAACGTCTCCACCCTCTCCTGACGGTTCATAGCCGGATTCGGCTCAGCAAGGGGTGCCAACATTGGCGGGCGGTAGGGTGTGATCAGCGATCTCCGGACGAGAGGAGTCACTCGCGGGGCTATGAGCCGCGCGGCGGGAGGACTCTTCTGCCTTCTGACTACGCTGGCGCCCTCCATGGCCGAGGCGCAGTTCCGGAAGATCGGGGAAATGGAGTTGCGCCTCATGGGCGTCAACGCGACCGTGGAGTCGATTGATCCCGTGGTTCCCAAGCACACGCCGAGTGGAGTTCGCATCGTCGTGCGCGCCGGCGAAGTTGTCCTCACGTCGGCCGAACTCGTCCGGTTCCTTGGCGCGGGGTTCTCCGTCCAGGGCGATCTCTCAGGACCCGGGCTCACCCAGCCGGTGTCGCTACCGCCGCCCCCAGATCCGAATCTGCCGCCTTTGGACGATCCGCTCGTGCTTCGTACCCCGCCGGTTCCGATCGCCGGAATCTATCGGATCAGCAACCTGCGTATCGTGGCGGCGAACGGCCGCACCGTCCTCGACGTGGAGCCGTCATCGATTCCGCTGAAGGTCATCGATCAGATCCTGGTCACCCAGGTCACGACGCGCGCGCTGACTCTCGACGAGATTCGCGCGAAGGGGATCGTCCTCGACAGCGACGACTATCTGGGTTTCGAGTTCACCATGGGGTTCAAGCTCGATTCCAGAGCTGTAGATCTCAAGTTTCCGGTGGTGTTCGACCGCCAAGGCGTAGCGATTCCGCAACCGCTTCTTCCTCCTCCCACCCCTCTGCGGGAGGGACTGCAACTCCCGACCATTGTGCCCATGCTCCTCGAGGCCGAGGGGCCGGGCGGGATCAAGGAACCGATAAGGGTCGTGACGCCATCCGGGACGAGGTCGGTCACGATCCCGGCCGTCATCGTGATCCCCGGGAACATCGGGTTCTTGAAGCAGTTCTTCTCGGCCCAACTGTACGTGTCGAACGGCGCGCCGGCCGGGTCGAGACTTGATCTTCAACAGATCCAGGCAACCATCGCCATGCCCGGCGGCGTCGACACCATCGTGGGCACTCCCGACGACCCGCTTGCCCTGCCCGAGATCGAGCGTGATGGGAGTGTGGTTTCCCAGCCTCTCACGATGCCGGTCCGCGGTGTCGGACCGGACGCCGAAGCAGGCACGGACGATGACGTCGACCAGCTGGCTCCCGCCCAGCAGGCCCAGGCCGAGTTCCTGCTGCGCGGTGAAAAGGAAGGCTTTCATCCGATCAGCTTTGATCTCAGCGCGCAGCTGGTGGGCCTCCCGATCGGCCCCGTGACCGTCAAAGGGAAGGCGGCGGGCGGGGTGCTGGTTCGCAACGCGTCCTTCAATGTCACCTTCACCGTTCCCTCGGTCGTGCGCTTTGGCGAAGAGTTCACGTTGCGGGCCACGGTCACGAACATCAGCAAGTCCATCGGAAACAACGTCAAGGTCACTTTCACCCCGGGCTCCCTGAGCGGCGCGATTCTCCTCGGATCGCCGCCGGACGCCATTTCCACACTGAAACCGGGCTCGTCGGCGGTGCTCGACTTCAAGTTCAAGTCGCAGGCGACAGGGAAAGTGGTCGCGTCGTACCTCAGAATGGACTCGGCGCCCGGTTCGTCGGGGAGCCTCAGGTTTGCGCTGGGCGTCGGCGAGCGGGGCGTCCCGCTCTCGCCGGACACCCTGGTCCTGCCCGCCGATGTCAGCGTGCTGCCCCCCGAGGTCATGCAGTCGGCCATGCGGGTCCTCGGGCAGGCGTGGAGCGTCGCCAACGCTCCGCCCGGCTCTTTGCCGAAGAATGTCGTCCGCTCGAATCCGCAGGCGGTCGTGAAGAAAGCGCTGGCCCTGGCGGAGGCGGGGCTGCGAGTGAGCCTCGGTCAGAATGTGAAGTCAGCCGTTCGGGATCTGCTGTACGACTTCTTCGCCGGCGCCCCGCTCGACCTGGGCTTCGATCAACTTCTTCGGACCACGGAGGCGGGGCAGGAGTTTGTTGTCGCGGCGGGCGACGCCCTTCGGGACGCCGCGATGACCGAAGGCGGCGGCCCGGGCTACGAGTTCGATACCGCGCGGGTCACCGCCTCCGCCGGCTCCTTCATTTCTTTCGGCTGGGACGGTGTGGCGGGCGACGTGGCGGTAGTGGACGGCGCCGGAAGGACGTCGATTCGCTCGACCGATCCGGCTTCGAGCCCACCCCTCGATGCCCTGCAGGTTGAGGGCGCGCTGCTCGTGCCGCTTGGGTCCGACATGATGCTCGGCCTCCTCACCCGCCCGACGGCGGGGCCGTATCGATGGGAGTTCAGGGCGCGAGAAGCAGGACAGGGGCAGTTGTCGATAACCATTCCTCGAGCGGATGGATCCTTCGCCCGGGGCACGTGGAGCGGAGCGCTTGCGGCCGGGGCGATCGTTCGCGTTTTCCAGGATCAAAGTGACGATCTCGTCGTGCAGGAGGACGCTCAGGGCGATGGCGTCTTTGAGAGCACTGAAGAGCGACCGCTCCACACGCTGCCCGCCGATGGGCCGCAGTTGCTCGCGGCCGCGGTCATCGGCCCGGAGACCCTGGATGGCGCCGGCCCGTTTGGTTATCACGCCGCGATCGTGTTCGACCGCGTGGTTGGAGAGGCGAGCGCTGGAAACGTCGAGAACTACACCATCGATAAGAACAGCGTTCGCTCCGCGAGGCGGCAGTTTTCCGGCCGGATCGTCTTCGCGGCGCTGTCCCAGCCCGAGGGTCCCTATCGGCCCGCGCGGATATCCGTCCGTGATGTGACGGATTCGCGAGGAGTCGAGGGTCCGCCTCGCACCGCCGATCTCGTCTCGCGGCTCGGGTATGTCAAGCCAGGTCTCGATCCGTCCCTGAGCGAGTTCGGTGGCGTGGTTTCGGGTCGGGTGATGAACAGCGACGGCACCCCACTCTCCGGCCGCAGTGTCGTGTACGTCCCGAACCTCGATCTTTCCTGTGCGACTTCCGCTCCCGAGGTCGGTATTGGCGCGGTGGTCACAGACAGTCTGGGCGCCTTCGAGTTGCGGTACGTGCGCAAAGACCAGTGCGGCTTCCCCTTCTCCCTCTACACGAAGGACCCGGCCTCGGGCAGTCGCCGGAGTCAGACCCTGTCGGTTCGCTCGGCCGGGCAGCAGATCGTCGCGGATTTTGTGATGCTCGCATCAGGCACGGCACAAGGCACGGTGCGCAATCTCGCCGGCAGTCCCGTCGAAGGCGCCGATGTCACGGTCAGGTCCGAAACCGACCCGCAGATCGGCGGGGTTTCCCGGACCGACGCGCAGGGCCGATACTCGGTTTCGGGCATCACCGTGGGCCCGATCACGGTGGTGGCAGCGAGGGGCAATGGGCGCGGGTCTTCGTCGGGCCGGATCGACAAGGCGAACGTTCCGGCGATCGTCGATGTCACGCTCGACGGCGGAGTGGTCACGGTACGGGGGCGAGTGGTGCAGAAAGAGGGTCCTGGCGGGGAGCCTCAGCCGAGTGCCGGGGCGCAGGTGTCCTTCCTCTTTGGGCCTGGGCCGTTCCCCCAGGCCCTTGCCTTTGCGATCGCCAACGCCGATGGCCGATACGAGATCACAGGTCTGCCCGTGGGCCCATTCACCATCAAGGCGGCGATCAACTCGAGAGACTTCGCAACCGCCACGGGGGTCTCGACGGCGAACGATCCGGTGGTGACCAGAGACCTGGTGATCATCATCCCGGCACCGACCAGTCTGGGCTATATCGAAGGGACCGTCTCGATGCCGGGTGGATCCCCCGCGGGGAGTGTGATCGTGACCTCGGGGCAGGGATCGGTGCTCTCCGAAGCGAACGGAACCTTCCGCCTCCCGGTGATCCCGTCCCTCCAGACCCACATCGTCACCGCCACCACAAGCGACCGGAAACGATCCGGGACCACGAGGGTTTCGCTGCAGAACTCCGGCCAGCTTGTCACCGGCGCGAGCATCACGCTCTCCGGCCTCGGCTCCGCGCACTTCACCGTGCTCGATCCATTGGACCAGCCGCTCGCGAACAAGGAGGTCAGGCTGCTGACCTCACCCCTGGCGCCCTGCGGCGTCGGAGCGAAGGCGACCGATGGGGCCGGGATCGTGCGGTTCACCGACCTGCCGCTTGGTCCGGTCGCCGCCCAGGTGGTACACGTGGGGGACATCGTCGACGCCGCGCGGGGCACCGTCGCGGTGAGCAGCGAGGGGGTGACGGCCTTCGGGATCCTGCGGGTGGAAACCCGTGCATCGACGGTCTCGGGTACCGTGGTCAACTCCGCGGGTGTCGGGGTGCAAGGCGCGGACGTATCCCTCACCTCTCCTGTCTTCATCAACCGACCCGCGGAGGGGCAGTGCGCCATGGGGAGTGAGGTGACCCACCGTGTGCGCACCGGCCTGAACGGCAAGTTCGCCTTCACGGGCATCCACCCGGGCCGCATCTATGTCACCGCGACTGATTCGGCTTTCCTTCAGACCACAACCACGGTCGCGCGCGACCTCGCCCCCGGCCAGGCCGTCGATCTCACCGTGACTCTCGCGAACACGACCGCAGGAGAGATCAGCGGGGTTGTCTACGAACCCGATGGGGTGACGCCGGCGGGGCTGGGCGTCGAAGTCACCATGAATGGCCCTCTCCCGGACGTTACCGTGGTGACCAACGCCGCCGGTGAATACAGGATGCCGAAGATATTCCCGGCCGGCCGCTACTCGCTCACGGCGCGCGATCTCACCACCGGGCTCGTCGAACGGACATCCATCTTCGCCACTGCCGGTCAAGACGCGCGCCACGACATTCGACTGAAGGGCCAGGCCACGGTTCGCGTGCATGTCGTCACCGCTCTGGGGGAGCCGGTCGAGAGCGCCTACGTGACCCTTCGCGAAATCGCCTATCCCGCGCGTGCGCTCGAGAGTGCGGTCAGCCCCGCGACCGAAGGCGTTGCCCTCTTCGCCTCGGTGTTCGAGGGTCAGGTCTCCATCGAAGTGCGCGATCCGATGGGCCGGACAGGAGCGAGTGGTCGCTCCTCGTTGGTGATACCCACCGGGGTCTCCAACGTCGAAACCACGGTGCGTGTGACCACCACCGGGACAGTTCGGGGCCGATTCCTCCGCCCCCTCGGCGACGACACGCCTATTGCCAACGCCGTAGTGCAGCTCAAACAGTCCGGCCGGATTCTCGGCCAATTGACCACGTCCGCCACAGAACCCGTCGGCTCGTTCGAGTTCCTCTACGTTCCTGCCGGACCATTCACCCTCTTCGCTCTCGACCCGCTGACCGGCCGCACCGGTTTGGGGACTGGAACAATAGAGGCGGAAGGAGAGGTGGTCGTTGTCGAGTTCCGTGCTCAGGCCATAGGAACGGTCACCGGGGTCGTGCGCGGCATTGAGGTGGGGTCGGAAACGCCCCTCCCTCAGGCCGGCGCCCGTGTCGATCTGGTCTCGGGCGCTTACAACGCGGCGACGATCGCCGACAATGAGGGGCGCTACTCGATTTCCGGCGTGCCCGAGGGAACGGTCGTGGTGAGCGCGGACCTTGGGGCGACATCCTCGGGAGGATTCCGTCGGGGCACCACGAGCGGACTCCTGCTCGGCGAGGACGCGACGCTCACCCTCGATGTTCTCCTCCGCGAGGCCGGCAACATCTCGGGACGTCTCTTCGAGGCCCGGCCGGCCGCAACGCCCGCGCTCCTTTGCCCGGATGTGCCGGATCCGGACCTTCCGGAGGGCTGCGTCCCGGCCGGCCTCGCCAGCGTGTCTTTGTCCATCGGGGGTAGCGGCGGCGGCGTTATCACGGGTTCGACCGATGAAGACGGTCGGTTCTCGTTCGCAGGGGTCCCGGCGGGCGAAGTCCGCCTCACCTTTGAGTCGATGAACAGTGACGATTTCGCGATAGCCACGATCCAGCTGCCTCCGGGTGAGACGGTCGAGTCGACGGTGCATCTGAACGGACTGGGCACCCTCGAGGGTCAGGGGCTCGACTCATCGGGTGATGCCGCGTCCGGTTGGATGACTGTTTACGGTGGACCTTCGACGCGCCCCTACGGCTTCAGCATCGACCTGGATGCGCAGGGGCGGTTCGTCCGTCCCAACGTTCCCGCCGGCCCGTACACGGCCCAACTGCGCACAACGACACCCGGCGGACTGAGCCTCTTTGGCTCCACGGCGGGGGAATTGGTTCCGAACGAGACGGAGAGCTTTTCCGTTCAGGTGCAAGACTCCGCCAGCGTCACGGGCCGTGTGCTCAGATCTAACGGAACCGCCGCCGCGGTAGGCGCCTCGGTCTACCTCGCGGTCGGGTCCTCGCCGCGTATCGGCTTGCAGGCCCAAAATGATGGACGCTTCACCTTCCGAGCCGTCCCGCTGAACGGATTTACCCTGGACGTCGCCGATCCGATCACCGGCGGCGTGGCGCGACGAGCCGGGGTCGCCTCGACGAACGGCGAAGTGGTGGATCTTGGGGACATCGTCATCGACGACGAGCCGATTTCCGTGGTTTCGGTGAGTCCGAACGACGGAGCCGCCGAGATTCCGTCCGGCCAGAGCGTGCAGATTCTCTTCTCCGATGCTCTCCTGTCCTATCAGACGGTTCGCGTGATGGATGGCACCGCGAACGTCACTGGCAACCGTCAGGTGTCCGCCGATAAGCGCTCGCTCACTCTCGCGCCACCGGGAGGGAAGTGGCCGAACCCCCGCGAACTGACGATTGTGGTGGACACCGCGGTTGCCGATGAGTTCGGCCGCCACCCGGTGCAGACATTCACGAGCCGGTTCCACACCGCGGATGAGACCGGTCCGAGGGTGGTGTCGATGGATCCGCCGACCGGAGCAGTCAACGTTGCAAACACGGTGGCGCCCGTGATCACGTTCGACGAACCTCTCGCGAACACCGAGGGCGAGATCACTTCGCTGGTGACGCTTCGCAATGCGAGCACGGGCGTTTTGATTCCCTCGACGGTGGTCCGCGAAGGGCCGAGTGTCCTCCGCCTGACCCCGACACAGCCTCTCTTGTCGGACACCACGTATCTACTCCGATCCGAGGCCGGCGCCCGAGACGCGCTTGGAAACCTCCAGCCGGCAGTGGTGGTGAGTCAGTTCTCGACCACCGACACCATCCCGCCTGTGCTCACGGTCTCGCCGGCTCCCGGCTCGGCGACGACGGCCGCGCGCCCGCGCATCTCCATTGCCGTGTCCGACCCGACAGGTCTTTCGACCGCGCAGGTGGCCGGCCTGGCCCTCGACGGGGCTCCGATCCTCACATTTGTGCGCACCGCGTCGGGCTTATACTACGACCCGCCGGCCGATCTCTCGGAGGGTCTGCACGAGGTGACCGCCTTCGCCTACGACAACGCCGGGAATCAGGGAGTGCTTTCGGCATCGTTCTTCGCCGACCGAACGCCGCCCTCGTCGGTCGAGCTTGTTGTCCCCTCCTCGGGCGCCGTCGTCGCGGGAACGTTCACGGTGTCCGCCGAAGCGGCAGACGCCGTCTCCAGCATTCAGCGCGTGGATATCTTCGAGGGCACGACATTCCGAACGAGTCTGTTCCCCCCGCTGTTCGCGGGCCAGATCAACTCGACGACGCCGCCGTCCATGTCCGAGGGCTTCCACACGTTCCACGCCCGAGCGTATGACAAGGCGAATCTCTCGACCGTGAGCGCTCCGGTGACGTTCATCGTCGACAACCAGCCAATGGTCGTCACCTTTGTCTCGCCAGCTCCCGCGACGCGCTTCCGCGAGTCCATCGTGGTCACCGCCACCGTCTCGCAGACCGTGGAGAGCCTCGAGTTCACCGCCAATGGCGTCACCATTGTAGACACGACCAGTCCTTACACCGCGACGTTTGATGCGAGCGGCGTGCCGGACACCGAATCGTTCCACATCCAGGCACTCGCGCGATCAGCAACCGGTGAGACGGGGAGCGCCACGCTGAGTGTGGCCGTGGACCGCACGGCCCCGCGCGGCATATTCGAAGGCAGCGTGACGGCCAGAGCCAGGGATGGCAAACCCGCCGAGGTCGTGGCCGCCCCAGGCGCCGCGGAAGGACCGGGGCAGATCGAGATTCGCCATCAGTTGAGCGGCGAAACTGTGGTGGTTCCCGCGTCCAATGACGGTGCGTTCACTGCCTATATCGCCGCGGGAACAGGCGATTCGCTCGAGCTGTTGCACGTGGACCTGGCGGGAAATCGAGGCCCTCCGCGGTCGATCACGGTAGCTCCGCCGGGGGGCGTCAGCATCGTTCCTACCCAGAACTTGGTTCTCTGGATCAGTGCCGACCAGGGCGTCAGCACATCGAGCGGCGCAGTGACCGGTTGGGCCGACCGGTCTGACGCTCAGAACACCCTGAGCCAAACGACATCGGCCCAACGACCCACGCTGGTAACCGGAGCCATGAATGGGCTGCCGGTGATTCGTTTCGACGGGATTGACGACGGGATCATCCTTCAGGACCGCATCACCAGCGCGCGGACCGTCTTCATTGCGCTCAGGGATGCATCATCCCCTACCGACGGCGCGGAGCGCAGCTTCATCGGCGATACGATCGCGCTTGCTGATTTCAGGCCGGGCCAGACCACATGGTGGCGGACGCAGAATCCGCCGGTGGGTAACGGAGCGACCCGCATCAACGGGCTTCTCTTGAACGGCCTTTCCACAGCGCGCACGAAGCAGCCCGCGGTGATGTCGGTCGTAACCACGGCGAACGCGTCGCTCGGCGCGATCGGCCGCCAGATCGGCATCGGCGCCGGCGGAGGACCGTACCTCGGCGACATTGCCGAGGTTCTTGTCTACGATGGCGTTCTGGCGGGTGAGGAGCGGCGCCTTGTCGAGACGTACCTGATGGTGCGGTATGCGATCGAACCCGCGGTTACGCCGTCCGGTACCGTGAACGTGACGGTCAAACGGAACGGTGTCGGCCAGCAGGGGGTCGCAGTCGACATCTCGTCTGACAGTCTTTCCGGCACTACCGTTCTCCCCGGCCTTACCAATGTCTCAGGTCTCACGTCGGCGACCTTGCCCTACGGACTCGTCACAGCGAGTGTGATCGACCGCGGGAATCTGATCACAGCCGCGGGCCAACTCATCAACAGCACGCTGGCTCTCACCCTCGAGCTTCCGCCGATTCCCACCGCTCTGATCGGCCGGATCGTGGCCAAGGACGGTGCGACTCCGATCCCGGGCGCCCTCGTCTCCGTGGGTGCGAAGCAGGCAACGACCAATGCGCAGGGCGATTTCCGGATCGACCTCCCCTCGACCGGGACACAAACGGCCTCGATCAGCTTCCAGGGCCTCGTGGACACACGTGTTGTCTCTATCGCCCCGTCGACCGAAACGGTGCTGAATCACGCACACACCCGCGCTCCGATCCACACTGTATCTGTTTCCGAGCGTGGAAGCGGCACGCCGATTCCCGGTGTGAGCGTTACTGTGTGCTCCTCGTCCCACCCGGAGAGTTGCGCGCCCGTCGAAGTAACGGACGCTCTGGGACTGGTTCGGTATCTGGGTCAACCCACGGGTGACCCCGCGAACCAGGGCTCGCACGAGATCGTGGCCACAACACCAGACGGCGCCAGGGCGTCGGCGCAGGGAACCTTCGGCCTGTCTTCGCCGGGCAGTGTGTCCCTGGTTCTCGATGCGCCTGGGCGGGTGCAAGGCGTCGTCACCATCTCCGGCGGAACGGGCGCGCCTGGGGTGACGATGACGGCTCTCGATGAAGCGCAGGTCACTCTTGCGGTCACTTCGACTTCGGCCGACGGGACCTACGCTTTTACCCGACTCGGCGGGCGCAATGTCACGATCAAGGCCACAGTGGCTGGCGGTCTCCCGGAGGCAAACGCCACCGCGACCGTTCCATTAGGAGGGGAGGTCGTCGTTGACTTCTCGCTCCAGGCGG
Organism: uncultured Acidobacteriota bacterium; assembly: GCA_964396875.1. Lineage (GTDB taxonomy): Bacteria > Acidobacteriota > Vicinamibacteria > Fen-336 > JAGNNV01 > JAGNNV01. The sequence goes on along the minus strand of CAYNHK010000019.1, from coordinate 19,739 downwards.
CCGTCCTGGACCTTACGGTTCTCGACCTCGATGGGCTTCCCCGGCCGGATCATTCTGTGCAGATCGCGGGGCGTCCGCCCCTTCTCCTTTCGCGGACCACGGATGCCTCCGGACGCCTGCTTCTGACCTTACCTGGGGGCCTCGTTCGCCTGATCGGGGAGGGCGAGTCCCCGGCCGCAGGCGAGGTCCAGCTCATGGCCGGCGAGGTGGCGGCAGCCTCTATTCAACTGGCTTCACATCACCCCGCAGCGAGCATGGAGAGCTTCATCGTCTGTGCCGGTGCCCATCATGTTCCCGATACTCAGTGCTCGGACACCGGATCGGTCGCGGTTGCGCAGACCTCCTTCGCTTCCACCAACCAGCCGCCCTACCGTCCCTCCGAGGCCCCCGTCAATCTCTTCCGAACCACATCTGAGGGATCGGGCGGGGTCCAACAGGGTCTCGCCACCTGGGCGACCACCCTCCCCATCTACCTCCGCCAGAGTGTCTTCGTTCCCGCTGGCGGAGCCTTTGCCCGAGCCCTTACCTCTTTCACCAACGTTTCCGATCAGACCGTCACCATCCAGGCGCGTCACTCAGGCTCGCTCGGGTGCTGTGACGATCCGGTCGTGGAGTCGGGCTATTTCACACACCAGGACAGCTTTGCGGTCACTTACGGGAACGGGATCTTCGGCAACGATGAGGGCAACTACACAGTTGATTTCTCGCTTGAGATTCCCGCGCATTCCACGCGCTCCATCCTGACCTTTACGACCACGGACGTGTCCCTTGCGCCGTCACTCTTGGATCTCTCGGCCGCCGAAGCGCTCGTGCACCTCACCGAGGAGGAGAAGCTGAATGTCGTCAACTTCGATCTCCCCTCCAGCCTGCCGAGGGCCCTGACCGGCAGAGTGACGGCCGCGGACGAATCAACCCCGCTCGCGGGCGCAACCGTAAGCGTCGGCGCGCAGACTGCGACGACTGGCGCGACCGGCGAGTATCGTCTCGAAGGCGCTCCGGGCGGATACCAGACGGCGACCATCTCCTACAAGGGGGTTATGACCAGCGAGTCGTTCACCATTGCGGGAGCCCACACGGTTCGCGACTTTGTTCACCCCTGGGCGGCAATCTACGTTGTGCGCGTCCTCCTGGACGGCGCGGAGCCCGACCCCGTTCAAGGGGCTGCGGTCCGAGCCTGCCTGACGGACGGCCAGCGATGCTCGGCCCCTCAGGCCACCAACACCAACGGCGAACTCCGCTTCGTTGGGCTGCCGGTGGCTATTGGCTCCGATCAATACGCCGAAGGCGACCACTTGATCGAGGCCACCCTGCCCGGCGGAGGCATCGTCCGGCGCAGCGCGTATTGGAGCCTTTACAGTGCGAACCCGGTGGAGATCCGGCTCGGCCCGCAAGGTGGTGTTCAGGGACGCGTTCTCGGCCTTGGTGGGGCACCGGCGGCGGGCGTGACGGTTCGAGTCCTCGATCCGGGAGATGCCGAGATTGACCGCGCGTTCACTGGAGTCGATGGTTCTTACGCCTTTACCCGGGTGGGAGGGGCGAGTCTCAGTCTCCGTGCTAGCGACGCCTTCGGAGCCTTTGAAGACTCGATCTCCATCTCGGTGCCACTCAATGGGGAAACGACGGCGCCCGACCTCTCACTCCCGGTCTCAGCGGTAAGCGTCCTCACCCAGGCCGGCGACCATTCTCCTCTCGCAGGGGCCGTGGTGAGTTTGACCAGTCTGGATCGCACGATCGGCGGCCAGGTTCCAGGAACATTCCTCGTCACGAACAGCGAGGGCGTTGCTGTCTCGTCTGTGCCGCCCGGGGAGATTAGGTTGATCCTGCTCGGGGATTCGCTGTCGGCCTCGCAGGTGTCCCTGACCAACCTCCCGCAAACCGTCACTCTAGTTGCGGGCACGCATCATTCGCCGAGGGCGATCGGAGCCTTCAGGGTCTGCGGCGCAGGGGGATGCTCGGCTACTGGAAGCGTTGTCGTTGCCCGGCCCTCTCTTTACCCGTCGGAGTCCGTCTCCGTGTTCCGGTCCACGCCCTCGGTCTATGGCGACTCCGAAGAGGGCGTCTCGGTTTCGACCGGGGGCCTGGTCTCCTTCCGTCAGACCGTGTTCGTCCCGGCCGGCGGTGCATTCGCCCGCAGCCTCACAGAGTTCACGAATTGGTCAGACGCCGAGGTGACCATCACTCCTTATACCGCCATCGACGCCTACGGCTCGATCAGCTCGGGACCGGGCTACCTGACTATCGACGACGCCTACTCCGTGATCTTCGGAAGCGATGGAGAGTTCGGCTGCGGCGAGGGCTGTTCGCTGACGCACACCTTGACCCTGCCCCCGCGCAGCACTCGCGCCTTGCTGTTCTTCACCACCGTGGATCCCGCCTTGATTCCGTCGCTCCTGGATCTCTCGGCCACCGGCGCGGCTGTCGATCTCAGCCAGGAGGAACGCGACCAGATTGTGAACTTCACCGTGCCGGCACCGGTTGAAGCCATAGTGCAAGGCGTCGCGCAGACTTCGAGCGGTGAAATTCTCTCCGGCGCAACGGTCGCGATTGGGCGAGGGGACACCATCCTCTCGCAGGGCATCACCGCCCCCGACGGCGCATTCTCGCTGGCGGTGAGCGGGTTTGTGGGCGCGTATCGCGTGGTCTTCTCCTTGGGCGATCACCTGTTCGAGGCGACGATTGAGATCCTGGCCAGTGGCGTGGTGAATCTTGGTCCGCTGCAAGCGCTCCCGCCCTCCGAACGTGGCTCGGTGCGGGTGATCGTGGAGGATGGATCAACCGCGTCCGTCGAGAATCTCGCGCTTTCCGCCAGGCACGGCAGGTTCTTCGGTCTCGACCCGTTGGTCACCGCCTTCACGGATGCGACCGGGCAGGCGGCGTTCGTCGGCCTGATCCCCGGCCTCAACCGCATCGAGACGCCTCTCGGGGCGGGGTATGTCCGGGTTGTTGCGGGAGCCGACACCTTGCTGCGTGTCCAGCGTGGCGGCGATGCGGGTTCGGCTTCGGGCCGGGTCACCCTTTATGGCGCCCCCGTCGCCGGCGCCGTGGTCGTCGGGTCTCAGTACGATCCGGCACTCAACCAGGAAACTGTCGTTGCGCGTGCGACTACGGACATGCTGGGCCGCTATGTCCTGACCGGCCTCCGGCTCTTCGACAGTGTGAGCCTGTGGGCTTGGGATCCCGATTTCAACCGACACGCGAGCAGCAGTGGCTACGTCGCTTCGGACACCGAACCGACCCGGGTGGAAGACATCCCATTGGCGACGGATGACTCCACCGGATCGCTGGTCATTCGCGCCACCGACGAGACCACGGGTCAGCCTCTCGCAGGCTATGCCGCAAACCTGAGTCTCCAAGGGTGGCCGGTTTCGCTCGACATCGTGCTCGACGCACAGGGCGAGGTGGCTATCGCCGGCCTCCCCGGCGGAAACATCGTCATCGCCTCCGTTACCGGTCCCGCTGGCCTCGGCCGGGAGTCGGCGCTCGTGTCGTCGGGCGAATCAGTGACGCTCAACGTTCCCGTCGGGCAGCGGGTCGCGCTTCCCGTCGCCTTCGCGCCCTTTTTCTTCAGCGGGCCCTTTCTGTCCGAGGCGCCCAACACCTGCGAACCATTCTGCGTGGACGCCAGGGTGACGACGACGACGGGGGACACCTACGAGCCCTTCATGGATCCGGGCTCGGCGAGTCCGAGCGGCGATGGACGGGAACTGACGGTCGTCTTCCGCACATCCCCTCAGTATGGGCTCCAAACGACGCTACGGTTGGTGCGCCGTTTGTACGTTCCCGCTGACGGACGCTTCGCTCGAATCGTTGACACCATCGAAAACGTCGGCGATGCCGCGGCTTCGGCCAACTACATCTTCACGGCGCGCGCGTATGCCAGCGCTGGTGTCGTCGCCGAGATCCTTGGCGGCGGCACGATCGACGTCAGTGACGAGGCGATCGCTTTCCAGTCCGATCAGCCGACCGCCGAAACCACCGGGTTCGCGATCCGAGGCACTGGGGGCCAGGCTGCCACATCCACGTATGACGACAACAATGGGTCGTGGAGGGGAGCAGCGTTTAGTTGGGAGAATCTCTCACTCAATCCCGGCGAGAAGGTCGCCTTCATGAGCTTCGTCGTGTTCGATCGCGGCTCGCAGGCATCCTCCGTTCCCGCGCGCCTCCAGGCGCTCCTGGACCTCTCCGATTCTGCCGCACTCCATGGCCTCACCGCCGCCGACCGCGCCCTCATCGTGAACTGGATCCTCCCCTGATGCCCCCGCGACAGCACTCATTGAGATCAAGCCTTTCCGGCAAGGGGCGCTTCAGTGCGTTTGAGCGGGCGATCGCGTTGCTCCTCACCTGGGCGATTCCGGGGAGTTCGGCGTGGGCGCTGACGCCTGTCGAGGTGCCCACGCCAGCAGCAGCTTCAGCGGTGACGGCCACGCGTTCGATTGACGAACCAGCGCTCGGGGCTCCCGTCGAACCGACCCCTTCGTTTGAACCTGCCTCGCCGACTTCTGAAACTGCGACCCCGTCACTCCATGACGACGATGATGACGCCGTCCGGCCGATCCTCGAGTGTGTGGTGCGGCACTCGTCGAACAGCTACACGGCGTACTTCGGTTTCCGAAACGAGAACGACCAGACCATCTCCATCCCTGTTGGTTCCAGGAACGCATTCTCGCCGTCACCGCAGAATCGTTCTCAGCCGACGACTTTCCCGAAAGGCCGCTCTCCCTACTATCCCGATGCCGCCTTTGCGGTCCCGTTCAACGGCTCGAATCTCACCTGGTCGCTTCGAGGGCCCGACCAGGACACGCGAAGCGTCACGGCGAGTTCATCCTCACCACGCTGCCATGCCGCGCCTTCGCCCACTCCCACCGCGACGCCCACACCCACTCCGGCGCCCCCACCGCCCCCGCTTTCGTGCGCGGCCACGGTATTCGGGCCGATGCGTTTTACCCGCGACTGCAACGACCACGGTCCCACCGTGGTCAATCGGACATTTTCGATTCCTCCCGGTTCGACTGGCCCCTACACCCTAAGGGTCGTGAACGGCGACCCGCAAGGCCGCAACAAGACCACGTCCGCCGAGGTGAAGATCAACGGTGTCGAAGTGATCCGGGAGAGCGATTTCTCGAACACGGTGGTGAGCTTTACCAGGACCGTCCCGACGCTGCAGCCGATGAATCAACTGTATGTGCGAATCAAAGGCGCCCCGAACTCCACCTTCACGCTCGAGATCTGTCAGGCGGGGAGCACCGATACCACGCCACCGGTCGTGCAATGGCTTGCTCCGATCCCCGACGAGATCACGAGGGACACCACGCCCCCGCTCCACGTTTCCTACACCGACGCGGTCGCCCCCCCAAATCTCTCCACACTCAGCATCTCGCTCGACGGCGTCGACCGCACCGCGGCGTTCACGAAGACCGCCTCCTCCGCGACGTACGAGGGTCCACCCGCGCTGGTCGACGGAACGCACGTCCTCCGGGCCGACATCGAGGATCAGGCGGGGAACCTGGGTTCATCGTCACGGAGCTTCCGAGTAGATGCGACTCCACCCTTGTTGTCGATCCAGACCCCGACGGCTGGTTTCGTCACGAACCAGACGCGTCCCGCGGTTCTGATCACGTTCGCCGACGAGGGCGTCGAACCTTCCGGCGTTTCCGCGACCTCGTTCCGGGTATCCATCGATGATGTGGACGTGACGTCTGCGTTCACGGTCTCAGGGACGCAGGGATACGGACAGCCGCCCGCGCCCCTGGCGAGCGGCACGCACACCATCACCGCAGTGATTTCGGACGTCGCGGGAAACGCCACAACCACATCGCGCCAATTCCTCGTGGACACCGTTGCGCCGACGATCATCGCGGTAGCCCCCGCAGCGAACCAGGCGGTCGGCGCCGGATCGTTGATCGTGGGCGTCGAGTACGCCGACAACGATGCCCCGGAGGTTTCAACTTTCACGGCCCTCCTCGACGATGCGCCCATCGCGATGTTTGTCGACATCGATCGAGCCTCGGTCGCCCTCGCCAATCCAGGGGCCGGCCCGCACACGCTGGTGTTCACCGTCCGCGACCGCGCGGGAAACGCCGGCTCGCTCACCGTACCGTTCAGTGTTGATACGGCGGGTCCCAACGTCCTCATCGTCTCGCCGCTCAATGGTCTGCCGACGAACCGGTCGACTCCCGAGATCGCAGCAACCTTCTCTGATCCGCAGGGAATCGATACCAGTTCGGTGCGCGTTGTGATTGACGACGTCGATCGAACCGCCGATTTCACGGTGAGCTCCACCGAGGCCACCGGTGTGTCAAGCGTGGCGCTCGCCGAAGGCCCGCATACGCTGCTCGTGCGGGCGCGCGACACCCTGGGGAACGAGGGGACGGCCACCTCGACCTTCGTCGTTGACGTGACCGCGCCGGTGGTGTCGCCCGCGTTGCCGTCCGGGCCGCTTGGCTATGTGAAGGATGCGAACCAGCTGCAGCTGAGCTGGGCAGACAGCCGCTCGGGCATCGAGGTCGGCGCCACCGTGATCCGGATCGACGACGTCAACGTCACCGACGACTTCGCCATCGGCCCCGTCGGAGCGATCGCGAAGGAAACGGCCGCCTCCCTCACGGAAGGGCGCCATGCTCTGAGCGCCCTCGTGGTCGACCGCGCCGGGAATTCCGTGGTCTTCGTCCTGCCGTTCCACGTCGACCGGACCAGCCCGGCAATCGATTTCGTGAAGCCGGGGATGAGCGGGGCCACGAACAGCTCGACTCCCGAAGTCTGGCTTCGAATCGCCGACGCGGCATTGCCCGACGGCGCCCCCGGGGGCGGGGTCGCCATGACCTCCCTTCGGGTTGAACTCGTCGGAGGAGGAACCTCGGGCGAGGACATCGACCTGACTCCGCTGTTCGGAGGAGATCCCCTGAATGTCCGGGGGACGATCGCGCCGGCACTGGGTGACGGGTTCCACACCCTTCGTTTCCGCGTGCTTGACGGGGCTCTTAACGAGACCGTTGCCACCGGCACGTTCCTTATCGATACGGTAGCGCCATTTGCCAGCATCGACACGCCCGGGCCGGGAGCGGCGATCGGAACCTCCCAGGTAGCAATCGAGCTCGCCTACAGTGACGAAGGGAGCGGAATCGATCCCGAGCTCACCCAGCTCTACGTCGACGGCGCCGAACGCGAACCCGACGCGGTGGTCCTGAGCGCTCTCGGCGTCCGGCTGAGCGTGAGCCTTCCGGACGGCCCACATCAATTCGAAGTCCGTGTCGTCGACCGCGCGGGAAATGCCACCGATCTCGGGCCCGCGGACATCCGCGTCGATACCGTGGCGCCCACCGCCGTTGTCGTGTCGCCCGCGCAGGGCGCCTACTTCGGCGCGAGCGTTCCTCCTATCGCCTTCTCGCTCAGTGATGCGGCGCTCTCCTCCGGGATCAATGGCTCCCACGTTGAGATCTTCCTCGATGGAGCCGCCATCACGGAGGGACTGGTCGTCACGCCTTCCGGCGGGGGATTGGAGCCTGTCAGCGTTGACGTCACCGCACCCGCGCCCGGCGGCCTCGGAGATGGAATCCACACCCTGAGGCTCAAGGCGAACGATAAAGCGAACAATCCAGTAGAAGTGATCGTTCAGTTCACCGTCGACACCACGCCGCCCGTGGTGACGCCGGCTATTCCCGAAGGGGGCATCACGACCGGTGGCGGGGGAGTGAACCCTGACGGCACATTCACTTTCACCGGAACGCTGAGCGACGCGAATCCCGGCCTTTCGGTCTCCTGTTCCGCAAGCGGTGTCACCGTGGCCGGAACGATCTCGGGCAACACCTACTCATGTCGCATCGCGCTGTCGGAAGGTGGGAACGACGTCAGCGTCACCGTGACAGACTCGACCGGAAACGCGACGACATCCACGCGCACTGTGACTCTCGACACCTCGGCCCCGGTGGTCTTCGTCGACATGCCAGGAGCGGATGAAGCCACAAATGCGCCATTCCTCAGTGTTGCGGGCCATGTGATGGATGCCACGCCAGTGACGGTCACCGTCAATGGAGTTGCGGCCAACGTGAATCCGGGAGGGGCGGGGCAGCCGGCGAGCTTCGCGATCAGCAACGTCGCGGCCGGAAGCGGGGACAGCCTGGCTCTGACCGTCGTGGCCACCGACGCGGCGGGGAACGTCGGACAAGCGACACGCGTGGTCGTTATCGACCGCATCGCCCCTGTCGTCGCCATCCTCCGACCCGCGGCGAACGCTTATCTGAAGCCCGGCCTTGGCGAGGTCGAAGTCGAAGTCTTCGATCGTGATCGCACGGCCCTGGAGGTAAACGGAATTCCGGGAGTGGACCCAGCCTGCGCGCCGGACGCTACCGGTGTCCGTTGCCGCTTCGTGCTCCAGGTCCCGCTCGCCGGAGATGGCACGATCGTCGCCACCGCCATTGACGCCGCTCAGAATGTCGGTCGCGCGACGATCGCCGCCGTCCTCGACTCCACTCCGCCCTCCATCGTCGTGACCGGGCCCTCGCCTCTCTCCGTCACGAACGCCCTGGACCTGCGGGTGACCGGCCGCGTCACCGACGCCTCGCCTTTCACGTTCACGGTGAATGGGCAGACAGTCGGCGTGGGCGAGGATGGGTCCTTCGACGCGCACGTACCCGCCGGCGTCGAAGGCCCGCGCGAGATCGTTTTCGCAGCTACAGATGCGGCCGGAAATCAGTCGACGGAGATCGTTTCCATCGTGATTGACCGGACCGCACCGTTGCTCACGATCGCTTCGCCGCTCCAGGGAGCCGTGATCCCCGCCTCTCCGGTGGTGGTGACGGGTACGGTACTCGACGCCACTTCCGTCGATGTGACTGTGCTCGGGACGGCTGCCCTCCGCGTCGGTCAGGCCTACACCTTCTCCATTCAAAGCCCCGCGGACGGACCGCTCTCTATCGTCGTGCGTGCGGTCGACGCGGCGGGCAACGAGATCACGCTCACCAGAGTGGTCGAGATCGATCTCAATCCGCCTACGGTGACAATCACCGCGCCCGCCTCCGGCACACTCACGCAGGCATCGTCGGCGGTGGTGAGCTATACGGTGGCGGATCGGTCCGTCACGCAGATCCGAGTCAACGACCTGGCGGTGAGTCCGGACTGCCCCGGCCAGACCCTCTGCGAACGAACCTACGCCGCGGCTCTACAGGAAGGGGACAACACCATTACGGTCGACGCCACAGACGCGGGCGGCCGGTCGAGTTCGGCAAGCGTGATGGTGACGCGGGACAGCACGCCGCCCACGGTCACGATCGACAGCCCGGACACCGTCACACGGGACGCCGCCGCTACGGCCACCTCCTCCGCCGCCGATCCTCAGCTTGCCACTCTCGAACTGAAGGTCGGGACGACCGTGATCTGCGCCGGGACACCGACCTGCTCGGGAACCATCCCCATGCCCGTCGATGCGCAGTCGGGTGACAATCTCGTTCTGACCGCCGTCGCCACCGATCGCGCCGGCAACAGCGCCACAGCGACCCGAGTTGTTCGAGTGACGTCCTCGGGCATCGTGACCGGCACGGTTCTGGATGACCTCACTTCTTTGCCGCTTGTCGGGGCCACGGTGACCCTGCTCGGGGCCACGCCCCGTTCGGTTCTGACCGACACCTCGGGCCGCTACGCCATACCCGTCAGCAACACCGTCGCGCTGCTGCGCGTTGAGAAGGCTTCGATGACGTCCGTCGACCGGACGGTTTCGATGGTCTCGGGAACCGGGATGATCCCAGTGGATGCCCGCCTCACGCCGCTCGCGGCGACGACCACCGCCGATGTTGTGGTTCCGGCCAAGGATCCTCCGGCCACGATTCCGGCGCAGGCCGATGCCGCCGCGGGTCTGCCCGGTCCGGTCCGGATGGCGCTCCCGCCCGGATCTCACCAGGTGACTCTGCTCTCGTCCCAGGGTTTGCCGAACCTGCTTCCCGGCGGGTTCTCTCCGCTGGCCGCGTTCGACTGGCGGGGCGAAGGAGGGCCGGCGCAGGCGTCGTTCGCCGCCGCCACCGATCTGAGCGGCATCGAACTCCTGCTCGCCCGCTACGACGAGGGAGCTCGCGAGTGGCGCGTTGCTGCAACGGGCCTGGGGGTATCCGAGGGTGTGGTGAGCGCCGAGGTGAGCGGCGCGGGCTCTTACGCTCTCGTGGTCGCCGACATCACGATGCCGCCGATGCAGATTCCGATGGTGGGGGCAGTCCTCGAGGGCGCCGGCAGTGTGACGATTCCCGAGGACGCGACCTCAGCAAGCCTCGTGTCGCCGGCGGTCCTTCCGCCCACCGGAGGAACCGCGACCGGGTCGCTGCGGCTCGACACCTCGACCTACCTGCCGTCGGGCACGATCGTTCAGGGCGAGATCGACGAGTCCTACACGCTGGCCGCCGGAGAACTGGCCGGAGCTCCGAAGCGGCCCATCGACATTGTTGCTTACCGGCGAAGCGCCTTGCCGACCGCGTGGAACTCTGTGTCCCCTGCGGATGGCTTCACAGGGGCGTCCGTTCCCACGGTTTGCGCCCCGGCGACTCCGGACCCGCTGTCTCAGCACCTCTGCGCGGCGTTTCCGATCACGCCGTCGCGGAGCTTCTCGAACGCCGGCCTGCGTGAAGGACGGGTTCACCTCGACATCCTCGCCGGACGAGAGCACGCGCGGGGATCGATCGGCGGAAGCGCCGCGGTGGACACGGTCGCGGGCAACGTGACTCTGAAGGTGGCGGCGGGGAGCCTGCCGGACGACACTGTCGTTTCGATCAACGGCCATACCCCTTTCTCACCGTTCGTTCCCTCTGCACCCGCCATTACCCCGCTTGCCGAGGTGACGGTTGACTTCGCGACGGCGGTGCTCAACACCCCGGCGACCCTGTCCTTCTCGGACCTCGCCGCCCTCCCCGGCGACACCCTCGTTCTCGCCAGGGTCGAGCATGCCGCGTTCGACGGCATTCCCCGTTTCGAGGCCGTCGCTTTTGCGGACGTGACGGCCATCGAGGGCGCAACCCGAGTGATCACCCGCACGGATGGCGACCAGGCTGGGCTTGAGGGGGTGAGACGAAGCGGTCGCTATGTTCTCTTCAAGCTCGCGGCTCCTGTGGGTGTGGTCCGCGGCACAACCACGGCGGGCGGATCACCGGTACGCGCTCTGGTTTCCGCCGCCGCGGCCGCTCCGGCCGAGACGTTGCCGTTCGTGTCGACGGCCAGCGCGAGTGGTGCTTTTGCCCTGGTGGTCTCTGCGGGGACTGCGACGCTCAATGCGCGAGTTCTCGGGCAGAGCCTCGCCGCCACAGCCGCAGCAACGGTCGCGGCCGGTGGCGTCGTGGCGAGAGACATCGCCCTCCAGGGGACCGTGACCGTCGCGACCACCGTTCCTGCACCCGGGGCAGTGGGGGTGGAGGTGAACGAGCCAATCACGCTCACCTCGCCGATCGCGCTCAATCCCGCAACGGTGAACACGGCCAATATCGTTCTTCGGAAAGCGGGAACGAGCGGGAGCCTTCCCTTGCGATTCGTGCTGTCGGCGTCGAGTCGTCTCGTTTCGATTATTCCGGTGGCGCCTGTCGTGGTTCCCCCCGAGAAGCCCATCCCTGCCCTCGAGTTCGACACCGAATACACACTCAGCATCGCTGGGCTTCTCGATTCGGGCGGCGGCGCCGTCACTGTCCCGGCTCTCACATTCCGTACGAACACGCTGGTGAAGCGCGCGATCAATACCTCTGCCATCCAGTTCAGCTTCCCCGACGCCTCCGGCGTGGTCACCATCAGAGCGCCCGCGGGGTCGTTCGACCCCGGAACTACTGTTCTCGTCGTGAACGCGGGAAACGGTGTGGTGGCGTCGCTGAGCGCCGGGAACGACGGCGAGCTCGTCGGCACGCTCCTCGCGGGCCTGGACGATCTCCTCTTCGTCACCATCACCGACCCCTTCGGCGACGTCACGACATTCGAGCGAAACCAGTTCGTCGATCCGGTCACGGGCGAGACCTCGGTGGGGGCTTTCGGCGGCGTAGTTCAGGGCCCTGCCGGAACCGCGGTCGAAGTTCCTGCGAACGCGCTGGACAAGGGAACAAAGTTCAAGCTTGACTTCCTGACTCCAGAGACCTACGAGCAGACGTACCCCGGTCAGATTCCGGATTTTGGCGTCGAGAATGGAGAGCCCCTGGCTCACCTGGGCGGCGCGCTCAAGGTGGAGATGAACGGCGACCTCGAGTCCTCGAAGGAAATGGACCTCGTGTTTCCGATTCCCGCGAATCTCCCCGATGGGACCGATCCCTCGACCGTCTCCTACTACGTGATTCAGAGAATCGAAGGCCCCTGCCCGAATGGGGCGGCAACGTGTGCCCCCAACGAACGGGATTTCTTCGTCCGGACTCTCGACGAGGCCTTCCTCGAGTGCCCGGCGAACAAGCCGGAGTGTTCGGCGGCAGAGAAGAAGGTCCGCACGGCCTCCGCGCCCTTCGCCGGGTTCATGGGTGGATTCGGATTCGGCGGGAGCGCATTCCTCATCGCCTCGACGGCGACGAGCGTGAACCTGCTGATGTGGGAGATCAACCAGCTCGATCCGGGGGCGCCTATGGCCGGGGCGGTGACCGGCTACGTCTATCAGCCGCGACGGGTGCGAAACGCGGATGGGGTCGACACGATCGAGTACCTGCCGGTGGGGGGCGCCCGCGTCAGCGTCCACCGAGCGGGGGGCGGAGCTCCGTTCCAGAGTTCGCAGCCCGATCAGGCGGTGACCGATGCCTCGGGCCGGTACACCTTCTTCTACCCGCGCTACGTCGGCGGCGCTATCACCGTAACCGCGCGAATCGAGGAAGAGGGGCAGGAACCCCGGGTGGCGACCGCCACCGGCTTCGAGTCGGATCCCCAGGATTCCCAGTCGATCGAACTCGTGCCCATGAGACTGCGGCGGTACGTGAACCGCGCGGTGGTCAATCTCAATTTCCCGGTCACCGATCCGCCTGCGCCTCAACCCGACATCCACATCCGACTCTGCGAGGCTACGCCCATCGCCTGCGAGCCCCGCCTTGACGGTCTGGTTCTGGTGGGCCGGTCCCTCCGCATCACCGTCGATGCGATGAACACCGCGCCCGCCAACATCGAGGCCGCCGAGATCAACGGCGCCGCGGTCACCGTTCGCCAATCTGCCGAGACCTTCCCGGATCGGAGGCGCTTCGAGCTCGTGGCCGGCGAAGCGTTGTTCACCCCGGCCGAACCCGGCGCCTACGTGGTGAGGGTGAGGGCCTTCCTCGAAAACACGCTCGATACCAGATTCGAAACCCTCACGTTCCGCGCGGTCGGGAGCACCGGGTCCACCGCACCGTTGCCGACACAGGCTCCCGCCGTGATTTCCCAGAAGTCGTTCCCGCGAAGCGGCGACCAGAACATCTCGGTCGCGAATGTGAGGCCCGAGATCTACTTCACCGAGCCGGTCAGGGGGCTCACCGCGGGTGGGACGATCCAACTCGAGGAGACGGCCGACGGAGTCGCCACGATGGTTCCCTTCACGATGGTCGGGATCGGCGTCAACGCCCAGGGTGGGCCGACCATCGTTCAGTCGGTGAATCCGGAAACACTGGTCACTTCCGTCACCCTCAAGCCAACACTCGGGCTCAAGCTTGCCGCGTCGTACCGGCTCATCGTCACCGATGGCATTGTCGACACCGACTCCCCGCCCAGAGCTCTTTCGCCGGCGCCCTACGAGTCGCGCTTCACGACCTTCCGCCCGGGCGTCCAGGGTACCTCGGGCGTTGGGTTTGGTTCCACCGGCATCGGACTTGTGGGCGACCGTGCCTACGTGGTCCATAACTACTTCTACGGCGGCGCCGTGTCGGTCTGGGACGTGGCTGACCCATACCTCCCGGTCCCTCTGACGCCTCAGGCTGCCGCGCTGCCGTTGTCGCCCCGGCCCGTGGACCTGTCGGCGGATCCGGGCGGCGACCAGCTCGCCGCGGTATCGCTCATCTCCACCAATCAGTCACGGCCGTCGACCGTCGTCCTGGTCGATGGAGAGAACCCGGCTGCGCCGACGATGGCGGGCGCGGTCATCGTCGCATCGAGTTCGACCGACGGCTTCATCGCGCGCTCGGTCTTCCACAAAGGGTTTGTGTATCTGGCCACAACGAGGAAGGGAATCCAGATCGTGGACGCGTCCGCGGGCCGCAACATCGTGACGCCGCTGGACGAGTTCGAGGCGCGCAGGGCAATGAACGTGAACGGGGGCCGCTGGGGCGAGTCCGCCCTTCGACACACGATCCCGCTGCCCACGCGGCCCGAGGAGGGCACGCGGCCGCCGGTGCACCTTGGCGACATCGCGGCGGCCGATGTTCAGGACCAGCCGCTTGTGGCCGCCACGGGCGCCTACCCGCTCGTGATCGTGGACCCCCTCACTCTCAGCGTGACCAAGGTCTGGAAGACGCCGGGTTCCCGGGTCGACGATCCTGGTGTGGTCATGCGCCTGCCCCCGGACACTCCGGGAGGCCCCGAATTGCCGATCATCTACGGTCACGTGGTGGCGCTCGGGAAGGTCGGCGCCTATGACCTCGCGGTCGTCGTGGTGAGTGTTGAGGGCGTCCCGGCCCCAAACAGCGTAAGACTCGTCACGGTCGACGTCCGCAATTCTTCGGCCCCCGTCATCCTCGGAAGCCTCGACCTCAGACCGAACGGAGGGCCGAGCGACATCGTGCTTCGCGGCACCACCGCGATCGTCACCACCCAGGCCGGGACTTCGGGCGGCGAAGCCATCATCGTCGAACTCGTCGACCCAGCGACGCCGTACGTCAAGGGCCGAATCGACGGGGCGGGGGGCCGCGCCGCGATCAACTCGGAGGGCCTCGTGGTCACCACGGCCACGAACAGCTGGGGATTCACGCCCGAGCCTTTCGCGGGGGGCGGCGTGCAGGTTCTGGGGCTCGAGTCGGCCTGCCTGGGCCTGGGCTCGGTCGAGACGAAGCGCGTGATCCAATACCGCCTTTTCGATCGCGCGACCTCTCAGAGCAGGGCCGAGAACACCCGGCTCCGCTTCACACTCTGTCAGCGGGCCCAGGTTACTTTGACCACTGGAGAAGGCGCGCCCGAGTCCTTCACCGTGCTCACTGCCGGTGTCGACGGTCTGGAAGCCGCGCCGATCTCCGAAGTCGACCTGGGCGAGGGAAGACACGCCGTCATGCTTCCCGAGGACCTCCTCGATTCGATGACCGACAGCACGAGGTTCCGGCTCCACATCCGCACCCTTGTCGACCAGGAGGAACGAAACATCGATGGCGAGATCGTGGCCGACCAGAGAAATCGGCCGATGCGCAGGCTCTCTCGCACGCTCATCAAGGGAGTCGATCTCTTCAGCGGGCATTTCTCGACGGGCGCCACCGACCTTGTGCTCAAGGGCCGGCATATCAGCCTGGACGTCACGCGCGCCTACTCAACCGGCGGCCCGGGCCCGGGAACCTCCGGTTGGACGTGGAACTACGAATCGGTCATCTCGCGAGGCGACGATGAGACGGCCTACAACGTTGTGCTCATGGACGGAACTTCCCAGATGTTCACGAGCGACGATCAGGGACGGACATTCCGACCCGAGCCCGGCTATCACACCAGACTCGAGAACGGGGGAGAGGGCCGGCTCGCGCTCACCGACCTCGCCGGCAACGTTCACACCTTCCAGGCCTACGACTCCAACTCGTGGATTGCGGGGCCCTGGCTCCTCGAGAAGATCCGCGAGCCCCACGGCGACGAAATCAGGGTCGAGCGGGATCGGTACCGTCGCGTGGCCTGGGTCCGCGAGTACCACCACAACGCGGAGTCAGCAAAGGCTTCTCTCCAGTTTGTTCACGAGCCCTTCCAGCCGGTCGCCAATCCCGCCGATCTCGATCCGCTCAGGGACGAGCGGCTCAGGCGCGTGGTCGCCGAGCGGCCGAATCAGGCCCTCAACCTGCTGGTGACCTATGGCTACGACAGCAGGGGGCGGCTCACCTCGGTGACGCGATCCGGCGCGAACCTGCCGGGAGTCGGCGAGAACGCGATCGACGAGGTGTGGGGCTACGAGTACGAGCCGGCGCCAACTCCCGACGATCCAGATGCCTTCCGGCTCGCTCGAGTCACCGACCCCGAAAATCATGTCGTTCGCTATGAGTACATCTCGAAGCCCTTCTCGAACGACCAGGGCAACGTGGCGGGTCGTCTCGAGTTCGTGAACCGGGTGATCGAGGTGGTGGGGAACGGGGAGCCGGAGGCGGTCACCGAGTTTGACTACGGCGAGCGTTCCGCCGGCGCTGCGGTCTCGACGACGGACGTCACAGATGCCCGCGGCCGGAGCACGAAGTACACGATGGACGAGAACGGCAGCGTAACCGAGATCGCGGAGCCCCTCGGACGCGTCACCACTGCGACCTGGGATAGGCAGATCATCCGCAAAACGCAGGAGATCCTCCCGGGCGGTGTGGTCAAGGACTACGACTACGACGACTACGGCAACGTGATCGAGGAGGTCACAACCGGCGTCGGCGGGCAACTCGTCGCCACTGTCGTTACCCGCTACAACCAGAGGTTCAACAAGCCCATTCTTCGCGTCGACGCCGAGCAGCGTCGCACCGAATGGGATATCGACGCCGATACCGGGGATATCCGCTCGATGACGGATGGGGCGGGGAACATCACGCGCTACGGCTACGACCCGGCGACCGGTCTGCTTGCGCAGGAAACCGATGCCCGCCGGGTGATCACTACCTACGGCTATCCGTCGAACGATGTGCTGGGGATGTGGACCTCGCGACGGTCGGAGCTCTTGTCACCCGTGTCATCAACCGTCGTTCACACCCGCGTGATCGACAGCCGGGGCCGGGTCACTGCCGAGGCGGATGGTCTGGGAGGCGCCGTCCGGCGCTCGTTCGACGGGCGCGACCGCTTGGTCCGCGAGCGGCGCTACGCCATCGTCACTCCGCAGACCACCGCCCAGTCGCTGCCCCCGGAATCCCCGGCCGATCAGTTCACGACAACCCAGTACACGAGGGACGGGCAGCCTTGGATTGTGAGGAACGCAGCTGGCGGCTCGACCACCCAAACCTACGATGGCCTCCACCGCGTCACCGCCACCACCACCTTCGTGAACGGACCGCGCTCCGAGACCATTGCAGCGTCGGCCCGGTACGACGGTAATGGGAATCTCACGGAATCGACCGATGGGCGCAACGTCGTCCGGCGGATGACCTACGACGATCTGGAGCGCCTCACCGAGGTGGCGATCGTTTCGGGTCCCGAGACGCCGGTGGGTCGCATTTCCTCTCACACCTACCTGGGCGCAACCGACTTCAAGGAAACCGAGACCGACATCACGGGAGCCGTCACCACGTTCGTGCCCGACGGCCTCTTCAGGGTGAAGGAGCGGTACGCTCCCGTTGCGGGGCATATCGAGCGGTTCGAGTACGACCTCACCGGCAACCAGACTCTTCACGTCGACGCCAACGGCCGGCGCACGGTCACGGACTACGACGGCCTGGGCAGGGTAACCCGGGTCACGCGAAACGAGGGCGCGCCGGTCTCGCAGACGGTCGAGACCAAGTACGAGGAATCACCGACCTCACATATGTTGAAGACGGAGGAGTACGACTCGCTTCGGAAGCTGCGGGTGCGTTACGCCCACGACGTCGCCGGCCGCG
The DNA here is from genome assembly GCA_964396875.1 of uncultured Acidobacteriota bacterium. Taxonomy (GTDB): domain Bacteria; phylum Acidobacteriota; class Vicinamibacteria; order Fen-336; family JAGNNV01; genus JAGNNV01. Next base: position 2,106 of record CAYNHK010000019.1, on the reverse strand, counting down.
TGGTGGCACGGGCGACCCTGCTCGAGGGAGCAGGTTCGGCTGAAGGCGTGGCCTTGACGGCCGGCAGCCCTGGCGATGTCGGACGCAACGCGGACGTGGAGGCGTGGTTCGCAGGCGGCCTTCCGACGGCCGCGGTGCGCTACCTCGAGAAGATCGTCTACACGCCGGGCGTCGCCCGCGATGGCGCCCCGGCGTTCATGGAAGAGGCGATCCACGAGCCTTCAACAACCCGAATCGGGCAAGCGCGCATTGTGCGCATCGGGCGCGACGGCCTTGGCCGAGAGGTCTATCGCTCGCGGGGAGACCTGCGCGGCGCGGTCACGACGTACGACGGGTCGGGAGCGCGTTCGTCTGTGGTTGATGAGAATCAGAACCCGACGATCTGGAGAAACGACTCGCTCGGGCGTCCCTATGAGATGGAGGATGCCGCGCACAAGGTGGCGAACTACCGGTGGGATGCGGCGGGGAATAAGACTTCGGAGCAGGATCGCCGCGGGGTCACGCGGGAGATGACGTATGACAACCTCGGGCGGCTCAAGAGAACCGAGATCGCCCCCGTCTTCACCGACCAGCCCTGGAGCGAAACCATCGATTACCTCGACGCGACGCGCCAGGTGCGCACCACCGACGCCCGGGGGTCCGTGACGCTGACCACGAATGACGGGCTGGGCCGGCCGGCGACGATCACGCAGATCGCGACGCAGGCCGATGACAGTGACCGCACGCGCTTGATCGGGTACACCGGCAACGACAAAACCAGCGAAACCGATTGGATGGGAAGAGCCACGGTCTTTGGGTACGACGGGTTGCAGCGACTCAACCAGACCACCGATCCCGCGCCCTATCAGGCTCAGGTCGTCGAGACGTTCTACGACGATGCGGTGAACCGCACGCGGGTGAGGGATCGGAAGGGGAACCTCACGGTCACGCAGTTCGACTCATTGGGGCGGGTCGTCTGGGTCCGCCGTGGCGCCTGCGACGCGGAGGGGATGCCAAGCGAGACGTGCGAGACGGTGGAGAGGAACGAGTACGACGCTAGTTCAAACAAGGTGTTGACGGTCGACGGCGTGGGGAACAAGACGCGTTTCGGGTACGACGCCGCCAACCGTCTGGTGGAGCGTGAAGAGGGCTACGAGGCCGAGGAGGCCTTGGAGACGACACTCGTGCGTTTCGCGCTCGATTCGGGCGGGCGGGTGACGGAGGAGTATCGGGGGCGACTGGCGGCAACAAAGCCCGCGGTCGCCTATCGGTATGACCGCCTGAATCGGGTCGAAGGAGAGAGAAACGGTCTCGGTGAAGAGACGATCTACGGGTATGACAACGAAGGCAACCGCACAAGCGTCACGCCTCCAGCGCAACCCGCTACCGAATACGTCTATGACGAACTCGGCAAACTCACAGCGGTGAGACAGCCAGCGACCGCGGATCACGGAGTTGCGGAGACGAAGTTCGGATACGACGCGAATCGGAACAAGGTGCGGCAGGAAGATGCGCGCGGGAATGCGGTGGCGTATGAGTACGATCGCGCGAATCGTCTGACCCGGATGGTGCAGCCGCTGAATCTCGAGACGAGCTACGTCTACGACCCGAACGGGGCGGCAACCAGCGTCACCGACCCGAACGGCCAGACGAGAACGAGCGTGTTCGATGAGCTGGGGCGGCTGCGCACGACGACCTACGCCGAGAACACCAACGCTCCGAATCTGGCGTGGCGCGGGGTGCGGAGTGAGAGGTTTGAGTACGACGCGAACAGCAACCCCACGGAGATCCATCGGATGGTGGCTTCGGGGACGGATCCTCCGGTGGGCCAGGCCATCGTTCGCGTGTTTGACGCTCGAGACCGCCTGGAAACCGAGACGACGTCTCTGCCGGATGGTGGCGAGAAGACGGTGCGGTATGAGTATTTCGCGAACGGCACACGCCGCGCGCTGATCGACGCGAACGCCAGGCGGACGGAGTATGGGTATGACGCCCAGAACCGCGTCAAGTCGATGACCACGCTCGCCGACGGCCGAACCACGAACTACATTTATTACAAAGATGATCTTCTCCATCAGGTCATCAACCCCAACGGGGATGTGTCGACGAGTACTTACGATGATGCCG
>CAYNHK010000018.1:0-34308 GCA_964396875.1 uncultured Acidobacteriota bacterium | reverse complement strand
GGGCTGCGGAACCTGCCCGCCTTCGCTTCTGCGTCCATCTGCGCCGCCTGCGCCATGGCTTCCGCGCGCATGACGGTGATGTACGCGTTCAGCTTCGGGTTGTAGACCTTGATCCTATCGAGCAACGCCTGCGTGAGTTCGACCGATGTCGTCTGGCGGCTGCGGATCCGCTTTGACGCTTCGGCGAGGGTGAGGGCCACGAGTTCCTCTGCTGGCGCGGCGGCCGCGGGCATCGGCGCGCTGAACGCTGAAACACGCGAGGCAGCCGCGGTGCCCACACTCAGGGCCACGAACTCACGACGATTCGGCATTCCCATGGTCTTCCTCCAGAGCATCGACGGTGTGCGGGCAGTGTAGTTTTCGACTGAGCGCTTGGCAACGCTCGTGCCCGTGCTCGATGCCAGAGGTCAGTTCGCGATCCGGCCCTCCTTGACTTCGAGAGAGCCGATGGGCAGCGTGTAGACGCTGCCGTCGTCGGCGATCGTCCAGTCGCCCCGACGGACATCATTGACCCCCTGCGCGAAGAGTCGGCGCGCGAGGAGTCCGTCGGGAGCGGGGAGGAGGTGATAGAAGACGAGCAGCTTCGCCTGGGCCTCGTTGGCGATCTTCGCTGCCTGCTCCGGCTCGATGTGATAGTCCTCGATGTCATGCATGATCGCCGCCGTGCGCTCGCGGGAAGCGGCGCGGGCCGCTTTCTGGAGCGCCCGCGTCATGGGCTTGGCGATGGCTTCGGAGATCAGGATGTCCGCGCCCTGGGCGGCCTTGGCGAGAGGAGGGTGGAACTTCAAGTCTCCGGAGACCACCACGGACCGGCCCTTGTAGTCGAAGCGATAGGCGTAGGCGGGGGTAATCGGAGGGTGGTTCACTTCGATCGCAGTGATGCGCAGCCCGTCCTTCTCGAGCACCACCGTGGTGCGGTCGAGGGCCGCGGTCGGCGTTCCGGGGAGCTCGACCGTGTGGGCCACCATCGGCCACGTCGCCTTCGGCATCACGCGATCGTTGTGATGGGCCGTCCGGTATCCCTGATCCAGCTGGTACGCCTCATTGAATCCGTTGACGAGGCGCTCCACCCCGGGACCTCCGTAGACGGGTAGCGGCGCGGGACGGCCGCCCGCCCAGGTCTGGAGATTCAACTCGCCCAGGTCTCCGATGTGGTCGGAATGGAAGTGGGTCAGCAGTACGCCTCCGATCCTATCGAGCGGGATGTTCCACATGACCAGGTTCTCGACCGACTCGGGGCCGGAATCGACGACGTAGAACCTCCCGCCCGCGAAGACCGCGACGCAGGCCTTGGCCCGGCCTTTGCTCGGAAGGGGCGCCGAGGACCCGCAGACCGCGACACGAAGGGCGTCGGGCGCGAGCAGCGAGGCGTCAGGGCTCTTCGTGAATTGCTCCGCCGCGCGGTCGAAGAGTTTCTGCTGTACGCCAGGGCTGTACAGCAGGGCGGCGGCGATGAGGCCAACGACGACAAGAGCGCATACAGCGAAAGTGAAACGACGGGACGACGTGGGACGCATGGTGAATGAACCTTTCTTTTCTTGGATGAGGATGGAGGAAGTGAGAGGAGGTGTCAGAAGGAGCGACGCTTCACCGCGACCCGTTCCATCATCAGCCGGGCCACCATGGGCCCGGCGTTCTGGTTCTGGCCGGTGATCAGGTCGCCGTCCGCGACGAAGTGGTTGGCGAAGAAATCGCGAAGGGGGTGGGTACGGCTTTCGAAGAGGGCGCCCGCGGCCCGCAGTGCAGACTCGGGATGAAGAGGCGTGATCTCGATGCCGAGCTGTTGAATCTGCCGGTCGGTCACCGCGGTGAGCCGGCGGCCCTTGACCAGCAGCTCGCCATCCGGCCTTCTCGCTTTCAGCAGGCCGAGCGGGCCGTGGCAGATCCCGCCGAGCACGCGGCCCTTCGCGAAGGCCGCGCTGACTTTTTCGCCGAGGATCTCCGACTGGCCGAGATCGAACGCCGCGCCCCAGCCCCCCGCGAAGAAGATGATGTCGTAGGCGGTGAAGTCGACGTTCGAGACCGCCAGAGAGCTCGCCAGTTTGGAGCGAAGCCTCGGGTCGGCGAGGAGGCGGTCGTCACAGGGCGTGCGGAGGCTGTCCTTGACCGAGAGGGGGTCGATCGGGACGATGCCGCCTTTCGGGCTCGCAACGTCCACCTGCATTCCCGCGTCGAGGAACAGGTAGTACGGCACAGTGAGTTCGGAGGCGAAGACACCGGTCGCGATACCTACGTCGAGCACGCCGTGGTTCGTGGCGATGCACAAGGCTCGGGCTCCCGCGACGTTCAGCGCAAGAGTGGGTCCTGTCTCCTCCGGGTGAAGGCCCATGGCCCCAAGCAGGTGTCGACCGATGAGGCCGAGGGAGGAGGGTTCGCGGTGGAGAGGTTGTTGGTTCATGGGATGAGTCCTCAGTAGCAGGGGGGAGGGTCAGAAGTTCACGCGGAGGCCGGCCGAGAATCCGGACAGGGTCATGTCGGCGCGGGTCGGGCTTTGGGTCTCGAAGCGGACGCTCATGTACTTGTAGCCGGCGCTGAGGGCGTATCGCCCACTCCGGGAGATGGCGCAGGACAGGGAAGCGCTGCCGCTCCACGTGAGCTTCGTGCCGCCGCTGCTGATATCGGCGGCCAGCAGGTAGCTCCACCTCGTGGCGGAAGGTCCGGCGAAACGCACGCCCAGCAGGCCGTCGACGAGCGTGTCGTTGACTTCATGCCGTTCCGTATTCGTGATCACGGGGGTTTCGAAACGGGCGTCGATCACGGCGCGCTGCGCCAGGATCCGCGCCCCGTAGCTGAAGGAGATCCCCTGCCGGTCACCGCGCGGGTCGAAGATGCCGCCGATTTCGAGCAGAGTCATGGATACGTCGGTGTCGAGGACCGCGCCCGGGACGGGCTGGGCGGGTCGCACGCCGCTCTTCGAAAGCTGCACGTTGAAGAGGTCAACGGCGACACCGTGGGCGCCGCGCTGCGCCTCCACCCGACCCTGCGCCACCATATCGAGGTCCTTGAGGAGGTCGGTGAAGGAGATCTCCTTGTTCAGGGCCAGGTGATCGTCGATCGAGACATCGACCCCGAGGCCGGCCATCCATGCGTATGGCGTGAGCGTGATGCGCCAGTCCTCGGCGCGAGCTTCGTGCGCGCAGCACAGAAAGGCGCCGGCGAGGAGGGCGGCGGTGCGGGCGACTCGCGAACGCGAGCGCACGGTGCGGGTGTGGTTTGGTTGGGGTTTCATTGTTCGTTGTTGCTTTCCGGTTGTGTGGTGTCTTCTGGTTCAGGGAGGTTGATGGCCGGGCCGTTCGTCGACCGTGCGGTTCTGAGGAGCCGCCGATCGAGAAGGAGGGCGACGGACGTGAACGCCGCGGGGCTCGTGGCACAGAGGGCCGCGAACTCGACCGGGGTCAGTTCGAGTCCTGTCCCGGTCACTTCGGTCAGAACTTCGTCGGGCGCTTCCGAGAAGCGGCGAAGAAGAGTGGCGTCCGTAGCCAGTCGTCCGATCACGATTTCAACGTTCTTGTGCATCGTGGCGACCGGTATTGCGGCTTTTGTTCCAGGGCGAGCAAGCTGTGTTGGAACCCCGACAACTCTCTGCTCAGTCGAGATTTGGCCGAGGCAACTTCACTCGGATTCTCGAGACGGGGGCCTGTCTCGATATGGACAGTTGCTTCGAAGCGGACAGGGGATCCGCGGACACGGTGGACAACCGACGGGACTAGACTCCGTCACTTCAATGAGCGACCGCGCCGATTCCCGCGCGACCGGTCCCGAAGGGGCCCCTGGGAGCCCCTTCGTCGGATCGCTTGGTCCTGCCTTCGAGGGCGTCGTCTCAACGCTCGGCGCCACCGTCTCCTTCGAGCGAGCCGAACTCGCGCTGATCGAGGGGCCGGAAATGATCCGCGTCCTGGAAATCAACACCAGGGACTCGCCGGCCGTTCGGGAGAGCCTGGGATCGAAGACGCGTTACCCTGACACGTTCTGGAAAGTGACGACATCCTCACCGGAAATCGTGGCCGGGGCGAACAACGATGGCTCAGCCCTTGTGGCGGCCCTTCGGGCCCACGGCCGGACACTCGGCCTGCTCGTCCTTTCACGCCCGGCCGCCGCGGGACTCGAGCCTTCGCGAGCCACAGGCGTGGCCGCGGTGGTCGATTTGCTCGCTCTCGCGGTGGAGCGCGAGCGACGGTGGTCCCTCGAGCAGGGGCGTTTGCGTCGACGCGCGAAACTCGCGGACCTTCTCCCCAAGATCGCCGAGGCGCTCGATGTGCGGCAGGTGTTCCTGGGTCTGTCGGGCGTCATCCAGGAAATCGTTCCTCATGACATCCTCGCGTTCGCCCTGCTCTCGCCGGATCGCGGGGGCGTGAAGGTGCAGGCCGCCACCCACGCGGGGCTGCTCGACCTGCCGGAGTACCGGTTCAGCAACGAACAGGAGGCCCTGGACTCGAACTGGCGGTTCCTGCTCGCCTACGACCTCTCTCCCGTGGCGGATGGAGTGCTGCGGGTGCGGATATCGCCGCGCGATGCGCCCGAGGTCGTGGAGGTGGAGGTCCGGCCCGGCCTCGCCTGGACGCGTTTCGTCACGGCGGGTGGCGTTCGTTCGAGCATGCGCGTGCCCATACGCGCCAGGGACCAGCCGGTGGGCGGCGTGGCCTTCTTGTCGAAGCGCCCCGACGCCTTTGATGAGGAGGATGCCGAACTCGCCTTGCGCATTGCCGATCACGTGGCCCTGGCCCTCGCGCACCAGGAACTGGCGGAGGAGGAGCAGCGGATCGCGCGGGAGTACGAGCGCGCCGTTCAACTCGAGGCGCGGGTGGACGTTTTGTCGCGCGAACTCGAACGTTTCAGCGCGCATCGCGCGATCGGCCAGTCGGCAAAATGGAAGAAGGCGCTTTCGGACGCGACCCAGGTGGCGGGCACCGAGACCACGGTTCTCGTGACCGGCGAGTCCGGCACCGGGAAAGAAGTGCTGGCCCGGTTTCTGCACCGGGGGTCACCTCGCTCACGCGGGCCGTTCGTCGCGATCAACTGCGCCGCTTTGCCGGATTCGCTCCTGGAGTCCGAGCTTTTCGGGCATGAGCGAGGCGCTTTCACGGGCGCGGTGAATACGAGGATCGGCAAACTCGAAGAAGCGTCCGGCGGCGTCTTGTTTCTCGACGAAGTGGGGGAGATGTCGCCCCTCGTACAGGCGAAGTTCCTGCGCGTTCTGCAGGAACGGGAGTTCCAGCGAGTCGGAGGATCCCGGACGTTGCGGGCCGACGTGAGGGTCATCGCGGCGACCAACCGCGATCCGCGCCGAGCCATCGAAACCGGGGCGTTCCGCGAGGATCTCTACTATCGATTGAGCGTCTTCGAGATTCACCTGCCCCCGTTGCGCGAGCGGCCCGAGGACATTCTCGTGCTCGCCGAAGCCTTTCTCGAGGAACTTGCGGGAAGCGTGGGTCGGCCCGCCGCGGGGATCTCCGAGGATGCCCGGGAACTCCTGATGGCCCATCCATGGCCAGGGAACGTGCGCGAGCTGCGCAACGCGATCGAGCGCGCCGTCATTTTGTGTAACGGCGGACTCGTGGCCCGTGAGCATCTGCCCATGGCGATCACGCCGAGGGCGGCCGTCACGGCCGCCGAGGCCGCGGGCTCCACGGCCCCACCTTTTCCCGCGGGCGGCGTCGAGCTCAGCGCGGTCGAGCGCGACCTCGTGGAGAAGGCCCTTGCGAGAGCGAAGGGCAACAAGTCCCAGGCGGCCAAGTTGCTGGGGTTATCCCGCGGGCAGTTGTACTCACTCCTTAGAAGGCACGGATTGACGGAGGCGCGACGGTGAACGATCTCACGAAAAATCTCACGACGTTGCTGGCGCGCGAGCTGAACGCGTTCGCGCGCGAACTCGACCTTTACCCTGACGACGCGTCGGTCTTCAAGACGGCCCCCGGCATAACGAACTCGGCGGGGAACCTCGCCCTCCACGTGGCCGGGAACCTCCAGCACTTCATCGGGGCAGTGCTTGGCGGAACCGGCTACGTGCGAAACCGCGAGCTCGAGTTCTCACGGTCGTCTGGCACGCGGGCGGAGATCAAGGCCGAACTCGATGCGGCGATCGCCGCGGTGGAGAAGACGCTTCCCGGCCTGTCGCCCGAAGTTCTGGCCGCGGCCTATCCGGCGAGCCCGGTTCCCGGGAAGGAAATCGGGACGGCGCTCTTCCTCCAGCACCTCTGTTCGCATGCGTCTTTCCACCTCGGGCAGGCGGGCTACCTGCGGCGGCTCGTTACCGGGGAAGCGAAGTCGGCCGGTCCGGTGTCGCTCCACGACCTGATGCAGCCGAAGGCCTGAGGTTCTTCGGGGGGGCGCCGGCTACTCGTAGCGAAGCGCGAGGATCGGATCGATCCGGCTGGCCCGGCGCGCGGGGATGAAGCCGGCGGCCGCCGATACCAGGCTCAGCAATGCGACCGTGGCGATCGCGATGCCGGGATCGTGAGCCTGGACGCCGTAGAGCTGCGACGAAACGTAGCGGCCGAGGCCGAGGGCGGTCGGGACGCCCACGGCAAGGCCGATCACGAGCAGCGCCAACACCTCGCGCATCACGAGACCGGTCACCGAACCGGGCTGGGCGCCGAGGGCCAGGCGGATGCCCAGTTCCTTCCGTCGCCGCACCACCACGAAGGCCATGACGCCGTAGAGGCCAATGCTCGCGAGGAGCGTGGCGAGGACCCCGAACCCCGCAGACAGCATGGCCACGAGCCGGTCGGTGAGCAGCGTTTCGTCGAGCTGACCCTCGACGGTCTTGACGCCGAACACGGGAATCGAAGGGTCCATGGCCCGCACTTCGTTTCGAACCATCGAGAAGGCGCTGCTCGACGGTGTGGTCGTCCGCACATAGAAAGCGGCGTCGTCCTTGCCCGACTTCGGCAGGAACACCTGTCGCCGAATTCCTTCGCGCGGACCCTCGTAGAGAGAGTTCGCGGCCACGCCGATGATCTCGATCGTGAGTTTCGAGTTGGGCCCGCCGCCCCAACCCAGTCGCTTACCGATGGCGCTCTTGCCGGGGAAGAAGTGCTCCGCGAACCGTTGGTTCACGATCGCGACGCCGCTGCTGGTGTCGGAGAAGAGATCTCCGCGCGCGTCGGTATCGGTGAAGTCGCGTCCATCGACAATCGGCGTCTTCAGGGTCTGGAAGTAGCCCGGCGAAACCGCGTTCATGAACGCCTGCATGTCTTCGCCGTCCTTGGCCTGATGGCCCTCGACCGCCATCGAGGAGTCCCATTCGTCGCCCGCGAGGATGGCCACCGCTGCAAAGCCCGCCGACTGGACGCCGGGCAAACCGCCGAGTCGTTCGCGCAGATTGCGATAGAACAGTGTGGCGCGCGCGTCGTCGTATCCGCTCAGGGCGGGGGAGAGCTGGAACGTGATGAGATTGTCGAGCGCCACACCGGTGTCGGCGGTCTTGAGGTTTTGCAGGCTGTTGACGAAGAGGCCGGCTCCGAAGAGCAGGAGGAAGCTGAGCGCCACCTGCGCGGTAACGAGGCCTTTGCGCAGGAAGAGCGATCCGCCGGCGCCCGCGATCGATCCAACCGTGTCCTTGAGCGTGGTCCAGGGATCCGGGCGGCTCGCGCGCAACGCGGGAACGAGGCCGAACACGATTCCGGTGATGAGGGTCAGGCCGAATGTGAACGCGAGGATCCGCAGGTCGGGAACGGGCGTGAGGAGCAGAGGCTGGCTCTGTTGGGGAAGAAGGGTGAGGAGTGCGCTCGTGAGACCAAAAGCGATGGCGATCCCAAGGAGCCCCCCGGCGAAGGAGAGAACGAGGCTTTCGACCAGAAGCTGCCGCACCAGCTGCGAGCGCGTGGCCCCGAGGGATAGCCGCAGCGCAATCTCCTTCTGGCGCATCAGACCGCGGGCGACCAGCAGGTTCGCCACGTTGGCGCAGGCGATCAGCAGGACGAGGCCCACCATGCACATCAACACCACGAGAGCGGTGGAGAAATCATTCCGGATGCTCGAATAGCCGATGGCGGCGCTTGCGAGCAGCAGCCGGCCCTTCATGAACTCGGTCCGCGAGTAGGCCGACCAGTTCTTCGCCGCCTCGAGGGTCATCTCGTAGGCGCGGATCTGGGTGAAAAGCGTCTGCAGCGCGGGTTGCGCGTTCTCGATCGTGAAGCCGGGTTTGAGCCGGGCGAAAACCTGAAGCCATCGCGCGCGTCGGTCGTCCATCTTGAGCCAGCCCAGCGTCGGCATCACCTGTTCTTTCATCTGGACGGGCACGCGGATCTGGGGCGCCTGCGCGGGGTCGAGGCCCACGAAGCCCTCGGCCGACACGCCGATGACGGTCATGGGGTAGTCGTTCAGGCGGAGGGTCTTGCCGACGACTTTGGGATCTGCATTGAAGCGGCTGACCCAGTACGCGTGGCTCAAGACGACGTGGGGATGCCCGCCCGCGACCTTGTCGTCTTCCGGCGTGAAGACCCGCCCCGCCGCCGGCCGGACGCCCAGCATCGAGAAGTAGTTGCCGGAAACCAGCTCGGCGGAGGCCCTTTCCGTTTGATTGTCGACGCTCAGGGACACCGGCACCAGGCGCCGGCAGAGCACGTCCGCGAACGGCGCCGCTTTCTGCTGAAGATCCTGAAACAGGGGATAGGAGTTCATCCTCGATCCCATGTTGCTGCCCATGTTGTTCGCCTGCTGGTACACCATCACCAGCTCGTCGGGATTGTGAACCGCGAGCTTGCGGAGGAGGATCTGGTCGATCAGCGTGAAGATCGCGGTATTGGCCCCGATCCCCAGGGCGAGCGACAGGATCGCCACCGACGCGAAAAGGGGGCTGCGTCGGAGCCCGCGAAGGGCGTGGCGGAGGTTGGACAGGGTGGTGCTCATTAAGAGGTTTGACGCTCGCGGAGGGCGTCAGGTTCCCAAGCCGGGATCGCATGGACAAGCCGGCGCAGCCCAGGCAGTGGAAGGGGAACGTCGAAGAAATGGATGCTCACGCCGCCGTCCCCGACCCCATGGAGGGACGTGTCTGTTCGGCAAGCACTGCCCGCTCGTCGGTCTCTTGGCGCGAAAATCGGAGGGTACGGTCCGTCTACACACGGTAGACAGACGCTGGGGTCATGTCGCCGCGGAAACGCGGATTTCATGTGAGGGTCAAGATGTTACGTCTTCAAATTGTTTCCCGTATTGCCAGGGCCGCTGCGGCCGTTCTCGTCATCTCCATCCCTTCCGCCTGGTCCGCGACCGGTGAGGACGCGAGGAGTGAGTCCTTGTGCCTTTGCCAGACCGAGTATTCGGCCCGTGCCTGTCCGCGGACAACCGCGCAAGAGTTCAACGCCGGCCGCCCGCATCGCGAGGTGCTCAGGTTCGTGGTTGAGGCCGACGGGGCCCGGACCTTTACCCGCACTATTCACAACGTCACGCCCGACGACGACGTATTCGTCTCGATCCTCAACATGGATCCGAAGGCGTTTGCGTTCGAGCTGGGCACGTCTGAGGTGGCTTCTCCAACGGTCGTTTCCGCGGGATGGGGAGACGTCGACGCCGCTGCGGTTGCGAAGCTGATTGCAGCGATGGTCAAGGTGGGCGGATCGGCGGAGGCGGCGACGGCGCGAGCGGGAGAGGCCGCGAAAGAGGGTGTGGCCGCGACAGCGGCGACACAAGAGCCGGCAAGCGTGAAAAGTAGGGCCCTGGCCTTCGGCGTAAAGGAGGAGGATCTGCTTAAGAATCTGAGCGCCCAATTGTCCGCCGTCCAGAAGTTCCGGGAGGGCGAAGAGGCTCTCCTGATCGATGCTGAGAAATGGAGAGACATCATGGCCCGGACGGAGGCCCTGAACGAGTCTGTCGAGTCTCTGGTGAAGACCCTCAACGAGCTCGAGCCGGCCGCCGACGCGTCAGGCGCGACCCGACGACGTGTTCTCACCGCGGCGTTGACGAACCTGGCGGAGGCGGATCGGGAGATCACGACTGTGACCGAACGCCTCAAGGCTGTTCAGGACGATCTCGCCTTGATCACGCCCAGTCCTGAAAGGGTCGCCTTGACGCTTCGACTTGCGCACCTGTCGAGAGAGATGGAGAGCCTGCGGAGTGCAAGTCGAGACCTCGCTGCGGCGCTGCAGAAGGCGCTCGAGCCGGCTTCTGCAGAGGCCTGCGTCGCACTCGGACGGTTTGACCCAGGCAAGAGGGTGAGCGTGAAGATCGCGGTGAAGGATGTCGCCCCGCCTAAGCCCGGATCGGTTCAACTGACAAGGGCTCTCGAGGAGGCCAGCCAGATCCTCAGCGCTGCTCTTGCCAGAGCGGCAACAGCGCCACCGGCTGCCAGCGACATGGAAGCGGCGAAGGAGTCCTCCGATGAGAAGACGGGGCAAGAGAGTGGCACAGAAGGCGACGCCGAGGGGGCCGAGGAGAAGCCCGCGCCCAAGAAGCGGGATCTGGACACCTTCACTTTTGATGTGCTCGACTCCGTCCACGTGCAGGTCGGCTTCGCCTTTCCCGTGAGCCGGTTGAAGAACCCGACGTATGAACTCCGCCGGCCCTTGGAAACGGCTGAGCCAGCGGCCGCTTCAGCTGCGTCGGGCGATGCGAGCGAGGGTTCCGACACAGCCAGACCGGCACCGCTGGTCCCGGTCGAGACCGGCGACACACGGTTTCAGATCCGACCCACTCTCATGCTCGCACTTCACCTTGGTCGGCACTTTCCCAGGGTTGAGGCGGATTCCGATCCGACCGAGTCCGTCCTGAAGGACGGGCGAGCCCGGCGTTTCTCTCCGTTCATCGCTTTCGGTGTGGGTGTTCAGGATATCGGCGCGGATTACTTCGCGGGACTTGGTACAAGCCTGGGACGAAGCGTCCAACTCATCGTGGGCGCCCACAGTGGTCGAGTGACTCGACTCGTCGACGGGCTTGAGGCGGGAAAGTCCTTCGTGCCTTCAAAGGAGGGGTTCCAGGTGACGGACGCAACGCGCACGGTCCGAGACTGGGGGCTCTTTGTAGCGTTGAGCATCGAGCCCAGTCTGATCGCAAAGCTCTTCGGCGGCGGCGGAACGTAGGCTGCTCCCTCTACGATCCAGTTCACTTCGTGGCCGCAGTCAGAGCGTGGCTGGACTCGCAGAGGTTACGGCGAACCACGCGACATCTCAGGCCCGCGCGCTAGTAACGTGGCCACATGCTCGCCATCCTCCACGCCCTGATCGTCGTCGCGCCCCTGCTCGCTGCGGAGCATCCGAAGAACGATTACAGCAAGCCGGAGAACTGGCTGTGCCGCCCCGGGCTCGCGGGCGATGTCTGCGCCGCGTCGAAACTGGACAGCACCACGGTGGCGGCGAATGGCCGGCTCAAGGTCGAGAAGTGGAAGGCCAATTCCAAAGCGGCGGTGGATTGCTTCTATGTCTACCCGACGGTCTCAAACGACGTCACCGCGAACAGCGACATGACCGCGAACGGCGATGAACGGAGGGTGATCGAGCATCAAATCGCGCGGTTCGGTTCGCACTGCCGGATCTTTGCGCCACTGTATCGGCAGGTGACCCTCACGGCACTGCGTGCCCTCATCATCGGGAAGCCGATGGCGGATGCCGACTTCGGCCTCCCGTACAAGGACGTCAGCGACGCATGGAACCACTATCTTGAACACGACAACAAGGGACGCGGCGTGGTGCTGATCGGGCACTCGCAGGGCGCGATCGTGCTGACCCAGCTGATCCGGGAACAGCTCGACAAGAATGAGGCGAAGAGGGCGCTGCTGATCTCCGCGTTCCTGCTCGGGGCGAACGTCCCGGTGCCGGACGGGAAGGATGTCGGCGGCGCGTTCGAAAACGTTCCCCTGTGCAGAGCCCCTGGGCAGGCGGGCTGTGTGGTGGCCTTCTCAGCGTTCCGGGCGACCGACCCTCCGCCCGCGAACACGCTGTTCGGGAGGGCTCCCGGGGGAATGACCGCGGCCTGCGTGAATCCGGCGGCCCTGGGGGGCGGAGCGGCGACACTGCGCGCATATTTGTCGAACGGCGGAAGCATCCTCTCGCCCGAAGTCTCGCCGCTGCCATGGGTCACTCCCGCGCCCAAGAAGCCGGTCGCCACGCCCTTTGTCGCGGTTCCCGGCTTGTTGACCGGGGAATGCGTGAAGGGGGAGACCGGTTCTTACCTTGCGATCCGCGTCAACGCCGATGCCGCGGACCCGCGTGTCGACGACATCAAGGGCGATGTTGTTTCCGCTGGCGCGAGGCTCGCAAACTGGGGGCTGCATCCCATCGACATGCATCTCGTGATGGGCGACCTGCTCGACCTGGTCGCGAAGCAGAGCAAAGCGTGGCTCGCAGGACGCCGCCCGGCGCGTTGACGCCGAACTGTTTCGTGACGGGGCGTCTTACTTGCTGAAGTACGCCATGACGTCGAGACTTCTCCTCATCCTGACCACGCAGGTGGGCGCTGTCCCTGAGCAATCCCCGCCCCAGCCCGTGAATGTGCTGCCCGCGGCGGGGGTCGCAGTGAGGGTTACCCGAGTGCCTGCCGGGTAGGTCTTGCCGCAAACCGCTTTTGCGCATTCACCCTCGACGCCGCCGACCTGTGGGACAGCGTGGAGTTTGGCCCGGTCCACGGTGATGACGCCCTCGCCCGTGTTGGTGCTCGAGTGAACAACAATCAGGTGTTTCCCCGCCGCATGTGCCGGCGCGACGCCCAAGAGCGCGGTGGCGAGAACGGTGACGCCAAGAACCAGGATGCGTTGTTTCATTTTGATCTCTCCTTAAGAAGTCCAAGAACAACTGATTTTGACCCCATTTGCCCCCGCGCGTCTCATGCCGGTGGCGAGAAGATGCGGGCGGCCCTCGAGCCGCATCCCTTGGGCGGGTCAAGATGAACTGCCCCGGAGCCGTACGCTTGAGAGGTGACGCTTTCACTGTCTCTCCGGCGGCGCGCGGGAATCGCCCTCGCGATCGTCACGGCGGGGTTCCTGGGTCTTGGTTGCCCGGCGCCCACGAATCCATCGGAAGGAACGGGAACCTTCGAGGGACTGTATCTCCAGGGGTTCGAAGTCTCCGTGTTCACGCCGTGCGGGGGAGGATCGCCGAGTTCCTCAACCGGCTACTGGCTCACCGGCAACGCCGCCTTCCATGAGCGATACAACGCACTCGCCACGACCCGCGGCGCAAATGGCTTCGGCCCGGTCGTCTACACGAGGTTCACCGGGGCGCTTTCCGCCGAGGGCCGGTATGGGCACCTCGGCGTTTACAGGCGCGAGATCACCGTCACTGATGTGAGGGAAATGTCCATTCGAACCACCTGTCCTTGACGTGGCTCGAGCGATGATTCCGGACCTCTGGCACAGCACCCGAAGCAGGTCTTGCGGGCCGGAGGCCGGGGCGCGCACGAGTTGCCGGGACCAGGGCGTCACGCCTGTCACGTCGCCGGCGCCTTGAACCTCTGGGAGATGCCATGGTTGCAGCCGCGATTCGCTAGCGGCACGTCCTTTGCTGGCATCTTCTTCGGAGGTCAAGTCATGACCACTGCAACTGCGTCCTTCGAGCGCATCCTGGTACCCACGGACTTCTCCGGATTCTCCTCGCAGGCCTTGCGCCACGCTCTCGCCCTGGCCCGGAAGTTCAATTCCCGTCTGAAGGTGGTTCACGTCATCCAGGGCTTCTACCCCATGGGAGACGCCATGCTGGCTGCCGCGCCCCCCGTCGAAGGCCGGAAGATGGCGGAGACCGATGCGCAGGCCTTCATGGCCCCCGCTCGCGATGTGGGCATTGACTACGATCTGGAGATCCGGGAGGGAAACCCCTGGCGCGAGATCCTGGCCGCAGCCGCGGAGATGCCCGCTGACCTCGTGGTCATGGGCACCCACGGGCGGGGCGGCCCTGAGAGATTCCTCCTCGGCTCGGTGGCGGAGAAGCTCAGTCACCGCCTTCCGTGTCCGGTGATGACGGTGTGCCACGCCGAAGGGCCGGCCTTTGAGGCGCCGAGCCTCATCGCTCGCATCCTGTGCGCCACCGATTTCTCGGAGAATTCGGAGCGGGCCTGCCGCTTCTCCCTCGCCCTGGCCGCGAGCCTGGGGGCCAAGGTCACCCTCCTCCACTCCATCGAGCACATGCCCGATCAGGGTGTGGCCCGGTATCGAATGGTCGTTCCGGACGTCGAGCCCCTGCTGAGAGAGATCGAGCGCGCCGCCTCGGAACGCCTGAGCCGAGCCGTCGACACCTCGAGGCGCGAATTTGTCGACGTGGACGTCGCGGCCCGGCTTGGCGCGGGGCCGGCGTACAAGGAGATCGTCCGCGTCGCCGAAGACGAGCGGGCCGACCTCATCGTGATCGGAGCCCAGGGCCACGGCATGATCGAGCACCTGCTGTCCGGGTCGAATGCCCAACAGGTGATCCGCAGCGCGAACTGCGCGGTCCTGACCGTGCGGGGACAGGTCGCGTCGGGGAAGGAGCATCGGCCCGGAATCGCCCCGGCCCAATCACGGGAGGCGGCGCTCTGAGCGGAGAGCGTCCATATGAAGGGCGACGATGCGATCGTCCTGGCCTTGCCGGTGGGGCGCATTCCCGAAGACCAGGACCAGGCCGAACGCATCCTCGGCATAGACGCCGGCGCGGTCTCGATCTCGGCGGCGGAAGTCGACGAGCAGGGCGAGGTCGTTCGCAGCTTCTATGAGTTTCATCACGGTGAGGTGCAGAGTTGTCTCGAGCGGATCCTCGGCCAGCTCGACCTCACCCGGATCCGGGCGGTCGCGGCGACGACGTCGACGCCCGGGTTCATCCGCTCCGACGGGCGCATCGACAACCAGATTTGCCTGATCACCGCGGCGAGGCGGCGGCATCCTGAATGCCGCTCGATCCTGGTGGTGGGCGGGGAGAGGTTCGGCCTGGTCCGCTTCGATGCCGACGGCGCCTACCTGAGCTTCAAGGCGAATCCCCTCTGCGCCGCGGGCACCGGCGGCTTCCTGGATCAGCAGGCGCGAAGGCTCAATCTGCCCGGTGTCCCCGAACTCGCCGCCCTCGCGCAGCAAAACCATGACCCGCCTCCGCCTATCGCGTCCCGCTGCGCGGTCTTCGCCAAGACGGACCTCGCACACGCGCAGCAGGAGGGCCACAGTCTCGAGGCGATCTGTGACGGACTCTGCCGCGGAGTGGCCACGAACATCGTGGACACTCTCTTCACGGGCGAGAAGATCCACGGGCCGCTTCTGCTTCTGGGCGGAGTGGCGCGGAACCCCGCCGTGGTCCGGCACCTGCGGAGCCTCCTAGGCATGGAACTGGTTGTCGACGAGTCTTTGGCCCACGGTGCCGTGGGAGCGGCCCTCAGGCTGCTAGATGAGCGTCGCTCCGCACGAGTCGGCGCGGCCGTGCCCATCGCCGACATCATCGACCACGCGCCCGCAAAGAAAGTGTGCGAGTTCCCTCCGCTGGAACTGCGCCTCTCGGAGTACCCAGGCTTCGACAGCCTCGAGAGGACGCTCTGGACCGGCCGGTTCGTGCCCCACTCCCATCCCCTTGAGATCGACCACTACCGCCATCTTGCCCCGCACGTCCGCCATGACGTGTACCTGGGGATCGACATCGGTTCCACGAGCACCAAGGCGGTGGTGACCACTCTCGATGGCCTGGTGATCGCCGGCTTCTACACCGCCACCGCGGGCAAGCCCCTGGTGGCCACACAGCTGATCCTCGAGGCCTTGTCGGAATGGGAAAAGCGCGACGACATCGAGCTGAACATCAAGGGCGCCGGCACCACCGGGGCCGGCCGCAAGTTCGTCGGGAAGATTCTCGGCGCGGATCTCGTTCTCGACGAGATCACCGCCCACGCCCGGGCCGCGGTGGAATTGCACCCGGAGGTGGACACGATCATCGAGATCGGGGGCCAGGACTCGAAGTTCACCACCCTTCGTAACGGGCGAGTCACCCTCTCCGTCATGAACAACGTCTGCGCCGCGGGGACGGGCAGCTTCATCGAGGAGCAGGCCCGGCGCCTGGAGGTTCCACTCTCAGACTACGGCGAGCGAACCCGGGGTTGCGGTTCGCCCATCGCGAGCGAGAGGTGCACCGTCTTCATGGAGCGGGACCTCAACCACTATCTCAACGAGGGCTACTCGCGCGGCGAAGTGCTGGCCGCGGTGCTTCATTCGGTGCGCGAGAACTATCTCAACAAGGTGGCGGTGCAGTCGGCGATCGGGCAAACCATCGTCTTCCAGGGAGCCACCGCGAAGAACCGGGCGCTGGTCGCGGCTTTCGAGCAGCGGATCGGCAAGCCCATCCTTGTCTCCCCTTACTGCCACCTCACCGGAGCGCTCGGGGTCGCGCTGACCCTGCGCGACGAGGATGTCCGCGCCTCCGCGTTCCGGGGAATCGGTCTCCATCGCCAGAGCATCCCCATAAGGCCCGAGATCTGCGACCTGTGCTCCAACCACTGCAAGCTGAGCATCGCGGAGGTGGGAGGGGAAACCGTCGCCTTCGGGTTCCTCTGCGGGCGCGACTACGGAATGAAGAAGAGGGTGGCGAACAACACATCGGGCTTCGACCTGTTCAAGGAACGCGCGAAGACCCTGGCCGCCGCCGCTTCGAGACCTCCGCGAACCGGAGTCACCATCGGGATTCCCGCGGCCCTTCATCTCTTCGAGGATCTCCATTTCTGGAAGGGGTTCTTCCACCGGCTCGGGTTCAGGACCGTGACCAGCGAGCGGTACGCGAAGGCGGTGAAAGACGGGCGGCATCTCGCCGGGGCCGAGCTGTGCGCTCCCCTGACCGCGCTCCACGCCCACGTGGCCTACCTTCGCTCCCGCAGCGACGCGGTGTTCCTTCCTTTCTATCTCGAGATGAAGTCCCACGAGAAGGGCACGAGACGTCAACTCTGTTACTACACCCAGTTCGCGCCGAGCTTCGGCGGCGGCGACGAGGGCGGAGACACGGGCCGGCCCG
Source organism: uncultured Acidobacteriota bacterium (assembly GCA_964396875.1). Classification (GTDB taxonomy): domain Bacteria; phylum Acidobacteriota; class Vicinamibacteria; order Fen-336; family JAGNNV01; genus JAGNNV01. Next base: position 17,440 of record CAYNHK010000018.1, on the reverse strand, counting down.
TGATCCGGCCCATGGTGCACTCCCTCTATGGCAAGGTCTTCACGAAAGCCGAGCTGTACCGGGTTCTGCAGCCGCTCGTCCCCGCCGGCATTTCTCCCTTCGACATCTCCTCCGCCTACGACGAAGCCGAGCGTGAAAAGGAAGAGAGTCTCGCCCGGCTCCGGGAGATCTACCGGAGAGAGTCGAGGAAGAGGGACGGCTTCCACGTGGTCCTCCTGGGCAGGCCTTACACCGTCTTGTCCGAGTGGATGAACAAGGGAATCCCTGACACCTTCGCGTCCATGGGGGTTCCGGTCTTCTACCAGGACATGCTCTCTTACCGAGGCGAGGATGTGGCCGGCATCGCCCCGCTGCTGAAGGAGGTTCACTGGCACTACGCGGCGAGGATCCTCGAAGCCGCGGAGGTGACCGCGCGGACGCCCGGGGCGTATCCGGTTCTGCTCACGTCCTTCAAGTGCTCCCCGGACTCCTTCGTCACCGAGTACTTCCGGCAGATCGTCGAGTCTCACGGGAAGCCCTACCTCGTTCTCCAGCTCGATGAGCACGACTCGCGGCTGGGCTACGAGACCCGGATCGAGGCGGCGGCCCGCGCCTTCCGCAACCATCAGCGGTCGCGGCCGGCGTGGGCGGTTGCGCCGTCATGTTCTTCGTTGCCGGCGGCTTCCATGCCCCGGGGCCGGGTGGATCTGTCAGGCAAGACCATCCTCTTCCCCAACTGGGATTCGCTGAGCCTGCGCCTGGTGGTGTCGAGCGTGCGTAAGACCGGCCGCGACGCGCGGCTCCTGGAGCCCTCGGAGGCCTCCATGAGGCGCAGCCTGCGGCACAACTCCGGCCAATGCACGCCCCTCAGCATGATCGCCGAGGACTTCGTGGAGTACGTCTCCCGCCACGATCTGGATCCGGCGAACACCGTACTGTGGATGAACGCCTCCAACATCGGCTGCAACATCCGTCTCTATCCGCATCACATCCGGACCATTCTGAGGTCGCAGGGGAACGGTTTCGACCGCTCCGACGTCTACACCGGAGCCTTGACGCTGCTGGATATTTCCCCGGCGCTGCCGTATGACGTTTACCTCGCCTACATGTTCGGGGGATTCATCCGGAGAATGGGATGCCGGATCCGCCCCATGGAAACCTGCTGGGGTGAGACGGACGCGGTCATCGAAGAGGGCATGCGCCGGATGGAAACCGTCTTCGAGAACGGCGGCTCGAAGGAAGAAGCGCTCGCCGCCCTGGTCTCCCGCTTTGAGGCCATCAAGACCCGTGACACCGGCCCCCGGCCGAAGGTGGCGATCTTCGGGGACCTCTATTCCAGAGACAACGGCGTCCTCAATCAGAACCTGATTCCCTTCATCGAAGCGCACGGCGGAGAGGTCATCACCACTCCCTACACCTCCTACGCCAAGATGATCGTGCGGCCGTATTACTGGAAGTGGCTCCTGGAAGGCCAGTACATGAACGTGCTCTCCACCGGCGCTCTGATGGCCGGCTTCATGCATCTCGAGAAGAAGTACTTCCGGCTCTTCCAGCGGATCCTGCATGAGCCGGACCCGGTCTACGATTCGTCGCCCCAGGCGATCCTCGCGGAATACAACGTGAGCGTGGCCCATACGGGGGAGGCGATGGACAACCTCCTGAAGGTCTTCTACATCGTCAAGCACCATCCCGATGTGGCCTTGTTCGTGCAGGCGAGCCCGGCCTTCTGCTGCCCGGCCCTGGTGACCGAGGCGATGGCCCACCAGATCGAGAAGAAGACCGGCGTGCCGATGGTGTCGGTGACATACGACGGAACCGGCGGCACGAAGAACGAGGTGATCCTCCCGTATCTCGAGTACCCCCGGCCCTCCGCCGCGATTCCTTACCGGGTGCCGGCCTGAAGCAGGGTCGTGCCTCCGCGGGCCCGGTCAGGACTCAGCATTCTCGATGCGCTTATCCGGTGGAGTTGTCTAGAAACGAGACGAGCCCACCGAGGTAGACGTCGATCCCTGAACAAACGAGAACGTGGCGCCCGTCCCGACGACGCGCGCGAAGACAAACGCGCCCTCTTTGTACATGGGCAGGGAGATCGTGGGGACGCCGTCGACATGGAAGGCCATGTTGCCGTCGGCGGCGCGCACCACGCGCACCGTCTTTGAACTGCCGACCACGATCTGCACCTGATGGCCGCTGGACCGGTAGGTGTCCCCCGGGGTCCGAGACCACACGTTCCACGTGTTGTCCTGCGCCTGAAAGAGAGACAACACCACGCCGTCGGTCGCGGCGTCGGCGGCGCTCGCGTCGGCGGTTCTCGTGAGCCAGAACTCGATCGCGTAGCGGAACTGAGCCGTCGGAGTCGAGTTGATCCGATCGAGCTTGAACTCGACACTGAACGACTGCGCCGGCGACAACCATGTGAGGCTCGACGAATAGGCCTGCTGATCGGCGACGGCGTTGAGGGAAAGCGTGGTGCGCGCCGGGCCCGCGGGCGCTGGCGCGGGCGCGACAACAGCCGTCGGCGACGGGGCGGTGGAAGAGGATGAGCCGCAACCTCCCAGCATTGCGAAGGCGGGAAGAGACAACACCAGCGCGTATCGCTGTGTCGAGCCAGTCAGTGTGCGTTCCATGACTCCACCGTAACCGAAGGCGGGTGCTGGTTCTGTGCGGTTTCGTACACACAGTCACCTGTCCTGCGTTCAGCCGGCTGTCTTTCGGAATCGCTCTTCCCGGAAGGGGTCGCCCCGCATGTGGTAGCCGTGTTGCTCCCAGTAACCGGCCTTGTCCGCCTCCATGAAGATGAGGCCGCGGATCCACTTGCAGCTCTTCCAGGCATAGAGGTGCGGGACAACGAGGCGCAGCGGACCGCCGTGTTCGTTCGAGATGTCCTCGCCGTTGCGGCGCATGGCCAGGAGCACGTCGTCCCGGTCCAGGTCAGACAGAGGAAGGTTCGTCGAGTAACCGTAACGCTGGTCGCCAAGGTGCCCCACCGCCATCACGTGGGTGGCCTCCTTGATCGGCTTCGCCCGCGAAAGGGATCTCGCGGATGGGCACGCCTTCCCAGCGATTGTCGAACGTGCTCCAGCGGGTCACGCAGTGGAAGTCACTGACGATCTCCACTCGAGGCAGCGCGGTCATCTGCGCCCAGTTCAGCGTCAGGGGCGCCTCCACCAGGCCCCCGGCCTTGAAGTGCCACGTCGCCGCATCGAAGACGGGATCGGCTCCCACGTGCAGGACCGGCCATTTGAGGGAGGCCGACTGGCCGGGCGGCAGACGACCCTCCTCGCGCATCCGCTTCTCGAGAAGCTGCCGTGGTTCCTCGCCCTTCAAGTAACTGGAGTGCACCACGGGCCAAATGTACGCCAAATCGCCTGGTCGAGATCGCGCATCGAGCCCGCGCACGATGAGTGATGCCTATCTGCGCGTGGTCCGATCAGCCGACCTCCGCGGCGATGGCCGCGAGCGCGCGGTCCACATCCGATTCCGTGTTGAACACGTGCGTCGAAATCCGCAGCCCGTTGAACCACTGCTTCTCGACAGTCTTCAAAATCACGCCGTGCTTTCGGGAGATGGCGAGGCGAACCGCGGTGCTGTCGAGCTCGGCGGGGATCTCGAAGGCCACCATCGCTGCGGCATGAGGCCCGGGCGGAGGACTCGCGAGCTTCACGCGCTTCATCTTCTGCAGGCCCTCAAAGGCGCGGGTGCGAAGGGCGAGGTTGTGGCGCTCGACTTCAGCCATGCCCATGGCGGTCATGGCGTCGATAGCGGCGCCCAGGCCCGCGACGAGCGGAATGTTTCCCACACCGATGGAGTTCGTGACGAAGCGGCGGCCCGCCTCGCACTGGATGGGCTCGATGCGCGGGCTCGCGTCTGGGCTTAGATAGAGGAAGCCGGTGCCCTTGGGGCCGCGCAGCCACTTGTGTCCGCTGGCCGCGTAGGCGTGACAGCCGAGCGCCCTGAGGTCGATCGCGATGTTGCCGATGGCCTGGGCGCCATCGACCACGCAGAGGATTCCGCGCGAGCGGGCGAGAGCTGAAAGCTCGGCGATCGGCATGCGCAGACCGGTGGTGGTGATCACGTGGCTGACGCTGATCACGCGCGTGGTCGGCTTGATGGCGGCGGCGAAACGGTCGACGATGCTTTTCGCATCGACATCGAGCGGGGCGATCTTCACGGCATCGATCTCGATGCCCCGGCGCCGCGCGAGGTAGGTCCAGCACACCGAGCCGCCGTGATGCTCCTGATCCGTGGTGAGCACGCGGTCGCCGCGCTCCAGCAGCATGCCCTGGGCGACGGTGTTCATGGCCTCGGTGGTGCTGCGCGTGATCAGCAGTCGGTCGGCCTCGCACCCGAGGAAGGCGGCGGCCCGCTCGCGCACACGATCTGTTCGCTTGTGCGGCTCGCCGTCTCCATAGACCATCGCGACGGGATTGGTCTCGACGGCCATCCACTCCTCGATCGTCCGGTTCAGGACGGCGCGCGAACAGGGGCCAAGAGAGCCGGTGTTCAGGTAGGCGATGCCGGGGGTGAGCAGCGAATCGGACTCGGCGGCAGAGGGGGAGCCGGAGCCTTGCGAGAAGGCTTCAGCATCGAATGCGGCAAGCGCGGGCGCGCCGAACGCGGACGCGAGGAAGGCGCGACGGGGAGAGTGGGTGGGGTTCATGCCTATTCCCGGGCCGACTGTACGCCAAGTCGCTTCCAAGAGAGCTGAAATACACTCCCGCTTTCAGAGGAATCCCCATGCTGATCCGGCTCGCGGTCGCTCTCGCCGTCCTCACTTCCGTTTCCACCCGCCATCAAGCTGTGGAAGGCGAACCGCAATACGTCTCCGCCGCGGGCAAGAAGTACTTCGCGTTGCCTGATGCGCAGGGTCAGGTCGCCGAGGCTCAGAAGAAGCTCGACGCGGACCCGAAGAATCTCGCGCTAATGATCGCCCTCGGCGACGCCCAGGCGGTGATCTGGCGTCACCGGGAAGCGATCCGCACCTACGACCGCGCGTTCGTCCTTGATCCGAACAATGGGACGCTCCACCAGCAACGAGGCCACCGGTATCTGTCGATCAGGGAGTTCGCGAAGGCTCGCGCCGACCTAGAGAAGGCGGCCGCGATGGATCCCAAATTGCTCGGCGCCTGGTACTACCTCGGCGTGCTCGACTATGTCGAGGGGCGATTCGACAACGCCGCCGCGGACTTTGAGAAGAACCTGGCGCTCCAGGACAACGACGTGACGAAAGGCATCGGCACGGTGGACTGGCTTTACATGTCCTACCGCCGCGGCAAGCAGGACGAGAAGGCCAGGGCTCTGTTGGCTCGCGTCACGCCCGACTTGAAGATCGAGGGCAACCCGCGCCTCTACTTCAACCGCACCCTCTTCTACAAAGGCCTCAAGACGGAGGACGAGTTGCTGGCCGCGGCATCGAGCGACGTCGAGCGGACGACGCTTTCGTACGGGATCGGCAACTTCCACCTGGTGAACGGAGATAGAAAAAAGGCTCGCGAGTCGATGGAGAAGTCAGTCGGCACGACCGCGTGGGTAGCTCTCGCCTTCATCGCGGCCGAGAGCGATCTGCTTCGATTGCCGTAGCGCCCGCTGCGACCCCGAACCGGGCCACTCTCAGAGGCCGCGGGCGGCGTATCCCTTGATCGCGTCGAGAGTTCTCTCGATCTCCGCGGGAGAGTTGTAGAAGTGCGGTGACAGGCGAAGGCCGGGGCGATCCGTACCGAGCCTGGTGGCGCTCACCACTTTCTGATTTGCATAGAGTGCGGCCTGAAGTTTCACCGGGTCGAGACTGCCGATCTGGAACGCCACCACGGCGTGCGACCTCGTTCGATCCGTCTGGGTCCATACCGTCACGCCGCTGATCTTTCGAAGCCCCTCCATGAGGACGCCCGAGAGTTCAAGGGCGCGTGCCTCAATCGCTTTTCGGCCAATGGCCGTCCGGAAACGCAGGGCCTCGCCGAAACCCAGAAGGGCGGGCTCGTCGCGCTGGCCGAATCCCTCGGCCCGGGACGCGAGTTCGGTCGCTCCGGGATAGGCGCTGATGACGCTCGGCCAGAACCGGGTCTGCGCGTCCTTGCGCACGAAAAGTACCCCCGTCTCCTTGGGACCGCACGTCCACTTGTGCGCGCTGCCACTGTAAAAGTCCGGCTGCATGAGCGAGAGATCGACATCCATGAGACCGAAGCTCTGCGCTCCGTCGACGAGGGAGAGAACCCCGTGTTCACGCGCCAGTGCGCAAAGCTCTCGTGCGGGGAAGAGATCTCCGACGGTGTTGGTCAAATGCGTGAAGCCCAGGACACGAGTCTTCGTCGTCATCCGGTCGCGGACGGTCTTGAGGAGGGCTTCTGGTCCCGGATGCGGATGTGTCTGCTCGATGACGTCGACCTTGAATCCGAATCGCTTCGCCTTCTCCCGCCAGGCGAGATGGTTGCTCGGATGGTTGTCGGAGAGGATCAGGACTTCATCCGAGGCCTTGAGGTCGAGACCGTTCGAGACCATGTTGTTCGAGTCGCTGGTGTTGCGGGTGATCAGGATTTCCTCGGCACTCACTCGCAGTTCTTCGGCGAGCAACCGTCTCGTGGTCTCCTTGATCTCGTGCATCCGCGTTCGGTTGGCGGGGGAGAGATCGTGGTCCAGGTCGGTTGCGTTGACGACAGACTCGATCACTGGAATGGAGGCCGGGCAGAGGTTCGCGGCATTCATGTGCGCCACAGGCGCGGGCACCGCGAACTGAGCGCGCACCTGCGCCCAGTAGGCCTCGTTGGGTGTCGCCGGCGCTTTCGGCAGAGGGCCTCGCTGACTGAAGGCGCCGGCCTCCCTGGAGAGCAAGGCGAGAGGTCCGCCGAATGCGAGAAGCCGCGCGAAAGCGCGGCGGTCTTCAAGGCCTGCCATGGTTTGATCCTACGCCTTCGGCGGCGACGATTAGCGGGTCTTCGGCGCGGAGGTTGACGCGGCCCGCGTCGTTTCGATATATATGTCAGCAACATATGGCTGACACGCTGGACGCCGCGCTCCGCAAGGGAAGTGCCGGGACCCTGATCCTCTCCATGGTCGAGACCAGGGATCGGCACGGCTACGAGATCGCGCGCCTGATCGAGACCCAGTCGAAGGGTGTGGTGAAGTTCCACGTCGCGTCCCTCTATCCGCTGCTCTATCAGCTCGAAAGCAAGGGACTGATCAAGGGTCGCTGGGTCGAGAAGCCGGGGCAGCGCCGCAGGCGCTACTACAAGCTCACCGCCGCGGGCCGCACGACCCTGGCCCAGCAGCGATCGCGCTGGGAACAGTTCATCGGCGCGATGTCGTTGATGGCGCGGCTCAGGGCGGTATGAACGACCTCGACTTCTGGCGCAGACACGTCGCGGCCCGTCTCACGAGCGGGCTGCGGCCGGAGCGGCAGGCCGAGATCGTGGACGAGGTCGCGCAGGATCTCGAATTGCGATGCCGATCGCTCGTTGATTCGGGGATGGCGGACGAGGAGGCGGTGCGGACGGTCCTCGGAGCCTTCGATGCGGACGCCCTTTCCAGCCGCCTGAAAGCGCTTGGTTCCGACCCCGTGGCGATCGCGCTGGGCGCGCCCGCCCCTTCGAGTGGAGCCCGGGTCGCTTCCGAGTTCGCGATGGATGTCCGATTCGCGGTTCGCAGCCTGATCAAGTCACCCACCTTCGCCGCGGCTTCGGTGCTGACCCTCGCTCTCGGCATCGCCGCCACCACCACGATGTTCAGCGTGGTGAACGGTGTCGTGCTGAAACCCCTGCAATACGAGGACGCCGGGCAGCTCGTTCAGGTCTGGGAATCGGGCGGTCCGGGTCGCGAGAACAGCGTGGCGCTCGGAATCTTCGCGGACTGGGTTCAGGGCGTCACCGTGTTCGAGGGCCTGGGCGCTTCGACCAGCGTCGCCCGGAACCTCACGGGAGTCGGCGAGCCGGAGCGACTTCCCGGCCTGGCGATGACCACCGCTGCTTTGAACGTCCTTCGCGCGTGGCCCTTGCACGGACGTCTCTTCACGGCGGAGGAGCATGAAGCGGGGAAGGGCAACGTCATGATCGTGACGGAACGCCTGTGGCGCCGGCGATTCGGCTCCGACCCCGGCGTGGTGGGCCGCACCGTGCGCCTCGACGGAGAGCTCTTCACCGTCATCGGTGTGCTCCCCCCGAACTTCCTGCCGAGGGAGCGACCGGAGTTCGTGATTCCCTACGCGATCGAACCGCAGGAGCGCGAAGTGCGCGCCAACCACTTTCTCGAAGTCATCGGCCGCCTTCGCCCGGGGGTGACCCTGGCCCAGGCGCGCGCCGATCTCGAGCGAGCAGCCGCGCCGTTCAAGCCGTTGCGACCGGAGTGGAAGCGCGAGTGGGGCGCTGTCGTCAAGCCGCTGCACGAACAGATCACCGGAAACGTGCGTCCGGTTCTGTTGACGCTGCTCGGGGCGGTGGGGCTGGTCATGCTGATCGCCTGCGCGAACGTCGCGAACCTGCAGCTCGCGCGTGCGGGTGCGCGGCAGAAGGAGGTCGCGGTGCGCCTGGCCCTCGGCGCGGGTCGCGCGCGCATCGTGCGGCAGCTGCTCACCGAGAGTCTCGTGGTCGCGGCGATCGGCGGCGCGCTCGGTGTCGCGGCCGCGGTCGCGGGCGTGGATGCGCTCCGTCGGTTCGGCCCGGACACGCTTCCGCGTTTGCAGCAGGCGGCCGTCGACTGGTCGGCGGTCGCGTTCGCCGTCCTGGTGTCCGTGGGCACCGGTCTTGCCTTCGGTCTCGTTCCTGCGCTGTCCGGCTCGCGGCCGAACATCAACGGGACGCTGAACGACCTGGGGCGCGGCGGGATCGGGGGACGCGGTCGCGTTCGCGAACTGCTGATCGTCGCGGAGATGGCGTTCGCCCTCATGCTCCTGGTTGGCGCCGGCCTGTTGCTCAACAGCTTCATGAGGCTCACGAACGTGTCACCCGGTTTCGAAGCGACGCAGGCCCTGACCGCTCAGCTGTCGCTTCCAAACGGCAGGTACTCGAATGGCGAGCAGCGCAACGCGATGTTCCGCCAGACGCTCGATCGCATCACGGCGCTTCCGGGAGTCGAGAGCGCGGGTGTCGTCGGCGCGTTGCCGCTCACCGGAACCTCCGACAGGTTCTTCCGGGTCGTGGGCCGGGTCGATCAGCCCGAAGAGGGCTACGACTCCGACTACGTTTTCGCGTCGCCGGGTTACTTCAGAGCGATCGGCGTGCCGCTGCGCCGCGGACGCCTGTTCACGTCGGTGGAGGAGTCACCGACCGCGCCGCGGGTGATCGTGGTGAGCGAAACGCTGGCCCGCGAGTTCTTCGGGGATGAGAATCCGATCGGCCAGCACCTCGATCAGAACGGCCAGGTCTGGGAGATCGTGGGCGTGGTGGGCGATGTGCAGATGCGCTCTTTGGGGCGCGACGTCCAGCCGCTCGTCTACATGCCGTTCGCGTTCACCTGGAGCGGCCACGGCGCCCTCGTGATCCGCACATCCGTCGATCCAATGTCGCTGGCCGAGCCGGTGCGACGGGTCGTGCAAGGGGTCGATCCCGATCAACCCCTGGCCAACGTGCGCCCGCTTTCGGAGCTGGTGTCGCGCTCGCTCGCGCAGCGTCGCCTGATCCTGAACCTCCTCGCGGGGTTCGCGATCGCAGCCGTCCTGCTCTCGGCGCTTGGTCTCTACGGCGTCACCGCGTACGCGGTGTCGCAGCGGACTCGCGAAATCGGCCTGCGCACGGCTCTCGGAGCGCGACGCGCGGACGTGATTTCTCTCGTCGTCGGGGAAGGCGCGCGCCTCGCGTTCGCGGGCGCTCTGCTTGGGATCCTGGGCGCCCTCGGTCTCAGCCGCGTGCTAAGAGGGCAGCTCTACGGCATTGACGCGACGGATCCCGTGACGTTCGGCGTCGTGGCCTTGTTGCTCCTCGGCGTCGCCCTTCTTGCCGCCTGGGTCCCGGCACGCCGCGCCGCCCGCATCGAACCGATGGTGGCTCTGCGGGAGGGCTAGGGGCGAAGGCCCCGTGTTGCCTTTGCTACAGGCCGCACCGGCTTGCCCCTTGATCGGAGATAGGAGCGCAGGGCACGGTTGACGCTGGCCCCGTCCGCAAAGGCCTCAGCGACACCCGGCTCCAACAGCACCATTGTCGTGCCGGCGGTAGCCGTCGTGAAGTACTTCCCCCGTACTCCGCCCTTGAGGGACGGAATGTCGTATTCGGGTCGGAGTTCGTCGACGGCTTTAGTCTTGCGATTCTTCGTAGGCATGGACTTCGGTTCTGGTTGCAGGACGGGAGCTGATGATTCGAATCTGGTCCGCGCCGCGGTCGGCGTGAGCAAGGAAGAGGATACGCTGCCTCAGGGAGCGGCCGATGGTGATAAAGCGCCTCTCATCCACCGAATGGTCCGGATCGGGGAACGTGACGGCCAGGGGATCTGTGAAAACGCTGCGAGCCTCGTCGAACGAGACACCGTGCTTCCTCAGATTCGCCGCTGCCTTCTGGAGATCCCATTGGTAGATCAAGATCGCAGGACGCTACGGCGTCAATCTGCCGGATGAGGTCCGGGCGCTCGCGAATGTTCCTCGGTCAGCCCTTCGCGTGACTCGAGCGAGCCGCGTCTTCGAAAAGGCGTTCGGCCGCCCACCGCGCGGCCTTCGTTCCAGCATCTGAAGAATCGACAAAGGATCCCGCGATGGCGCCGCTATGGAGCGCTACGAGCGCGCTCGAAGAAGGTTGCGTGTTGAACCCGGCGGCGACCACCAGGCCGCGCACGACCAGGCGAGCGGGCCCCGGCTCTCCGTTCAGCAGGAGCGTTGGCGCGGGCAGCGCGTGCCGCAGGTGGCATGAGGGGACCTTTCCTGGGACGCGACACCGGGGCCCCTACATCGTCACGACAACCTTCCCTTTGGCGCGGCCCTGCTCGAGGTAGGCGAACGCCTCTCGAATCTCCGTGAACGGGAAGACCCTGTCGACGACGACCTCGAGCTTCTTCGCGTCTACGAGCGACCCGATCGTCTCGAGGTCCGTGGCACCTGGGTGCATGAACAAGTAGCGATATCGGACGCCGGCGATCAGCGCACGGAGGCGGATGGGCGCGCTCAGGAACCAGAAGAGCACGGCGAGCCCTGGGCTGCCTCCCATGTCCTTCATCGCCGTGGTGGGTTCGGGAATCCCGGCGATGCTCACGATCGCGCCGCCTCGGCGGACCACGGAGAACGCGCGAGCGAGGGTCGTTCCTCCAACCAGATCGAAGGCTCCGTCGTAGTCGCGGAGCACCTTCACGAAGTTCTCGGAGGTGTAATCGACGATCACGTCGGCGCCGAGGCGCTCGACCAGCGAACGCCCGCGCGTCGAGGCCGTGGTCGCGACCGACGCTCCGAAATGTCTGGCGAGCTGGATCGCGAACGTTCCGACGCCACCCGCGCCGCCCGGGATGAAGATGCGCATGCCGGGCTTCACGAGAAGCTCGTCGCGCAGTCCCTGCAGCGCGGTGAGGGCCGCAAGGGGCGCCGCGGCCGCGTGCACGAAGTCCAGCGACGCGGGCATCTTCGCGACGAGGTCTTCGTGAACGCATGCTGTCTCCGCGAAAGCGCCCAGACGATCCTTGGCGACGCGGGTGTAGACAAGGTCGCCGGCCCGGAACCGCTGGACGCCGGCCCCGATCGAGGTCACGACGCCGGACAGCTCGGAGCCCATAACGATGGGCAGCGGAAATGACTGGACGACGCGCAGCTGGCCCTCGCGAATCTTGAAGTCGACCGGATTCAGTCCCGCGGCCTTCACCGCGATCTGAACTTCGCCCGGGCCGGGCCCGGGTACCGCCACGTCGCGAGGCTCCGCAGCCGTGGGGCCGCCGTAACGAGTGAGGACGAAGGCGCGCATCAGAGAAGCCGCGCGTCGTACGTCACCGACACCACCTCGAGTTCCTCTTCACCTCGGGGCGTACGAAGGGTGACCACGTCGCCCGGGCGCTTGCCGAGCAGAGCGCGCGCGAGTGGCGCCACGAACGCAATCCGTCCGCTGGTCGCATCTGCTTCGTCGACGCCGACGATGTCGATCCGGCGCGGCTCCGGCGAGTCGCCTTGCACCATCACACGCGCTCCGAACCGCACCTCATCGGAAGACCGCCGCTCTGAAGGGTCCACGAGCACGGCGCTGGCCAGCCGAGCCTTGAGCTCTTGAATCCGGGCCTGAAGAGCCGCCCGCGCGGCCGCCGCGTCTGCGCTCGCCTCCAACGGAATCGATGAGCGCGAGGCTTCCAATGAACTCAGTTCCGAGCGCAGCAACGCGAGCCCCCGCGGCGTGACGTAATTCGGCACACCGGCAGGCAGCGGAGCGCGAGGCGCTACGAACGGCGGATCTTCCGCACCATCGTCCTTGGTGAAAGCCTTGCTCACTACGGGAGCATGCCACGCCCGGCGTCCCGATCAGACCAAGGTGAACAAGGGTCTTCAACCCTCCTTAGCTCCGTTCGGAGAAAGCGAGGGCAAGACCGAGGGCAATCAGAACCCCTCCGGTCACACGCGAACGCCACATGGCGGCCCGAGGCGAGCTGAACCAGGACGCGGCGCTCGAAGTGAGCGTGACCAGAACCGCCGCATACACCGTGTCCATCACCGCCATGACGGCGCCCAGAACCAGCGCCTGGAGCAGGACCAGGCCCTCGGCCGGACAGATGAACTGCGGGAGGAAGGCCAGGAAGAACAGCGCCACCTTGGGATTGAGGAGTCCGGTGAGAAACGCCTCGTGTACCGCGCGCAAGCGCGAAGCCTTTCCCGCCGCTGGCGCCTCCGAAGCTTGTTTCGCAGAGAGCAGGGTGCGAATGCCGAGATAGACGAGGTAGAGAGCGCCGACCGTCTTCAACGCCCCAAACGCCAGAGCCGACCGCGCCAGCACCGCCGAGAGCCCAAGCCCGGCCGCCGCCGCGTGCACGAGGGTGGCGGCATTGATGCCCACCGCGGTGAACATCCCGGCGGCGCGCCCGCCTTCGAGAGTCCTCGAAAGAATGAGCGCCTGGGAAGGCCCGGGAGTCAGGATGAGGGCCGCGCACGCCACCACGAAGGCGAGCAGGACCTGGGGGTCACACATCCCTAGTCCTTGGGAAACCCAAGGCGCAGGGGAAACTCAATGGTCCCATTCTTCGGCCGAATCATGCCCGGCTGCGGGTCTACCTCGAGGACATGCGGCTTCATGTCTCTTGGTTTGTATCCGTGCCCTCGACTGCAGGTTGGACACCACAGATGGAAGTCCCTTGGAACACCCACCGAGAATGGCGGCGGGGCGTCCTGGTATTCCGCTACCGATCCAAGGTAGGCGAGAAGTTGCAGACCCTCGCACCCTTCTGTTTTGCAGTCCGTCACGACGTACCAGTGATTTGCCATCGGCCCCCTCAGGTCACAGGCTACCCGACCGACGTACGCCAAGGAGATGACCGGCTCGGAGTGGGCGCTACTCGTCGTTCCGTAAACGTACACGCCCGCGCGCCGTCGCGTACATCTCCGCGGCGATGGTCTTGTACAAACCCCGCTTGTCATCTCCCACGGTGTAAACGTCGAAGTGCGTGCGCCCTTCGACATAGCGGAAGTCGGTTTTAGCACCGAGCTCTTTCATCGTGATTTCGAGCCGGCGAGCCGCGCCGTCTAAAGAGAAGGTGTCCGCAGCGCCGACAATCAGGTGGATCTTGCCGTCGAGATGGCGCCTGAGTTTCGGCCACTGACGGCGCAATAGCTCGGCGACATCGTAGTGCTCCTTCCAGTACGCGATCACGGCCGGATCCACGGCGCCGGTGGTGCGGTCGAACATCGGAAGCGGACTTCCGTCGGCCCCGCGCGGCGAGAAGACCCATTCGAACGAAGCGATCTGGCCGCCATACGGGCCCACCACGAACTCGCGACGCGCGTAGTCCTCGACGGACACAAGCATCTTTCCCTTGTCGCGTGCGAGCGGCCAGGGCGTGCCGTCCGGCTTCCGATAGACGTTGGCATCCTTGGCGTACAGGTCGATGCCCGAGAAGTCGTGGAAGTCGCTGGAATCGGGCGAGGTGGGCCAGGCGCCGCCGAACAACTCGGGATACTTCACCTGCAGCCACAAGGCCGCCCAGCCGCCGGAGGAGTGCCCGGTGAGCAGACGACCGCTTGACTTTCCGTCCATGCGGTATTGGTGTTCAAGGCTAGGGATCAGCTCGGCCGTCAGCGCCTGACCCCACGGGCCGTTGTTGACGCTGTCGACGAACTCGGTCGTTCCGCCGGGGCTCGACTGGTCGACCGCCACCCAGATCATCTGCGGCGCCTTGCCGGCCTTCATCTCTTCCCATCGGGCGACTCCAAGGGCGTGGAGAGAGCGCAGCGTGCCGCCGAAGCCCTGCGTGTAGTACACGGTCGGATAGCGCTTTCGGGGTTGCGACGCGTACTCCGGCGGAGTCACCACCCATCCGCGCAACGTGATGGGGCGGCCCCAGAAGCGGCTCAGCGCCGGGCTTTGAAAGTCGATCGCGTGGATGTCGGCGTTCGGCGCGAGAGGGGCAGTGTTTTCGGGAATGGCGGTTTCAAGAGTCAGCGGTGGGGTTGCCTCTCCGGGCAGATCCAACTCGACAACGCCGCTCACCAGATCGCCCGCGCTGCGCCCGGTGTAGTTGTAGCTGTGATCGCGGTCGAGCACCGCCTGAACGGCATAGCGGCCGGGCTTGAGCTTTGAGAAGGGTGTGGGGAAGGCGATGACATCGGCGTGGAGTTCGATCGTGGCGCCCGGTTCGATACGCGCGACTTCCTGGGCGGCGATCGAGACGGCGCTCGCATCGACCCCATCCATGTTGACTCGCGTGACCGGCGTTTTGTCGGTTGGTCCGATCAGCTTCGCGAAGACGAGCAGACGACCGGAGACCGGCGCTTCTGAGGCCTGTCCCAGGTTCACATGAAAGACCACCGGCGCGGCCGTGACCGATGTGGCGAAGAAGGCGGCGACAACAGCAAGCGTTCGGCGAATGACCACACGCGAAGGTCGGCAGGATGTGAGCATGCGCAAAGTCTAGATGGCGAGTTCGACGAGGCGATCCGCCATCACGTGAAGGAACCGCGAGTAGGGCGCCGCATAGAATTAGTGGCAACCCACGCCGTACAAATTCGTGGATGCTCTGGAGGAAACGTGCATATCGCCCTTGCTCTCTCCCTGCTCGCGGCCGCTGCGGCGCCCGGGTCGAAGGACCCGGCTGCGGACGTCAACGCGCCCCATCCTCAGGCGCGCGCGATTCCGTTTGAAGCGCGCGAAGGCACCTGGCTCTCGCTCGACCTCTCGCCCGACGGCGCCACCATCGTGTTCGACCTGCTCGGCGACCTTTGGGCGTTGCCGATCGCGGGTGGCGAGGCCAAGGCGCTGACCTCAGGCCCGGCCTGGGATACGCAGCCGCGGTTCTCGCCGGACGGGAAGACGATCGCCTTCACCTCGGACCGCGGCGGCGTCGACAACCTGTGGCTGATAGACGCCGACGGCAAGGCTCCCCGCGCGCTGACGTCCGAAAAAAACGGCTACGTGCGGGCGCCGGCATGGACTGCCGACGGACAGTTCCTGCTCGCCCGCAAGGAGGACGGCACGAAGGCCGGCATTCCGCCGGTCGAGCTCTGGATGTTCCATCGCGAAGGCGGCGGCGGAATCAAGCTGGTCGCGTCGGAGGCTTTCCACAATTCCGCCGGTCCCGTGGCCAGCGCCGATGGCCGCTTCGTCTACTTCGCAGGCCGCCGGGGTTCGTTCAACTACATCCCGAACCTGCAGAACGGGCTGTGGCAGGTGCAGCGGCTGGACCGCCGCACCGGCGAGACCCGCGCGATCACGGAGGGCATAGGCGGCGGCGGCCGCCCCGCGCTCACCCGCGATGGCAAGACGCTCGTCTACGTCTCGCGGCGCGACGCGAAGACCGTGCTGGCCGCGCGCCACCTCGACAGCGGCTTCGAGCGGGTGCTGGTGGGCGACACGACCCGCGACGAGCAGGAGGGTTTTGCGCAGCTCGACGTGTTCCCCGGGTACGCGATCACGCCCGACGACAAGGACGTCATCTTCTTCCACCACGGCAAGCTGGCGCGGGTGCCGCTCGCCGGAGGCGACGTGCGCGAGATCCCGTTCGTGGCGAAAGGCGTGCAGCACGCGGCGCCGCGCGTGATCTTTCAGGAGAAGGTCGAGCAGGGGCCGCTCACCGCTCGCATCCTGCGCCGCGCCCATCTCACGCCCGACGGCGGCGCCGTGGTGTTCGACGCGCTGGGACGGGTCTGGGTTCAGAGGCTCGCAAACGCCGTACCGCAGGGAGCCCCGCGACGACTGACGCCGGACCCGTCGACGATGCCCGCGCGCCCCCCCGACCCCGGCCGCGAGTACCTCCCCGCGGTCTCCCCCGATGGCCAGTGGGTCGCGTACGTGACCTGGGACGACAGGGAAGGCGGCGCAGTGTACAAGACCGCGATCGCCGGAGGGGCGCCGGTGCGACTCACCGGCCAGCCTGGGCACTTCGCCAACCCGAGCTGGTCGCCCGATGGGAAGTGGCTGGCGGTGGCGCGCGGCACCGGCCTTGAGTTTCGCGGCCGCCAGCCGGAAGACGAGAGCGCCTTCGAGCTGCACGTGCTCGACGCGAACGGCGGCGAGCCCCGCCTCGTGACGGCGGTTGATCCGGGCGGGCCGAAGGGCTTCCATCCGGTCGCGTACTGGAGCGCCGACGGGGCGCGGCTTTACTATCGCGAGGGCGTGCCGCCGGCCAAGCCCGGCGAGCCGGGCAAGAACGACCTGGTCTCGATCCGCCTGGATGGCACCGACAAGCGTCGGCACCTGCGGCTCCCTGCCGTCTCCGAGGTGGCGCCGTCGCCCGACGGGACATGGCTGGCGTTCGCCTCGCGCGACAACGTCTACGTGGCCGCGCTGCCGGGCATGCAGTTGCCCGAGCCGCCAGAGGTTGGGATCAAGGACGGAGCGCTGCCAGTGATCCGGCTCTCGCGCGACGCGGGCTCGTTCGTGGCCTGGGCGGACGGTGGGAAGACGCTGACGTGGACCCTTGGCCGCACGTTCCACGCGCTGCCGCTCGCCGAGGCGCTGAAATTCGCCGCCGACGAACGGGCCAAGGCCGCCAAGAAGGACGACGACAAGGCCGAAGCGGGTAAGGGCGGGGCGAAGAAGGAGGCGGCGAAGCCGGCCGCTCCCGAGGACCCGGTCAAGGTGCCCGGCGCGCGCACGTTCGAGATCGCGCTCACAGCGCCGCGCGCGACCCCCGTGGGCTCGTTCGTGCTCGAGGGCGCGCGGGTGATCACGATGAAGGGAGACGAGGTGCTTATGGCCGCGGACGTCCTGGTGACCGGCAACCGCATCGTCGGCGTGGGCGCGCCGGGCACGCTCAAAGTCCCGGCGGACGCGCGTCGCTTCGACGCGCGCGGCAAGACGGTGATCCCCGGCCTGATCGACACCCACGCCCATTTCCACTATTCGGGCCTCGAGGTGCTGCCGGAGCAGAAGTGGGA
>CAYNHK010000017.1:22649-36335 GCA_964396875.1 uncultured Acidobacteriota bacterium | reverse complement strand
GATATCTCGAAGATCGAGGCGGGGATGGTCGAGGTCGAACGCGAGCCGATGTCCCTTTCGGGCGGGGTCGAGAAGGTGTGCGAACTCCTCGATCAGGCTGCGTCGAAGAAGGGTGTGGAACTCACGTACTTCACCGACCCGCGCCTGCCCGCGCGAGTGCTCGGCGACGCCATTCGTCTCCGGCAGGTGCTGCACAACATCGTGGGGAACGCGATCAAGTTCTCGAGCGCCCAGGCGCAGCCACGGCGCGTCCGCGTGCGGGCGCTGCTCGCGGGCCAGGAAGACGGCCACGCGGTCGTGGAACTCCAGGTCACGGACAACGGCATCGGCATCGAAGCCGAGGCGCTGTCGCGGCTATTCACCTCGTTCACGCAGGCCGATGCTTCGATCACCCGGAGGTTTGGCGGAACGGGCCTCGGGCTCGCTATTTCCCGCAATCTCGCGCAATTGATGGGCGGCGAGATTCATGTTCAAAGCGAGCCCGGAAAGGGCTCGACCTTCACGGTGCGCCTTCCCTTCGAAGCGCTGCCCCCCCCGGAGGAGCGGCCCGCCGAGCCGTCCATCGCCGGCTTGTCCTGCCTGGTGGTGGGCGGGACGTCGGGCGTGTCGTGGGACCTGACCTCGTATCTCGTCGCGGGCGGCGCCCGGATCGACCGTGCGGCCGACCTCGCCGGCGCGCGGGCTTTCGCGGCCCAATGTCCCAAGGGGCCGTGGGTCTGGATTTTCGACGCCGCGGATGCGCCGATTTCTCCAGACGAGGCGATCGAGGCCGCGTCGCCGCGAGGGGATGAGCCGACCACCTTCGTGATTCTCGGCCGGGGACGCCGGCGGAGTCCGCGCAAGACCCGCCCGGGCGTCGTGCAACTCGACGGGAATGTCTTGAGCCGCCGCGTCTTCGTTCAGGCGGTCGCCCTCGCGGCCGGGCGAGAGGCCGACGAGACCGCCCCCGCGAACGGGGCTTCACAGACCCGACCGACGGATCGTGGTCCGAAGATCCGCCACGACCACCTGATCCTCGTGGCCGAGGACAACAAGGTCAACCAGGTGGTCATCGTGCAGCAGCTTCGCGCCCTGGGTTTCCCGGCGGATGTCGTTCCTGATGGCCGCGAAGCGTTCAAGCGGTGGGAGAGCGGCGACTACGCCATGCTCGTCACCGACCTTCAGATGCCGGAGATGGACGGTTACGAACTCAGTGCGGCGATCCGCGCAGTGGAGAAACAGAAGGGGCGTTCCCCGATACCGATCGTCGCCCTGAGCGCGAACGTCCTCAAGGATGAAGCGATCCGGTGTCAGGCCGCGGGGATGGACGACTATCTGGCGAAGCCGGCGGGCCTTCCCGAGATCCGGGCCATGCTCGAGAAGTGGCTACCCGCCGATCCCGATCAGGAAATTGAATCGGTGCTTTGAGGTCTCAGGATCGTTCCCGGAGCGGGGTCTAGAATCCTGAGCCATGACACGAATCCTCTGCCGCCTGATGGGTGTCGTTGCGATCGCCGCCGTCGTGATCGCGGGGCGGAGCGCAGCACGGGCTGCCTCGAGCGAAGTCTCCATGGTCGAAGTGACGGGTGATGGCGCGAAGTACTGGCCTCGCTGGCGCGGACCGTCGGGACAAGGCCTCGCGGTCTCTGGAAAGTATCGGGAGGCCTGGTCCGCGACCGATGGAGTCAAGTGGAAGACCGCGCTCCCCGGCAGCGGAAACTCCTCGCCGATCCTGTGGAAGGACCGCATCTTCCTCAGCACGTCGGAGAACGACGGAGCGAAGTTGTCTCTGCTCGCGTTCGACCGCGCGAACGGAAAGATGTTGTGGCAGACCGCGGTTCCTCAAGACTCGACCGAGAAGGTCCATCAGAAGAACGGCTACGCCTCGGCCACGCCGGTCACCGACGGCAAACTCGTTTACGCCTCGTTCGGTCGTCACGGACTTGTGGCTTTCGACTTCGCCGGGAAGATCGTCTGGCACCGCAAGTTCTCCCAGATCGACAACTACCACGGTCCCGCGGGTTCGCCCGTGCTCTACAAGGACCGTGTCTTCCTGTATCAGGACCAGAAGCCGGTGGCCGATCAGACCGCGTTCGTGGCCGCGTTCGACAAGGCGACCGGCAAGACGCTCTGGAGCACGCCGCGGACGGAGAGTGTCGGCTGGGGCACGCCGGTGGTGATCAGTGCGGGCACGCGCGACGAACTGATCGTGCACTCTCAGCGCCGGGTCGCCGCCTATGACGTGCAGACCGGCGCGGAACTATGGACCGTGAAAGGCAACACCTTCGAGGTGATTCCCACGCCCGTAGTGGCCCACAACATGGTCTTCGTCTCCTCCGGCCGCGCGGGTCCGACCTTCGCGATCAAGCCCGGCGGCAGCGGCGACGTCACCGCCACCAACGTGGTGTGGACCTCACCGAAGGGATCGCCCTTCGTGCCTTCGGGCATCGTCGTCGACGACTTGCTGTACCTCATCAACGACATGCAGAGCATCCTCACGGTCTTCGAGGCGAAGACGGGAACCCTCGTGTACCAGGAGCGCCTCGGAACCGCGATCAAGGAGAGCTTCTCCGCCTCGCCGGTAGCCGTGAACGGGAAGATCTACTTCACCAACGACATGGGCGAGACCTTCGTGATCCAGGCTGGTCGCGAATTCAAGCTCGTTGGTGTGAACTCGCTCGGCGCTCGAACCCTCGCCTCGCCCGCCCTCGCCGACGACACCTGGTACTGGAGAACCGAAGAAGCGCTCCTCGCGATTCGATAGTTCAAGTCGCCCTCTTCCTCTTTCGGAGCCCGCATTCGGGACCAAGCCCCTTTTTCCCTACGTCATTGCGAGGAGCCATTCCGTGGGTACCGCGACGAAGCAACCCCGCCCCCCCACTATCAAGATGGTGGAAGGCGCGAGGCCGGAATCAGGGCAAGCGCGCGCTCGGTGGGTAGCTGCGGACGATGGGCCTCGGCTCGCCCTCACATTCGCCGACCGCAGGGCGTTTTTCTATGCGACGAGGCGGAGCTGGCCGCTCCGGCAAGCCTTGAGAGGAGGCTTGCGGCCGGCTCGTTCACCTGTGCCCGTCGGGCCGCCGTTTCGGCGGGCCGACAGGGTAGGCGAGGCCCATCGCCCTACGCAACTCAGGCCCCGCGCCGGTGACTACTCTGCTCGCAGGCGCTCCCCCAACGATGAGTGGACTCCCGAACGACACACGCCAAGGCTACCCTTGCCGCCTCTCCCTCGGACACCGGGGAGTCCGCATGCCGGAAGGCCAGATCGAGGTTGTCTCGGTTTCCGGTCTGAACAAAGCCCGATGACGGGCTTCGACCCCGCCCCCTGCTAACCTGCGTAAAGGGCACCAAATGAGATTTGAACGCTGGACACGCCAGTTGCTCATGGTGGCGGTCCTGGCAGGAGCCGCAGCCCCGAATGGGATCGTTGCTCCGACTGTCCCGATCGGGGGGAGGACGACTCTGATCCACGTCGGGAAGGCTGCGATCGCCGAGAAACAAGGCATTCACGTTGCGCTTCCGAAGGACGCCGGCGACGATTGGTGGTCGGAGGTTCAACAGGACCTTCAAGCGAGCGAATACAACGCGACGCGGAGCACCGGGACCTTGCCGCGAGATGCGACCGGGGTTTTCCAGGCGGCGAACCGCGCGCAGAACCTGCGCACTCACTTCACGTCCCAAGGACCCAGGCTGGAGCCGCGGTCGGGTACCACCGCGCCCTGGTCTGTGAATCTCGGTCTCTCGGCCCTCGGTCGGGGCGCCGCGCTTATCGCGTTGGGCGAACCCGAAATCGTCGCGACAGGAAATCGAGTCGAGTACGTGCGGCCCGGTGTTGTGGAATGGTACTTGAACGATGCGATAGGTCTGGAGCAGGGCTTCGCGATCGAACGTCCGCCTTCGGGCCAGGGCGATCTGATCCTGAGGCTCGCTTCGAGCGAAGCCACGCCGACACCCACCGATGATGGCGCCGTCGATTTCCTGACCACGCAGGGTGTGCGCGTCCTCAGGTATTCGGATCTCCACGCATTTGCTCACGATGGCCGCGAACTGACCGCTTGGATGGAGGTGAAGGGACGGAACGTCGACCTGCGCGTGACCGCGGGCGACGGCGACTATCCCGTGACGATCGATCCTGTCGCCACGAGTCCCAGCTGGACCGCAGAGAGCAATCAGGCTCAGACGGGTTTCGGCTATTCGGTAGCGAGTGCGGGCGATGTGAACGGTGATGGCTTCGGGGACCTGATCGTCGGGGCTCCGTGGTTCGACAATGGCCAGACCGACGAAGGCCGGGCGTTTCTCTATCTGGGCAGTGCTTCGGGTTTGTCACCATCGGCTTCGTGGACGGCGGAGTCCAATCAGGGCCTCGCCCAATTCGGCTTCTCCGTAGCGTCTGCAGGAGATGTCAACGGCGACGGCCACGGCGACGTGGTCATCGGAGCTTCTTCGTGGGACAACAGCCAGACGAACGCGGGCCGCGCTTATGTGTACCACGGCAGTTCGACGGGATTGTCGTCAACGCCGGCCTGGAGTGTCGAAGGCGATCAACTGAACGGCTATCTCGGGTATTCCGTGGCATCGGCGGGTGACGTCAACGGGGACGGCTACGCGGATGTGGTGATCGGCGTCTGGCAGTATGACAACGGCCAGACCAATGAGGGCCGCGCGCTCGCGTATCACGGGAGCGCGGCGGGCTTGACCGTGGCGGCAGCCTGGTCCGCGGAAATCAACCATGCGATCTCGTACTTCGGAGTATCCGTCGCCTCAGCCGGCGATGTGAACGGCGACGGCTACTCGGACGTCGTGATCGGCGCAGACAACTACGAGCAACGAGGCCGCGCCTACGTGTTCCACGGAGGTGCGTCCGGTTTGTCGAACACACCGGCATGGATCGGCGACACCTTCATGCTGGGGGGCTACTACGGGACGTCAGTCTCGTCGGCGGGAGACGTGAATGGAGACGGTTACTCGGATGTGGTGATTGGGTCTCCCACCTACGGGAACGCATCAGGATTCGTGGGCCGCGCGTATGTCTACTACGGCAGCGCTTCAGGGTTGTCGACGAACCCTTCAGGGTTCTCGACGATCCCCGCATGGACGGCGCAGGGCGATCAGGGGAGCGGTTACTTCGGGAACTCGGTTTCATCCGCGGGCGACGTCAACGGAGACGGGTACGGCGACGTGTTGGTCGGCGCGCCCGGGTACGACAACGGCCAGACGAATGAGGGTCGCGCGTTCCTCTACTTCGGGGGCGCGGACGGACTGTACGGTCCGGTGTGGACCGTCGAGGGCAACCAGGACGAGGCCCACTTCGGCCCGGTTGCCTCAGCCGGAGATGTGAACGGAGACGGCTACGGCGATATCGCTGTGGGTGCTCCCCAATTCGACAACGGTCAGATCGACGAGGGGCGCGTCTTCTTGTACCACGGCAGCGTGGGCGGGCTCGCTTTCCCGACGATCGTTTCTCCGCAGAGCAGCGCCATCACGGCCACCACCGCCTCGCTGGGGGCCGACGTGACCTCGGACGGAGGCTCGCCCATCGTCAGTCGGGGCGTGGTCTATGCGGTGACGGCCACGAACCCCGACCCGCGGATCGGCGGCGTGGGCGTCACGACGGTGACGACCGGCGGCACCACGGGATCGTTCACCGTTGGCGTGAGCGGTCTGACGGCGTCGACGAACTACTCCTTCAAGGGATTCGCGACTTCCCTGGGCACGGCGTACACGTTCGTCGCGCAATTCACAACCCAAGCGCCGGCCCTCGCCATCTCCGACGTGACCGTCGCCGAAGGAAACGGCTCAGGTACAAACGCAGTCTTCACCGTGACTCTATCCGCGCCGAGCAGCCAGAGCGTCAGCGTTTCCGCGGTCACGTCGAGCCTCAGCGCCCTGGCCGACGTCGACTACGCGGCCACGGGTCCGCAGACTCTGACGTTCCCCCCGCTCGTCACCACGCAGACATTCTCCGTTCCGATTATCGGCGACCCGAATGGCGAGTATGACGAGACCTTCCAGGTCACACTGTCGAATCCGACGAACGCTTCGATAGGCGACGACACGGGCATCGGCACGATCATCAACGACGATGGCCCGCCTCCTTCCCGGGTCTTCGTCTCTATCACCGGAAACGACCTGAACGTGTGTTCGACGCAGACGACACCGTGCCGAAACCTGGCCGGGGCGATCAGCCAGGTCGCGATCGACGGCGAGGTGATCGTCCTCTCGACCGCTGAATACGACACGGCGCCGATTCTCATCGAGAGGGGTGTGAAGATCACGTCGTCTTCTGGAACCGTGGCTTTCGTGCGCCAGCCGATCACTGTGAATGCGCCCGGGGGCCGGGTCGTACTCCGGGGCCTGACCCTCAAGGGCGCAAACGCGCTCACCGGCATCCTGCTTTCCGCGGCGGACTCGCTGTCCCTTGAGGACACCACGATCGATTCGTGGAGCCGCGGCCTGGACGTCGCGAACGCGGCGCCGGCGAACGTCTCCATCGTGAACTCGGTCTTCCTTTCGAACCAGACCGCGATCCGCGACGACGGTGCGGCCGGCAATCGAGTGTCGCTCCGGGAGAGCCGATTCGAACGAAACGCCACCGGCCTGGACATTTTCTCGGGAAGTTTTGTTGCCGCGAGCTGTCATTTCGCCGCCAACACCATCGGGATCGTTGCGGGGCCCGGCTCCGCGGACGTCCGGCAATCGGAGTTCTGGGGGAACGACGTCGGGATGCTGCTGCTCAACGGTGGAACCGCGGTGATCGGCCGGCTCCATGTCTTCGGGAATACTCTCGGACTGGCTGCGGACGCAGGCAGCGCGTTCGTCTCGAATGGCACCAGCGTCATTCGCGGGAACAGGGCCAATACGCTCGGGCCCATCACCATCATTCCCGAGCAGTAGAAGTTCGAGCCTTGGTGATTCGCTCTCATCTGCAGAAAAAAACGAGCCTGGCCCCTTTGATTCAGCCTTTGAATCACGGTCTTGCCGCGAACCATTAACCATGCCGAAAGAATGATGACCATGATCCGACATGCCTGCCTTATCGCCTGGCTATGTGCTTTTGCCAACGCCTCGGCATCTGCGGCGGACGCCCCAGACCCGGCGCCCTCGATGGCCAAGGCCGCGAATGCGTTTCTCGCCGCCCTGGGCACTGCGAAGCGTGAAAAAGCGAACTTTCCTTTTCATTCTGACGAGCGTCTCAATTGGCATTTTGTACCGAAGGAGCGGCAGGGTGTGCCCATCAAACAGATGTCGCCTGAGGAACGGCAGGCCGCGCTGGCGTTATTGAACTCTTCTCTCTCGGCCAGCGGCTTCAAAAAAGTGGAGACGATCCGGAACCTCGAAGAAGTCTTGTACGCCGTATCGGGAAGTCCGCGACGCGATCCGGAGCTGTACTACTTCACAGTCTTCGGCGAGCCCGCACAGCTGGGCGCTTGGGGTTGGCGGTATGAAGGCCACCACACCTCATTTAATTGGACGGTGGTAGACGGAAAGCTCGTCGCGAGCACCCCGCAGTTTACGGGCGCGAACCCGGCCGAAGTCGGCGTCGGGCCGCGCAAAGGCACCCGCGCACTCGCCGCGGAGGAAGATCTGGGCCGCATGCTGGTCAAGTCGTTGAGCGCGGACCAAACCCAGGTAGGCGTGGTCAGCAACACCGCTCCGTTCGGCAGCAGTGCGCCCCTGGGCATCATCACCGGAAACTCCCGCGAGGCGGCGATTCAGGAAGACAAGGGGATTGCCTATACGAAGCTTACCGAGGCACAGCGGGGGCTGCTGCTTTCGTTGATTCAGGAGTATGCGTCCGTCCAGCCGCCCGCGGTGGCCCAGGCGCGCCTGGCGCGGATCCGGGCGGACCTATTGAACGTCAAGTTCGCTTGGATGGGGGGGCGCGAGAAAGGCGAGGGCCACTACTATCGTATCCAGGGTTCCACCTTCTTGATCGAGTACGACAACACGCAGGACAACGCCAATCACATTCATGGCGTTTGGCGTGAGTTCAAGGGAGACTGGGGCAAAGATGTTTTGGCCGAGCACTATCGAACGGCGCCGCACCATGCCAAAGACAACAAGTAATAGGGGACGCCCATTCGGCCTGCGCTAGCTCGCCAACCGTGTCCGTCACTGAAGCTCGAAGGGGTTTGTCACAACCAACCCTAGAATCACCAGCCATCGTGACCCTCCGCCGGCTGCTCTTCCCGCTCATGGCCACGCTCCTCGCCGGCGTTCTTCTCTATGGCGCCGTTACCGAGACCGTGGCCTTGAACCGTGCGGCCTGCGTGATTGCGCTGGTCTGTCTCGTCGTGAGTGTCATCGGCGTCCGCCTGCTCCAGCCGCGGATAGTGAAGCGCGTGGCGAAGGTCATGGACCACGCGATGGTGGGGAGCCTCGTCATCTTCGTTATCGCCACCTGGACCCTTGGGGGCGGCGCGTTGAACGGGCGGGTCCAGGATCAGAGCCACTACCTGCGCCGCGATAGCCGCGAGACGCTGGTCACCGCCGGGACCTACCACGCGCTTGTCGGCTTCGAGGTGTTCTTCCTGGCTCTCGTTCCCGCGGGGCTGATGTTCAAGACCCGCGCGATGGGCCTCAAAGATGCGTCCTGATCCGGGGCCAGACGAAGTAGATTGGCGAGCAACCCGATTTTCCCCGCTCAGGAGGCCCTCATGTCCCGTCGCGTTTCTCTCGTCATCGCCTTGGCCCTGGCCGTTGCCGCGTCGGCCGCGAACGCTCAGCACTACCAGACTGACTTCCCGCCCGAGGAATTCAAGGCGCGCTGGGCCGGCGTCTACGAGCGTATCGGCGACAACGCGGTCGCGGTCGCGCAGGGCATGCCTCTCACCGACGGGTTTCAGTTTCCGCGGCAGTTCAACACCTTCTACTACCTGAGCGGGATCGAGACGCCCGGCGCCTACATCCGTCTCGATGGACGCACGCGCACGACCACGCTCTATCTGCCGCCGCGGAACGAACGGCTCGAGCGGTCCGAGGGCAAGGTGCTCTCCGCGAACGACGTGGATCTGGTGAAGCGGCTCACCGGCGTCGACGACGTGCAGTCGGTCGACGCGATGACCCGGGACAACTGGCCGCTCGGGGTTCCCCCCGCCGGCGCGCCGCGCACCGCCGTCGCCATCTACGCGGAGTTCGCTCCCGCGGAGGGAGCCGAGCAGAGTCGAGGCGAACTCGTGGCCGCCGAAACCGCCCGCGCCCTCGACTTCTGGGACGGACAGACCTCGCGCCAGATGCGTTTCGTGGAATTGTTGCGGGCCCGCCTGCCGCGCGCCGAAATCAAGGATCTGAATCCCATCCTCGACGACTTGCGCGCGATCAAGAGCGCCCGCGAGGTCGCCCTGGTGCGTCGAGCGAGCCAGATCGCAGGACTTGGAATGATGGAATCGATCCGCAGCACCGAGCCCGGGGTTACCGAATATCAGCTCGACGCGGCGTCGCGGTACATCTACCTCTTGAACGACGCGAAGCTCGAGGGCTATCGGTCGATCACCGCCTCCGGCACCGCGAACATCCACAACGGTCACTACTACCGGAACAGCAGCACGCTCAAGGACGGCGATCTCGTGCTCATGGACTACGCGCCCGACTACCGCTACTACGTGAGCGACATCGGCCGCATGTGGCCGGTGAATGGGAAGTACGCTCCCTGGCAGCGCGAGCTGCTGCAGTTCGTTCTGGAGTACAGGAACGCGGTGATGACGCGCATCCGCCCTGGCGTCTCGGCTCAGACCGTGCTCGCCGAAGCGCGGCAGGCCATGGATCCGATATTGGCGCGCACGAAGTTCTCGAAGCCCATCTACGAACAGGCGGCGAAGCGGATGCTGGAGACGAGCGGCGGCGTTTTCTCGCATACCGTCGGCATGGCGGTCCACGACGTCGGCAGCTATCGCGCGATGCTCAAGCCCGGCCACGTCTTTTCGGTGGACCCGCAGTTGTGGGTGCCTGAGGAGAGTCTCTACATCCGGTACGAGGACACCGTCGTCGTCACCGAGACCGGCGTCGAGAACTTCACCGACTTCCTTCCCTCGGAACTCGCCGACCTCGAGAAGCTGACGCTCGAGAAGGGCGTTGTCCAAAAGGTTGGACCGATGCCCGAAACGGCGATGCCGAAGCGCTAAAAAAAGCTTGGCGGCGAGGACCGCCGAGGCGTAGGGTCTCGCCACTTCAAGGAGACCTGTCATCGTGAAACACCCTTGCCTCGCCGCCGTTCTCGTCATCGCCGCGCTCACGGCCGCTCCCACCGCGGGCCAGACCGATGACTTCGCCGCCCAGCGCGCCCTCTTCAACTACGACGCGGCCATTCCGCTGGGCGTGGTCGAGAAGGGCGTCGAGAAACGCGAGGGCGTCTCCATTCGCGACGTCACGTTCAACGCCCTCATGGGAAGGGACATCGCGGCCTACATCGTGACGCCAGAGGGCAAGGGTCCCTTCGCCGCCGTCCTGTGGGTGCACTGGCTGGGCGAGCCCGAGACCACGAACCGCACCCAGTTCCTGGACGAGGCGGTAAAGCTCGCGTCTTTGGGTGTCGTGTCCGTGCTCGTCGATACGATGTGGTCTACCGCGGTCAACCCGGACTGGTTCGGCAAACGTGTGCCCGAAGAGGACTACGCGAACTCGATCAAACAGGTGATCGCGTTGCGCCGAGCCATGGATCTCCTGCTCGCGCAGCCGAACGTCGACAAGGCGAGGGTCGGTCTCGTGGGCCACGACTACGGCGGGATGTATTCGATGATGATGGCGGGCGTCGATCAGCGCGCCAAGGCCTACGTCTACGTTGCCGTGGTCCCGAGTCTCAACGACTGGGCTTTCCTCGGGCCCCAGCCGAAGTCGCGCGCCGCCTATCTCAAACAGAACGCGATGCTGGAACTCACCGACTACCTGCGCCAGGTGAAGAACGCGTCGACCTTCCTGCAACTCGGGTCGAAGGACGTCTATGTCTCTCGCGTCGAGGGGGGCATGGTGGCAAACGCCGCCGGGACCAGGAATCGCAAGGTCTACGAAGCGGAGCACGACATGAAGCTGCCTGAGATCGCCGCTGACCGGGCCTCGTTCCTCCAGAAGGAGCTCGGCCTGGCCACGCTCGCGTCGCCCCCGGCGAAGAACGACTGACCCTGCCGGCTCAGGGCGGAGGGAACTTCGCTCGCCCGCGGTCCGTAACCATCAGGCAAGGGAAGGACCCATATGCTCGAAACGCTCCTCGCCGACATCCGTTACGCATTCCGCTGGCTCCGCAAGAGCCCGGCCTTCACGCTCCTCGCGGTGGCGTCTTTCGCGATCGGCATCGGTTTCAATACCGCCCTCTTCACCCTGGTCGATGCCCTCCTGTTCCGGCCCTTGCCGGTGGAGCGGCCCGACCGGCTGGTGGACATCTATACCGGCAGCACGGACGGCGACACCTACGCCACGAGCGGCTATCCCGACTTCCTCGACTGGAAGGCGCAGAACGCGGTCTTCAGCGACATGATGGCCTACAGCCCTTCCATCGCCGCCCTGAGCATGGGCGATCGGTCGCGACTCCTGATGGGCGAGGTCGTGACCGGAAGTTACTTCCAGGTTCTCGGCATCAAGGCCCTGCTCGGCCGCACGCTTCTGCCGGAGGATGACGTCCCGGGCGCTGGTCGGGTAGTGGTGCTCTCGCATCGGGCGTGGACGCGGGACTTTGGGGCGAGCCCCAGCGCACTGGGCCAGACCCTTCGCATACACGGCGAGCCCTACACCGTCGTGGGGGTAGCGCCCAAGGGCTTTACGGGAATGCTGCCCATGCTTTCCCCGGAGCTTTGGACCGCGGTCGCCCACGTGGGCGACGTCGAGCCGGGCGGCATTCAGGACGTGGTGCCCTCTCCCACAGGAACCTCGCGCCTCGACCGCCGCGGTCAGCGCTGGCTCTTCGTCAAGGGCCGGCTCAAGCCCGAGGCCACGGTCGAGCAGGCCGCCGCGAACATGGCCCTCCTCTCGGACCAGCTCGCCACGACCTATCCGCAGACCAACAAGAACCGCAAGGTCTCGGTGATGCGCACAAGCGACGTCCACATTCATCCCGATGCCGACCGCGCGCTTATGCCCATCGCCAGCGGCCTCATGATCGTGGTGGGCCTCGTGCTTCTCATCGCGTGCGCCAACGTGGCGAGCATGCTGCTCGCTCGCGCGTCGGGAAGGCAGAAGGAAATCGGGATCCGGCTCGCCATTGGCGCGAATCGGTGGCGCATCGTGCGCCAGCTCGTCACCGAGAGCACGGTGATGGCTCTCCTCGGCTCGCTCGCCGGTTTGAGCCTCGCGTGGCTCCTCCTCCGCGGCGCCATGGCGATGACGCTGCCGATTCCCATACCCCTCTCCGTGGGCCTCGAGATGGATCTGCGCGTGCTGGGCTTCTCGATGTTCGTCACGCTGGTCGCCGGTGTTTTCGCCGGCCTTGCTCCTGCTCTCAAGGCCACGAAGCTCGACCTCGTGGGCGAACTCAAAGGCGACGTGGCCGTGGTCGCGGCCAGCCGGAAGCGTTTCACCATGCGCGATTCCCTCGTCGCTTCGCAGATGGCGGTGACCACGGTGCTCCTCGTCGTGGCCGGTCTTCTTTCGCGCAGTCTGCTGAGCGCGCAGAAGACGAGCGTCGGCTTCAAGACGGAGGGCGTCGCCGTCCTTTCCGCCGAACTCGACATGATCGGCTATTCCGCCGAGCGCGGGAAGGCGTTCTGGGAGCAGGCGGTGCCGCGCGTGCGTGCGATTCCCGGCGTGGAGTCCGTGGCCCTGACCGAGCGCTCGCCGTTTTCGATCAACTACAACCGCAACTCCATCTTCTTTCCCGAGCGTGCCCTGCCCGACGATCGGGGCATCTCGACCGACGTCACGCGGGTGACTCCCGAGTACTTCGAAACCCTGCGGGTCCCCATCCTCCGGGGCCGCGGCTTCACGGCCGCCGACACGCCTCAGTCGCCGGGTGTGGTCGTGGTGAACGAGGCTTTCGTCCGAAAGCACTGGCCGGAGCAGGATGCGATCGGAAAGCGCTTCCGGACACGCACCGTCGACGGACCGGAGTTCGAGGTCGTCGGCGTGACCGCGAACTATCGCGTGAACACGGTGGGCGAGAAGGAGACGCCTTACATCCACTTCGCGGCTTCGCAACGGCCGCAAAATGGGTATGAGGTTCTCGCGCGCACGAGCGGTGACGCGGGCCTGCTGCTGGCCGCGATTCGTAAGGAGCTCCTCGCGATGGAGCCGAACCTGGTGTTCCTGCAGAACCAGACCATGCAGCATCAGGTGGGAGCCACGCTTTTCCCCGCGAAGGCCGGGGCGTGGGCGGTGAGTGCCGTCGGCATGGTCGCGATGCTTCTCGCGGCCATCGGACTCTACGGCGTCATCGGCTACTCCGTTTCGAGGCGCACGAAGGAGATCGGTGTGCGCATGGCTCTCGGCGCGCAGCCCGGCGATGTCTCGGGCCTGATCATGCGCCAGGGTCTTCGCGTCGCGGGCAGCGGGATGATCGTCGGCGCCGTTTTCGCGGTGATGGCGGGCTTCGCGATCTCCGGCGCGCTTTACGGCATCAGTCCGGTCGACCCGATCGCATGGCTCGGCGCCACCGGGCTGCTTCTCGGCGTCGCGGCCCTGGCGAATCTCGTGCCGGCCCAGCGCGCGGCGCGGGTCAAGCCCTGGCTTGCCCTGCGTACCGACTAGGAGCCCGCGCGGCAGAAGGGGCTCCTGTCCCCCAGACGG
>CAYNHK010000017.1:9572-22549 GCA_964396875.1 uncultured Acidobacteriota bacterium | reverse complement strand
CGCTCCGTTCGTGTGTCGAAGGGACTAGGAGCCCGCGCGGCAGAAGGGGCTCCTGTCCCCCAGACGGCGCTCCGTTCGTGTGTCGAAGGGACTAGGAGCCCGCGCGGCAGAAGGGGCTCCTGGCCCTTTCGCCGCAGGCAGGTCGAGCCCGTACGCTGAACGCTAGACTTCGGGACGAAGGAAGGGCGAGCGGAATGCGCGGACGAGCACTGTGGATCGGTATCGGGCTGGCGTTTATTGCGGCGGGCTCCCTGCCGGCCCTCGCCGCGACAACCGTCGAGGAGCGCGCCCGCATAGCCGCTCTCGCGAAACTCGGCCTTCAACCTGGCTCCGAAGAGGGCATGAGCCTCATCAGAGCCGCCCTCGCAGATGGAAATCCTTCTCTCCGTCGCAGCGCGGCGGTGGTCGCTCACACCACGGGCGCAAGCGCCGTCACTGCGGATCTCCGAAAGGCTCTTGCCACCGAGAGCGACCCCGAGACCGTAAGGGACCTCATCTGGGCGCTTGCCGACCTCGACCGCACGTCGGGTTCCGACGATGTCCTGGTGGCGGCGATCACGGGGCCGCACGCGCAGGCCCGCGTTCTCAGGCTGGCCTCCGGCCGCGGGGCTCGACTGACCTCTTTGCTGTCGCCGCTCAAGTCGATCATCGAGGAGCACGCCTGGTCGGTGACGAGAGGACTGCGGGACGGACTTCACGGCAGCTCCGCGAATCTGATCGCGAGTTACGCCTTACGGGACTCGATGGAAGACTTCTACGATGCGCTGCTCTTCGCACCCGGACTCGTGGTCGAGCGTGGAGCGGTGATCGCGGGCCTGGGCTCGTCATCGGCGGCGATCCGCTCCAGCGCGTACGTGGCGGTAGCGCATCGCAATCTGACGCTCGACGAGCCGCCCACAGCGCCGGAGGAAGGGAGCCTGTGCGCCAGGGTGGCGCGCCACCTCTTCGAGGCGGCACGCGGCTTCGCCCGCTCCGAGACGCTTGAGTCCCTTGTTCAAGCCTTGGCGGACGACCCGAAGGCGAAGTCCTGCGTCGTGGCCCGCTTCACCGACGCTCCCGACTCTGTCCGTGGGCTCACGCCGGCCGATCGAAAGAGTCTCCTCCGAGCTTCCGGGGCGCGGGAAGGTGAGATCGAAGCAGCAGCAAAGAAGACCTACGACTCCTTGCCCGCGGCGACGAGCAAGTCGGCCCTTTCCAAGGGGAATCCCCCCGTCCGGACGCTGTCCGGCCTGTTTCCCGACTTTGTCCACAGCGTGCTCGAAACAACCCGCTGCAAAGGCAGAGAGCGTTCATTCGACGGAGTGGAAATGCAGTTTCTGCCCGGCGGCCGTCCCTCCGCCGTCCTGCCTCTTCTTTCCCTCGCGTCCGCCGAAGGCTGTGCCGACGCGGCGAAGATCCTGGGAGTGAACCAGCGCGCGGCCTACGGGCAGGATCGCGCCATCTTGATCCTGCCCCAGCGGCCAGAGTTTCTCGCCTGTCTCACGGAGCCCGATCCACCTGTGACATCCACTTTGAAGGAGGCCGATGATTCATGGACGCCCAGGAAGACCAGGCATGTGAATCCGCGGTTCCCGGTGAACGTCCGGAGGGAATACGCCGAGGGCAAAGTCTTGCTACAGGCCACGGTCAGACCGAGCGGTTGTGTCGGCGAGGTGCGGGTCTTACAGGGCATCCTGCCGATCGCCGATCTCGAGGCGATCAACGCCGTCTC
Source organism: uncultured Acidobacteriota bacterium (assembly GCA_964396875.1). GTDB lineage: Bacteria > Acidobacteriota > Vicinamibacteria > Fen-336 > JAGNNV01 > JAGNNV01. The sequence continues at coordinate 20,838 of CAYNHK010000017.1, read as the reverse complement.
GGGCTGGCGCTACGAGCCCCGGATCGTCAACGGCGTGGCCGAGCCCTTTCTCATTACGGCATCGGTGGACTTCCGGGTGAATCCTTGAAGCCCAGCCGGAAGCCGCGTTCCCGCTAGACGCCGGGCAGGCAGAGGCAGGCGGACCTGATCTTCACGTCGGCCTTCGCCCAGACCTTTTCGAATTGCTTCTCGATCTGCGCGGCTTCGCCAGGCCGCTTCTGAAGGCGCAGGGCTCGCGCGAGGCCGTAAAGACTCCAGCCGTTGCCCGGCAGCCTTGTGAGGTCCGAACGGAACACGGCTTCGGCTTCGCCCAGGCGACCGGCCTGCAGCAGGGCGGCGCCAAGGGCGTGCCGAGTCGGCTGGATCCAGTCCGGGGGCTCGTCGTAGCGCAGCTTGTCCTCCCGGGACACCGCTTCGCGCAAGGCCGCGAGACCCTCATCGACCTTGCCGGAGCGGAACAGGATCTCCCCCTTCATCATGTTCTCCGCCACGTCGAGGAGGTCCGACCCGGTGTTGTTGCCAAACGTCGCTTCTTTCGCCACGCGGGTTCTCGCCTCCATGAAGGCGGCCTGTTCTCTGGCGGCGTTCTCGAGGTCTTCCTTCGCGACATACGAGACGCTCCGCGCGTAGTGCTGAATCGATCTCGAGATCGGCGTGAACTCCGGGAAGAGCGGGGTCGCGAGGATTTCGTCCCATCGTCCGAAGCGCATCAACACCTCGAGCGGAGCGGCCATGAGGCCATCGGCCCACGGGTTCTCCTTGTAGAAGTCGAGGGGAATCGCGTCGACCATGTCCCGCATCGTCTTGAGGGCAAGGGCGCTCTGCCCGGTCATCATCGCCGCGTAGGCGAGCATGTGGTGGTTGTGCGACATGTACAGGCGGTAGAAGCCCGGTTCCGGCGCCATCGCGGTATAGCGCCGATCCGCTTCGATGGCCTTCGCGTTCGCTTCGATCGCCTGCTGCCATCGCCCGCGTCGCACGTCGATGTGTGACGGCATGTGGACCATGTGACCGAGGCCGGGCTGGAGATCCCGAAGAGCGTTGGCCGCGCGGTCGGCCTTCTCGGGATTGCGGGAAGCCTCCACGGCGTGAATCATCAGATGGTTCGCGAAGGGGTGCTTCGGCGCGAGGAGAAGTACGGCTTCGATCGCGCGCACCAGTTCCTCCGTTCCCGGCTGTGGCCGTCCGTCGGGGAGCCACAGGTCCCACGGCCGCAGGTTCGCGAGCGATTCCGCGAAGAGAGCCCCGACGTCCGCGTCCTTTGGATACTTCGACCACGCGGCCCGCATCGCGGTCGCGTAGGCCTGATTGAGGGGCGTGCGGTCCTTGGGTTGCGGATCGGCGTAGCGGGCGGTGAGCGCATCGATCAGCGTCTTTTCCACCGGCGTCGCCCCCGCCATGAGGCCGCGCGCCTTCACCAGGGCGTCGAACGCCGCCTTTTCACGCTCGGGCGGAACCGCCATGTTGTTGATGTGAGGCCCGTTCGCCAGGGCCAGTCCCCACAGCGGCATGGCGCTTGCGGGGTCGAGTTCAGCCGCCCTCTGAAACGAGCGGATCGCCTCGTCGTGGTTGAAGGCGTAGAGGAAGGAAAGTCCCTGATCGAAGTAGGCCTGCGCTTCCGGCGTGGCCGTCACCTTTCGCGAAAAACCACCGAGGCCTTCGTACCTGGGGACAGCCGACGCGGGGGCAACTTGAGCGACGGAGTTAATAGGGCCCTGCAGAAGCAGGAACGCGGCGAAGAGCGCCGCCAGGGATCTGGACTTCATGGCCGGAACCTCTTTCGTTTGGTTGGACAGCCCGCAGGGGCGCCGCGGACGGCGCGGGATTTTACAAAAACTCCGCGGGATCAGGCTCCGGCCGCGGGTTCGTAATGCGAGCGAAGGTACGCGATGCCGATGTCGAGCGTCTTCCGCCAGTCTTCCTCGATCTCGGGGGAGAACTCGGGGTCGTGGCTGCGCGCGGCGTCGAGCAGGCAGTGAAGCCACAAGTCATATAGCCCCGGCCGGATGTCGAGGTGGTCGCGATCGTGCAGGCGGGCCAGACGGGACATCTCCGTCCACGCGGGGCTCACTTCCTCGCTTGGCTGAGCCGCCTGCGCGGCCACGGTGAGGATGTACAGCGAGTCCTCGAGCACCCGCGCCTGCCGGTCGAGATCCGTGTTCTCGAACTTCCGCCGGACCTCTTCAGAGGAGCTCAGGAGGCGGTGGTAGAACTGGCGCAGAAAATCGTCGCTCGCAAGGCAGCGTTTGAGACTCGCGCGGAAAACGTCGACGTGGTCTTCCATGGCCGCCTATTCTCGCCCCGAAACGTCCGCGCCGATTCAGGGCCGGGGCGGCGCCGGGGGCTTCACATCCGCGGGCGGTGAGAACAGCGTGTCGGCAAGAGGTGGGTTCGCTTCCATCGAGTCGAAGCGATACTCGCGGGAGAAGAGCAGCTCGTCGATCTGGATGGAGAATGGAATGCGGACACCGCCCACCACGCGGTAGTCGTCGTAGTGGATGACCTGGGGCTTCTGGAACCCGCCTCGCGTACCCTCGGCCTTCTTCGCGGTCAGGTCGCGCCGCCTGATGAGGTAGTCGGCAGAGCTGACGTACACGTCCTCGATAGCACCCGAGGGGCGGGTCACGCGAATCTGAAAGAGGTCCTGTCCCTCGTCGGTCACCCGGCCGACCAGCTCGAACTTGTCGCCTGCGCCGGCCGCATCGAGCAGCGGGCCGTCGAAGTCGGCGACGAGCACGGCGTCGCTCGTTTCTTCATCGTTGAGCAGCGTCGGCTCCATGGCCCGCTCATGACCGGACATCCAGGCCTTCTGGCCGTCGACCGCGCGAACCACGGTGATGCCGGGTCGCGGCTTGGTGGCCCAGTGAGAGAGACCCGCGATCTCCTCGCGGCTCTTCGCGTCGCGCGCGTGATGCGCGACCATGGCGAATTCGAGGCCGTTGTAGACGTACGTCCCCTTCTTGGTGAGGGTCTTGAGCGACGCGACCTTCTCGCGACCGCCGATCGCCTGGACATGCCGGGCGATGACGTCGTTCACGGTCGGGGTTTGAGCGGAGGCGCCGTGGGCGAGCAGGAGCGCGCTGAGGGCGCTGACAGGGATGCTGGTCTTCTTCATTGGCCTTAACCCCGCAGATCCAGCGCCACGAGTTCGGTGTGGTTGCGCAGGTAAAGCCGGCCCTGCCACAACGTCGGCTGGGTCCAGCTCCGACCCTCGAGCACGTTCGCCCGCGCGAGTTCGCGATACGCCTCGTGCGTGGCCTCGGCGAGAACAAGTTCGCCGGTTTCGCCCATGATGATGAGCATTCCGTTCGCCACGATCAGCGAGCCCTTGCCGAGGCCGCGCTTCGCCCACAGCGTCTTGCCGGTGGCCGCTTCGATGCACTTGAGGGTCGCGGTATCGAAGCCGTACAGGTGGTTTCCGATCGAAACCGAACCGTTGAAGTGGTTCTTCATCTGAACGCCTTCCCACACCGGCTGCGCCGTGATGGTCTCGCCCTCCGCCACGAGCCGTGCCACCTTGGCCCCGATGCCGTAGCTGGCGGAGACGAAGATGAGATCGGGGGCCACGAAGACAGGCGGCGCCGGTTTGATGGTTCCGTCGGGCGCAAAGGGGAAGCCCCAGAGGCGCTGGCCCTTGAGGTCGAGGCCGATCACCTCGCGTTTGGTCATCACCACGATCTGCTGACGCCCCTTGAACTCGATCGGGAGGGGCGACGAGTAGACGATCTGATCTTCGTGAGAGGTCCATCGAAGCGCACCGGTCTTCTTGTCGAAAGCGGCCACGGCCCGGGCGCCCTTCCCACCCGACTCGATGACCACCATGTCGCCGACGAGCAGAGGGGCCGAGGTGAAGGCCCAGGTCGGGAGATCGCCCTCGAAGGCCTGGCGCAGTTCGACCTGCCAGATCACGCCGCCGTCTGTGAGCTTGAGCGCCGCGAGCCGGCCCTGCGAGCCGTGGACGTAGGCGACGTCACCCTCGACCGTGGGCGTCGAGCGCGGACCATCACCGTACTCATTGTTGAAGACGGCGCCAATCGGAGTCGACCACACCTTCCGGCCGGTGCCCGCGTCGAGGCAGATCGCGAACTCCTGGCCGCCCTCGGCGTGCATCGTGTACAGGCGATCGCCGACCACGGACACCGCCGAGAAGCCGGCGCCGATCGGGATCCGCCAAAGCGTCTTGGGCCCGGTCGGACCAAACGTCTTCACCAGGCCGGTCTCGACCGAGATGCCGTCACGGCTCGGGCCGCGATACTGGAACCAGCCCTTCGTGTTCGACGGTCCCGTCTTCGCGTCGGCCGCAACGGCCGAATGCGCAGAAATCGTGAGGAAAGAGAAAACGAACCCCGCCGCGAACCGCCATTGCTTCGAAATCATCCGCGCAACATATGACGGCCCCGGCGATTCCGGGAAACCGCCCGGGCAGCCTCGTGAGGGCTGAGCTACTTCTGCGCGACTTTCGGCAACGGCCGCAACGCGAGTTGTCCCTTGCGGGCCGAATCGATGGCCTCGCCGAGGATCCGCGTCGCTTCCTGAGGGGCGTGGAAGCCATTCGAGTTCTCGGACTCGACGAAGTCCACGTAGAACTGCGCGCGACGGTGATGACCGCGGGCCGCAGCAAGGGACTCTTCGGACGCCCCCGCGTTCTTCTGCGTCTCGATGTCATTGATGAGGGCTACCACCGCGTCCATCGCCAGGTTGCGCAGGGCGACGGTCTTGGCCTGGATGTTCTCGGCGCGGGCCAGGATCTCCTCTTCCGAGAAACGATGACAGGTCTGGCAGGAGTTGTTGATGTTCAGAAGCGGCGAGCGGACGTGATGGTCCGAGATCTTGAGCGCGCCCACCCGCGTGTAAGGCATGTGACAGTCGGCGCAGGCGACGCCCGAGCGGGCGTGCACGCCCTGGTTCCACATTTCGAACTCGGGGTGTTGCGCCTTGAGCGCCTTCGTCCCCGACTTCGCGTGGGTCCAGTCGGTGAAGCCCACTTCCTCGTAGTAGTCGTAGATGTTCTCGACCTTGAGACCCTTGTGCCATGGATAGGTGAGGCGCTTCTCGGGTCCCTTGAAGTAGTACTCGACGTGGCACTGGCCGCAGACGAACGACCGCATCTCCTGCCTGGTCGCCATGGTGTTGACGTCGTAGTTCGCTACACCTTGCGAGGCTTTGAGGGCTTTGATGCCTTCGAGGAAGCCGGGGCGGGTCACGCGGAGCTGCATGGTCTGTGAGTCGTGGCAGTCGATGCAGGAGACCGGATGCGTCGCGAGTTTCCGGGCCTCGGCGTAGGGCAGCTGGTTCACGATCTCGAAACCCTTCATCAGATCGCCGCCGCCCGCCTTCTTGTACGGCAGGTAGACCGAGGCATGGCAGTGCAGACACGTTCCGGGCTGCTTGAACTCCTGCACCCTCTGCGTGAAGGTCTGATCCTCGAGCATGTAGGCGTGACCGCGTTTCTTGCGGAAGTCGACGGAGAAGGCGTAGCCGGCCCAGAACGTCTTGAGCCGAGGGTCTTCCTCGAGACGCGACTGCGCCACCTTCGCGCGCGGATCGGCGTCGGTGGGTGTCTGGGGAAGCGCTTCGCTGCCGCCGAAACGCGTGCGGACCTGATCGACGGTGCGAAGGTAGGCGTCGTATTGAAGAGGGAAGTTCTTTCCCCAGATCGCGGGATCCTCGATCTCGTCGGTCAGCTCGACCACTCGGAAGAACGGATTCTTCGCCTCCTGCTTTCTCTCGAAGATGTTGATGAGGAGGAAAGTCGCCGCGATGGTCGCGAGTCCGCCGGCGATGGCGGCGATGAGGGCGACCCGGGCTGCGCTGGGTGGTTTGGTGATCATCTGGATCTGCCTTTAGAGCTGTTTTCTGGGGAAGTACGTTCTATTGGCCGGCGCCGCCCTTGACCGAACCCACGGCTCCGAATTCCCGGTGGCCGACCGAGGGGTGGCAGCGCACGCACGACGCTTCGCCCCCCGGGCCGGGGTGCGAGGCGATGGCCTCCACCATGTCTGCATGACAACTGCGGCAGGTGGATTCGGTCACCGCGAGGCTCGCGGCGCCGATGCGGATGGGTTCGTGGAAGGTCTGGGTGGTGAAGTAGTACGAATGCCAGAAGCCGTTGCGTGCCTTGGTCATGTATTTGCCGACGAAATTGTGCGGGGTGTGGCAGTCGTTGCACGTGGCGACCGCGTGGTGCGACCCCTTGATCCACCCTTCGTACTGCTCGGTCATGATGTGGCAGTTGGCGCAGGCTCTGGGGTCGTTCGTCATATACGAGCTGCCCTTGGCGTAGACGAAGGTGAACGCGCCCAGCCCGCCCGCTATGCCCAGGAGGGTGGAGGCCGCGACCACGAGTTTGAGCGGGACCTGCATCAGAACGAGACGGGCACGTCGATCTGAAGGATCCGATACTTCGAACCCGAGAGAGGCTCGTCGAGCGGGAGGGTGAAGGAGACTCCCGGCCGGATCCATTTCGTTCCGCCGAGCCTGAAATGGAAGCGCGGGCCGAACGCGAAGGTCAGGGTCTCGCGCGCCTGGCGATTGGCGTGGACCGGCGCCGCATCGGTGAGCCAGCGCTGATACCGAAGCTCCGTACCGGCGGAGAACACCGGCCGGAACGACCGTCCGATGTGGAGGCCGGCCGTGAAATTGGTGCGTCTCTTGTCCTGGGTTTCCGGGCCGCGCACTCGAAACAACTGTAGCACCGTGGCTTCGACCTGGATGGTGGCGCCGTGAGTAACGCGTGCGAGCGACGCCCCCCCGATCAGCGAGAAGTAGTTCACCGCGAAGAGGGCATTGTCCATGGCAGAACGCGTGGCGATCGCGCGCGAAAGCGCCGCGGTCTTGCCGGCCTGCGGTGAGTCGCCGCCCCCGCTTCCGACGGGCGCTGTGGCGGCGATGAAAACAGACTGACGGACGCCGCGCGGGCGCGCGCGCAGGAACGTGGCGCCCAGCAGCGGGTTGGAGATGGCCGTCGTCGCCCGTTCGCCGCTTGTGGGGGGCGGGTTGTTGTCAATGAAGGAAACGCGTCCGAGCAGTGCGACGTGGCTCGAGATCTTTCGCGAGGCGATAATGCCAACCACTTCGGTATTCCCGGAGTCGGGCGCCCCGTTCTTCCAGAAGGCCGCCGATGCATCGAAGCGAACCGTGTTTGCCACCGCGGCGGGGCGGAGCTGCCATGGAAGCGAGTAGGGGACGGGCGCCGGCGCATCCAAAGGCGGCGCGGTCTGAGCGAAGCCCAGCGTGGCGGAGAAACACAAGACGAGCGCGGCTTTCATCACGCAAGCACTCTAGTTGCCACTTCCGGATGCCGCCATGACGGCCGTCATGGCGCTCAGAGTTTTGGCGGCGCCGCCTTCAAAACAAGATCCCGGATCGCGGCTTCCATGGACGTCTTGTCGTCGAGCCACGGCTGCCATGCGGCCTCGACGGCCTGGCGAAGAGGCTCGTGCCCGCGTGCCCAGACGCCATTCTTCCGGGCATAGGGCACGTGACCGGGAACGGCGCGCCGAGTGGCTTCGCCCGCGGTGTAGAAGATCATGGCGTGGGACAACCAGCCGTCAACTTCCACGCCGGTCTCTTTCGCCGCGGCGTCGAGCCTGGCCAGGATGCGCTGATCCCATTGATGCATGGCTTCGTGGAACGCGGTCTCGAGGGCTTGCGAGCCCTGAAGTTCAGGGTCGAGGCTCGACATGAGAAGCAACGGGCCATCGGTGGAGAAAGCACCCGCCCAGTTCGTGTAGGCGGAGATGTGCACGGGGAACCCGTCCGCCGGCCAGGGCGCCGAATACGCCTTTGTAACGAACGAGAGGATCGTCTTCTCATGGAGATCCAGTTGAAGGCGCAGGGAGGTGAGCCACGCTTCGTTCGCGGCTTTGTGGCTGGGCCAGAACGCCTTTCGATAGACCGTCGCCGCGGACTCAAGCGTCTCGCGCAGCGCGGTGTCCGTGAAAGTTTGGGGCAGGGAAGGAGCATCTCCGGCGCGGGAAAGTGCCAGCGCCACCTCGATCAAGGGTTTGTCTCGCACGGTGTCGAGCCGGCTGAGCCCCGCCTGATAGGCGGCCACCGCGCTGTTCCATGCCGCCTGCTCCCCGGCGGTCAGTGTGGACAGACCACGTTCCTCATCGGCGGGAGCGCCCGCGACGGCGCGCCTCGTGGCGTCGGGCGCCTCGGCGCGCGCCCGGCCGAGCACGTACAGGAACTGGTGCAGGTTCAGCCAGAAAGCATCGGCGGTGAACCGGAACGCGGGGGGAGCCGCGCCGAGTTTCTGGAACCCCGTGAGGGAAAAGTCGGCCGGGGGACCATCGGGAAGGATGACGATCGCATCGAACGCGTTCATGATGTCGCGCAGCTGCGGTTGGTCTTTCTCCGGAGCCTGGAGCCGAAAGAGTCGCTGGTATCCGAGAAGAGCGCGCAGGTCGATCAGCTTGGGCACGTCCGGCTTTTCCGCGGGAAGAACGGGCTTGAGCCACTCTGGAAGGTCCGCCCACTTCGTCTGTCCGGGAAGCACCATCATTCCGTAGGCGCTCCGGCCGTTGAAGATGGCCAGTTCGTGCGCGTGATTGGCGATCGTGAAGGCGGCGCCCGGACTTCGGCCACGGTACATGTGCCAGCTCCCGAACTTGAAGAGGGCCTTTGGCGGACCGCCCTCCCGGAGCGCCGCGTTGTACTCCTGTCGGAAGTGCCGCTTGAACTCAGCCTCGCGTTCGGTGTTGTTGAAGAGGCCGACGAACTCGCCCTCGGCGGCGCGGCGGTTGTAGCCGAAGATCAAAGCCGACCGGACGAGGCCGCGAAGGAGGAACTCCGCGCGCGAGCCCGGTTTCGCCTGGAACGCTTTTTCGAGCGCCTCCAGCCGAGCGGATGTGCCCGGGTCATCGTGGAGGTAGTTCACATAGTCGTTTCGGACTTTCTCGACACGACGAGCCTCGGACAATTCCGCGGCCACCAGCGCCTTCACCGGTGCGGTCGGCGCCAGGGATTCGAGCTCCTCGAGGTACCGCTCGGCGCCCAGGGATTGCTCGAGTCCCCAGACCGGCCGCGGTCCGCGCCCGAGGGCGCAGGCGGTCGCGATGAAGGCGAGATCCTGATCGGAGACGAATTCAAAGAGCGTCGGATAGCGCTTCGCGAGTTTCGCCACCTCTTCAACTTTCCCCCTTCGCTCCGGCGCGCACGCAAGCTCGATCGCCACCGGATCCTGTTCGAGCGCCACCCGATCGAAGCCGTGAGCCGCCTTGAGCGAGCGCAGCAGAGCCGCCGCGAAGATCGGCGTCAGCTGGTCGTCGTGACCTTCGCCGAGGAAGACGAACTGGGCATTCTCGGTAGCGCGTTTCAGCACGTCAAAGCCCGGCCCAGAGAGCGTGCCCGCGCTGAATGAAATGGAATGAATGTTCTTCGCCAGAAGATCCTTTGGCAAAGGATCGGCGGCGGTGACGGGCAGAGCCGAGGCCGCGAAAAACGCGGCCAGGCGCAGGAATGAGTTCATCAGATCTCCTCGCGATACCTTGGCCTGAAGTGTATGCCGCGTCCGGCTCGACGTGGCCTGACGGTGCGGGATTCCATTCAGCTCGTTGAACGCCGGCCCCGGGCGCGGGTGGTCCGGCCGGGCATGACGGCCGTCATGGACAGCTCTGTCATGCTGATTCCATGACCCAGGCACCCTCTATTCCGGCCGCTGAAACGCTTCTTCTCCAAGCCCTCATCACTCCCACGCCGGGAGGGATCGCCAGCCGGGTTCTCGCCAAGGCGGCCGGCGGAAACGTGACGCTCTTCGCGTTCGACGGCGGTCAGGGTCTCACCGAGCACACGACGCCTTACGACGCCCTCGTCCTGGTTCTCGAGGGCAGGATCGTCCTCACCATCGGCGGCAAGCCGGTGGAGGCGATCCCTGGCAGCGTGGTGGTCATGCCCGGGAATGTTCCCCACGCGGTGGACGCCCGGGAGACCTCGAGGATGCTCCTCGTCATGTTGAAGTAACGACGCACGGCCGGGTGTGACGGCGCTATGATTTTCCCGTGACACCTCTGGAGTTGGCAGCCCGGTTCGGCACCGCACTCGGCCTCGGTCTTCTTCTCGGATTCGAGCGGCAGCGAAAACAAAAGCCCGACGAGGAACAGTTCGCGGGTGCGCGCACCTTCGCCCTGATCTCCATGCTCGGCGCGACCGCGACGTACCTCCAACTCTCTCTCCAACTGGCCTGGGCCCTGCCCATCGCCTTCCTCGGGGTGGCCGGGTTGACCCTCGCCTCGTTCATCCTCACCTCGCAGAAGGGCGATGTGGGCGCCACTACCGAGGTCTCGGCGCTGCTCACCTTCGCGATCGGCGCGTTGTGCGCCGCGGGAGAGTCGGGCGTCGCCACCGCGATCGCGGTCTGCGCCCTGCTCCTGCTCTCGATGAAGGCGTGGTCGGTCGAAACCGCCCAGCACATCGAGACTGCCGACATCGAGGCGGTTTTGAAGTTCGCGATCATAACCGTGATCGTCCTTCCCCTCCTGCCGAACCAGACCTACGGGCCCGAGCCGATGAACGTGCTCAATCCCTACAAGGTCTGGTTGATGGTGGTCCTCATCTCGGGCCTCAACTTCGCGAGTTACGTCCTCGTCAAGGTGCTTGGCCAGGAGCACGGCATCCCCGTCACCGGCATCCTCGGCGGCCTGGTGTCGAGCACGGCGGTGACCCTCGGTTTTTCCCAGCGCTCGCGCCACGAACCCGAGCGCTCCTCGTCGTTCGCTCTGGGCATCCTCGTGGCCTGGACCATCATGTTCTTCCGCGTCCTGATCGCGGTCGCGGTGATCAATCCCGATCTCGCTCGCCGTCTCGCGATGGGCATCGGGATGATGGGCGCGGTGAGTCTGCTCTCGTGTGCTTTTCTGTACACCCGTCGGGAGAGTGGCGAGAAGGCGAGCGTCAAGTCGGGCAGCAACCCGTTTGAACTGGGCGAAGCCGTGAAGTTCGGCCTGCTGTTCGGCCTCGTCACCGTCGTGGCCAAGGCCGCGCAGGTCTACCTCGGCAGCGCCGGCCTGTACATCGCGGGCGCCGTTGCCGGCCTCACCGACGTCGACGCGATCGCGCTGTCCATGGCGAACCTGGCCGGTCAGGCGGACATGGTGGGCGTCGCGGCCCGCACGATCCTCATCGCCATCATGGCGAACACGCTGACCAAGACGAGCATGGCCGCTTCGGTGGGTTCGCCGGAGTTGCGCAAGCGGATCCTTCCGCTGGCCGCCCTCCTGATGGCTTCAGGCGTCGGCGCCGTCTTCCTGGTCGGGTAGCCGGCTAA
>CAYNHK010000017.1:0-9472 GCA_964396875.1 uncultured Acidobacteriota bacterium | reverse complement strand
AAGCGCAGGCGTATCAGAGTCGGCGGCCCGGACGTCGCGGGCACCACTATGAAGAGGTTGTCGTACTCATCGTGTGCGATCTCGACATTCTCGGTAACCCCGAGGATCTTGAGCAGGCGGGGCACTGAGTTCGAGTGGCCGACCGTCAAAACGACATCGTTCGGGAACTCCTTCTTCATCCGTTCCGCGAGTTCCGGCGTCTTGTCCGAGTGGACCTCGATGGGCTTGAGGCCGCGTGACTTCATCACCGCGTCCGCGGTCAGCCAGGTTCGCTGGTACTGGGTCACGTAGACGGCCTTGATGTCCATGCTCTTCAACGCGCGGCCGAGAGCCTCGGCTCTCGCGATGCCCGCGGCGGAGAGCGCCGGATCGGCGGATTCGTCCACCTTCTCGGCGTGGCGGACCACGATGATCGCCTTCTGAGCCAGCGCGGGCGTGGCGATCGCGAGAAGCGTCAGGGCCGCCGAGGCCCGAAGGAAGGAACGAAGGCGTGGAAGGGTCATGGTGTCTCCGGCAGGGATGATAGCCGTCGGCCGGGAACGTCAGCGATTAGGCTTCGGTTCGTGAACCACGAAGGTCCGCTCGACGCCGAGGCGCCCATCGAGGCGGCGGACGCGATTCGGCTCGCTTGTGAACACTTCGACGTGGGCTCATCCGACTCGGTACACGTCGATGCGTTGCCGGGAGAGTACGACGCGAACTTCAAGCTGACCACTCGCGACGGGCGGTGTTTCGTGCTCAAGATCATGCATCCCGGCCGGGACCCCGGGCTCGTGGAGCTTCAGTGCGCGGCGCTTCGTCATCTCGCGAACGCGGCTCCGGACCTGCGCCTGCCCCGGGTGCAGGAGACGCGAAGCGGGGACCTGATGGTCCGCGGCGAGCGGATCGTGTGGATGCTGTCTTTCATCGAAGGCGGGCCGCTCGGCGAGGTGCGGCCGCGAACCGGGGAGATGTTCTCGAGCCTGGGTCGATTTCTCGGGCAACTCGACGCCGGCCTCGCGGGGTTCTCCCACGAGGCGAGCCGCCGCGACTTCAAGTGGGATCTGTCCCGCGCCGCGTGGATCAAAGGTTCACTGCACCACATCGACAGCCCCGAGCGCCGGGTGCTGGTGGAGCGCGCACTCGCCATGTTCGAGTCACGGGTGACGTCACGACTGAAGACGCTTCGGCGCGCCGTGATCCACGCTGACGCCAACGACTTCAACGTCATCGTCGGGAGGCCAGGAACGGCGCCTCGCGAGGTCTCGAGCGTCATCGACTTTGGCGATATGCACCACGGTCTCGTCGCATCCGAAGCTGCGATCGGCGCCGCCTACGCCCTCCTCGGTGAGAAGAACCCCTTGGCCGCGGCTTCCGCGGTGATTCGCGGATATCACGCCGCGTATCCCCTCAACCACGATGAGATAGAAGTCCTCTTTCCCCTCATCCTCGCGCGTCTTGCGGTGAGCGTCGTCAACTCGGCGGCGATGAAGACGCTTCGGCCCGAGGACGCGTACGTCACGGTGAGCGAGGCTCCCGCGTGGAATGCCCTCGAGCGCCTGCTGCGTGTGGCCCCCGACGTTGCGACGGCGGCCTTCCGCCGCGCCTGCCATCTGCCCGCGGTTCCGAATGCTGCGGCCGTGATCTCGTGGATCGAAGCCAAGGCGCCAACGATGTCGCCCGTCCTCGATGTGGATCTGCGGACCGCGCCGAGTCTTGTCTTCGACCTGAGCGTCTCGAGCCCGCTTCTTGGCGCGGATCCACGGTCGACCGAAACCTCGACCCTCACGGAGACCCTTCGCCGGGAAATGAAGAACGCCGGCGCGTCGGTGGGTGTGGGTCGCTACGACGAGGCGCGGCTCCTCTATGTATCGCCCCTCTTTGGCCAGGGCGAGGCGCCCACCGACGAGCGCCGCACCATCCACCTGGGCGTCGACCTCTTCATCGAGCCCGGAGCGCCGGTTCGCGCGCCGATGCCCGGCGTGGTCCACATCGTCGCGAACAACAAAGCGCCGCAGGACTACGGTCCGCTCATCGTGTTGAGGCACGAGACCGACGCAGGGGACACCTTCTTCACTTTGTACGGACATCTGAGCGACGACACCCTGACGCGCGTGCGGCAGGGGCAGGAGGTGGCGGCGGGCGAGGAGATCGCGCGCGTCGGTTCTCCTCCATCGAATGGCGACTGGGCGCCGCACCTGCACTTCCAGATCATTCTCGACCTTCTGGGCCTCGGGCGCGATTTTCCCGGCGTGTGCCGCGCGTCGGAGCGTGATCTTTGGACCGCGCTCTCGCCGGATCCCAACCTCATTCTCGGAATCCCGGCCGAGAGGTTCGGCGAAACAAAGGCCACCGCGGCGGAAACACTCGCTCGACGTCGCCGCCTGCTCGGGGGGAATCTCAGCCTCTCCTACCGGCAACCCCTGGAGATCGTCCGAGGTTTTGGCGCCTATCTGTACGACGAGACCGGTCGGGCGTTTCTCGACATGTACAACAACGTGCCCCTGGTCGGCCACACTCATCCGCGTGTGGTGAAAGCGGTCCGCGACCAGATGGGTCTCCTCAACACCAACACGCGCTACCTGCACGACCACGTCGTTCGATATGCCGGGAGGCTCACGGCACTCCTGCCTCCGCCCCTGAGCGTCTGCTACTTCGTGAACTCCGGCAGCGAAGCAAACGAGCTGGCGCTCCGGATGGCGCGGACACACACGAAACGACACGACGTCATCGTCCTCGAGAACGCCTATCACGGTCACACCCAGGCGCTCATCGATGTGAGCCCCTACAAGTTCTCCGGCCCCGGAGGCGCGGGCGCCCCGGATTTCGTGCACGTCGCGCAGATGCCGGACGACTATCGCGGCCCGTATCGCCGTGACGATCCGCAGGCGGGTCTCAAGTACGGCCGCGAGGTCGGGGAGATGATCACGCGGCTCAGCGGTATTGGACGCGCGCCCGCTGCTTTCATCGCCGAGACGCTGCCGAGCGTCGGCGGTCAGATTGTTCCACCGCCCGGCTACCTGACCGAGGTGTACCGCCACGTCCGCGCTGCCGGGGGAGTGTGCATCGCCGACGAGGTTCAGGTGGGTTTCGGCCGACTGGGTTCACACTTCTGGGGTTTCGAAATGCAGGGCGTGGTTCCCGACCTCGTCGTCCTTGGCAAGCCCATCGGAAACGGATTCCCGCTGGCCGCGGTGATCGCGACCGAAGAGATCGCGTCCTCGTTCAACAACGGGATGGAATTCTTCAGCACGTTCGGCGGCAATCCCGTGGCCTGCGCTGCGGGCCTCGCCGTGCTCGATGTGCTCCGGGATGAAAACCTTCAGGCGAACGCACGCGAGGTGGGGGGACAACTGCTCGAGAGGCTGCGCCGGCTGATGGCGAAGCACACACTCGTCGGCGACGTTCGAGGCGCCGGTCTGTTCCTCGGGATCGAGCTGGTTCGTGACCGAAAGACCCTGGAGCCGGCCACGGCCGAGACGGCCTACGTGGTGAATCGTCTCCGCGACCTCGGCGTTCTCACCGGCGCCGATGGCCCGCACGAGAACGTGATCAAACTCCGGCCTCCGCTCATGCTGACCCCCGCGGACGCGGACCGGTTCCTCGAGACCCTCGACGAGGTCTTGAGCGAAGATGGCGCCAGGGCGGGATCGAATTAGCGGATCAGTAGATCCAGAGGCAGCCCCCGCGACGCAGTTTCCTTCCGGCCTGCGGCGTTACCTGTTCGAGGCCGAGCAGGAAGCGCCGCTCCGGAGGGAGCAGGTGCAGGTGGGCGAGTTCGAGGCTGGAGAAGGCCGCGGAGCCCTCGCGAACTTTCTCACCCGAGATGATCTGCCGCCACGCCACCGGCCAGGCTCGTGGCCGGATGTGAATCGGGTCGAAGCTGTACCAGTCCTCCTGAAGATGCACGAAGCGCAGACCCATGGATGACGCGATTCCCTCGAGGCCTTCGTTCACCCGGTCGACCCGGTCGAAGACCTCATCGCGCGCGAGCCGACAGGGCGGGAAGAAAAGCGTGCGGAAGAAGAGGAAGGCCGGGGGCGAGAGGCTTCTGATGCTGGCCCGGGGAAGATCGGTCAGGACAACGTCGGCTGTGTGGGAGAGAAGCCGGCTCGCCGCTTCCTTGACCCACGTCAGGATCTGCTCCGGCGAGAATCCATAGAGGATGTCGTTGCCGACGTCCGTGATGACCCCTCGCATGTTCGCCCTCGGCCGTCTCTCCAATTCGCGCCACAGGCCGGATTCGAGAATCCCGGGCAGCGTCCGGATCGCGATGGTGCTCGAGGCACCGTAGGAGCGGCCGTACCCGAGGGCGGCCAGAACTTCGACCTCGGGTCCAAACGCGCGGCGCGCGGTTCCAAGAACCGCCGACAGTCCGAGGGTCAGGTTGCTCGCGCCAAGAACTACGAGGCGCGAGATGTCAGGGGGCTTCGGGGAAACCGCGAGCGACACGTTCCCGCCACTTCGCGGCCCACGAGAGCAGGCCTTCCGGCGCCATGGCCCGCCCGACGAAGTAGCCCTGCGCGATTTCGCAGTCGCTCGACCGGACGAACTCCCAGTCGTTCTTGTCCTCGACCCCTTCGGCGACCGTGCTCATCTTGAGCTGTTTCGCGAGGCCGAGACAGGTGCCGTACATCGTGCGCACGGTCTGGTCGGAGGTGGCGCGATGCACGAAGCTGCGGTCGATCTTGAGTTCGGTGAAAGGGATGTCCTGAAGCTGGGAGAGCGAGGAGTAACCGGTCCCGAAGTCGTCGATGGAAAGCTGGAAACGCATGAGGTGCAGCCGCGTGAGCACCTCGAGCGGGGCGCGCAGGTCCTGCATGAGGCGGCTCTCCGTGACCTCGATGATGACGTCCTTCGGCGCGACGCCGGTGGCCGCGGTCTGCTCCTGGGCGAAGTCGGCGAAATCGAGGGAGGAAAGGGCGTCGATCGACACGTTCACCGCCATGCGCATGGGCAGTCCCGCCTCCCGCCACACCGCGGCCTGAGCCAGGGCCTTTGAGAAAACAAAGCGCGTGAGTTTGTGAATCATGCCGGTGTCTTCGGCGACGCTCACGAACTGCTGGGGGACCACCATGCCGTCCTTGGGGTGTTTCCAGCGCACGAGGGCCTCGACCCCCATGAGTTCGCCGGTCTTCACCGAGACCTGAGGCTCGTAGTGAACCACGAGTTCATTGCCCTCGACGGCCTGGCGAACATCCTCCCCCGAGTACATCCGCTTCCAGGCGATCTCGAATGTGCCCGAGGCCGGCCGCCACCTCCGGAGCAGGACCGCCAGCTTGTCTTCCTGGATGGGTTTGCTGAGATGGCCAAGGACGCGGACATGGTGGGCTTCCGCCAGCTTCTCCACCGTCCGCAGCACGCGCTCGTCTTCGCCGCTCACCAGGATCAGCCGGCCCTCGAAATTGCGGCCGACCAGCCGCCTGATGAACTCGATGCCGTCCATCGCGGGCATGCCGAGGTCGAGGAGGATGAGATCGGGCGCGCGATTCTCCTGGTCCATGCGGGCGAGGGCGTCGTGTCCGCTTTGCGCGGTGCTGACGTCGGCGAAGCCCAGATGGGCGAGCATCTGGGCATGCACCTTGAGCATGAGCAGCTCGTCGTCGAGCACCAGGATGCGAATCTCTGTGTTGTCGGCCATTGGATATCGCGTCCCGCTGTTCCCGCCCCGTCAAAGCCCTTGACCTGGCGAGGCCCCAAGTACGCGGGGAGACTTTAATGCATTCCAACAACCGCCGTGGGCCGCGCGTCTTGGGGCGAGAATGCATCTGATGAGGAGACTTCCCATGTTCCGGTCGAGAATCACGGTTTTCCTGCTGGTCTTCTTCGCCGCGTCGTGCCGGAAAGAGGCTCCGGCGGCCCTCGTCGCGCCTCCGGCCAGACTTCAGGCCGAAGAGGCCGCCAAACTCTCAGCGCTCGGCTACACGAGTGGTTCATCCGCGCAGGATTCGCCGCGGGGATTCGCCGCCCCCCCGGCCGTACCCGCGCCCACTCACGCCGCCGCTCCCGAGCCACGGTCGGGACCCGCGGTCACCGACGCTCTGAAACTCATCCGGACCGGATCGCTCGAGATCGAGGTGGCCGACTTCGCTGCCGCGGCCGATGAGGCCGCCCGCACCGCGGCCTCGCTCGGCGGCTACGTGAGTGATCGGCAGTCCAACGACGAGGGGGCTGGACGCAGGCGCGGCCAGATCACTCTTCGCATTCCCGCGGCCCGATTCGACGGGGCCATCGGGGCCCTGCGCAAACTGGGCCGGGTTCGCGGAGAAGGGGTTGCCACCCAGGACGTCACCCGCGCCTATGCCGACCTCGAGACGCGCCTCCGGGTCAAGCGTGAGACCGTGACCCGCCTGCGGGAGATCCTGATTCGCCAGACGGGAAAAGTTTCGGAAGTCCTCGAGGTGGAGCGGGAAATCGCGCGGGTGGTCGAGGAGATCGAGCGGGCCGAAGGAGAGAGGCGGTACTTCGACAATCAGGTCTCGCTGTCGACGCTGACCCTCTCACTCTACGAACCCGCGGCGATCGTCGCTGCGGGCGCGCTCGATCCCATCGTGTCCGCCCTTCGGCAGTCGGTCGGCCTCATGAGCGCGTCGATCGGGGAACTGATCGAACTCTTCGCCGCCGGTCTCCCGTGGCTTGTCGCCATCTACCTCGGCTGGCGGTTCATCCGATGGCGCCGGCGCGCGCGGCCCTAGTCGACACCCGGACGAAGGGCTGCCGCAGCGGCGTGAAAGTCGGCCGGCCGCCGTTCAATCTCCCCCGGCGCTGGTGTACGATCCATCCCAACCTATGGACCAGGCCGAACCCAACCTGAAGGTGACCGACCGGCGACACTTCACGGCCGATGGCGAATTGAAGGCCGATGTTCCCGAGTCTTCGCCATCCGTCTCGGCGGAGGCCCCGTCCCCCTCTCGGTCCCCGGAGAAAGCCGAGGCGTCGTCTGCAAAAGACGATGGTGCATCGTCGCCCGTCAGTTTCTCCTCGTTCGTCATCTCCCTGGCCACTCAGGCCGCGGACTACCTCGGCGGTGAACAGAAGGATCTCGGAGCGGCGCGTCAGATGATCAGCGCCCTTGAGATGCTCAAGGACAAGAGCGAAGGCCGGCGGACGGAGGACGAGTCGCGCATCCTCGACGCCATCCTGTTCGATCTGCGTCTGGCCTTTGTCGGTTCGGCGAAAGGGTCGCGAACTTGACAGCTGCGATCCTCTTGTCGTCCCTGACCTCTCTCATCCTCGCCCAGACCGCCACGCCCTCCCCGGCGCCGAGCCCTGCGCCCATGGAAGCCGCTGCGCCGGTTCTCTCGACCCCCCTCGATGGTTTCGGCCCGGATCTCAAGGCCTGGCTCGAAGCGACCAAGCTGCAGGATCAGGAGGCGGCATCGCGCGCGCTCATGAATCTTCAGCGGATGCGCGCGGAGCGTAATCTCACGACGGTCGACGAAGTCGCGGGAGCGATCTCGGGCCGGGCCGAAGTGCGAGGCCTCGAAGCCACACAGGCGGATTCGGTCCCGGGCCTTGCCGCCGCGGCCGGCTTCGAACCGGATTCCGCGGCCGCCCGGGTTCGCCAGGCTGCGGCCGAGGGCAAGACGGGCGATGCCTGGAGCGCGCTCGACCTCGCCGCCGCCAATCCGCTCCAGGCGGGCCGGCTGCGCTCTTTCCGGCTTCTCGGACTGCTCGTGATCGGCGGCCTTTTCGCCTTCGGTTTTTCTCTCGCCCTGCTGATCCGCTACGCCGCGGTCTTCGGTCACGATGTGGCGGAGGGGCTTCCGGACGCGCTCAAGTCGTTGTCCCTGGCCATGGCGGTGTTGTTCCTGGCCCTGCCCCTGGCCGGTCTGATGGGCTGGGGATACCTGCCTTTCTGGTGGGCGACCCTCTTCTTCATCTTCGAGTCCCGCGAGGAGAAGGCGGTCACGGGCGTGCTGCTGCTCGGCCTCGCCCTTTCGAGTTTCGCGATTCCGATGATCACGCACCAGCGCGCGATCGACGCCGCCACCCCCGCAAAGGCGCTGAACCTGGTTGCGAACGGAGGCACGTCGTCGGAAGCGGAAGAACTCGTGAAAGAGCGCCTGGCCGCCGATCCAACCGATCTGGACTGGTCTCTCGTTTCCGCGAGCCTCTCTCGACGCGCCGGCCGTTTTGACGAGGCGGCCGCCGTCCTGCAGGCGAGGGTGAACGCCGATCCGCGATTCGCCCATAACGCGGCGGCTCTCGAACTGAACAAGGCCAACTTCGCGGGCGCGCTTCCCGGGTTCAAGGAGGCGAGCGAAGGGTCGCTGAGCGCACGCGACCGGGCCACCGCGCTCTACAACCTCTCACTGGTCCAGGTGAACACGCTGGCCTTCGACGACAGCAAGGAGTCGAGGAAGAAGGGAGACGCGCTCGATGCCCCCCTCCTCGCCCGGTACGATCAGATCTTCTCCTTTGATCGCGATGGTTCTACGCTCCAGGCCCCGCCGGACATCGTGCCGCCGGCCTCAAAGATCCTGGGCGGCGCGGTTCCCGAACTTTCCTTCAATGCGGACAACTCGCTCACCCGGCTCACCGCGATGGCGCTGGTGTGCGCCCTCCTCATCCCCGCGATCATGAAGCTGCGCGGCGCGCGCAGCTTCTCCAAGCAGTGCCCGAAGTGCGGCACCACGTTCTGCTGGATGTGCCAGACCCGCTCGACCTCGCAGGATGTCTGCTCGCAGTGCCACCACCTCTTCGTGGTGAAACGCGGGATTCCTCCCGCCGCCCGGGCCGCCAAGGCCGCCGAGATTGCGCGCTTCGTGACCCTGAAGTCCCTGCTGCATCGGGTGTCGTCGCTGGTGGCCCCCGGCGCCGCGCACCTTTCCGTGGGCCAGTTTCCCCTCGGAATCGCCATCCTCCTCACCTGGGCGGTCTCCGCGGGCGCGTGGCTGAGCCTGCACTATTTTTCTCCCGGCATCGTCTTTGACGGCCCGGTCGCGGGTCTTATGAAGATGGTATTCGCGGCGGTCGCCGCCCTTGCCTATGTGGCCGCGCAGGCCGTGAAGCCCAGGCCGGTGGTCGTGGCGGCGCCGCGACGCGTGCGCGAGGGCGAGGCTTAAGACCATGGCTCTTGCCGGAACCCTCAAAGACTTCGGTCTGCCGGACATCGTTCAGCTGATCGGTCTCCAGCGGAAGACGGGCACGCTCCATCTCTCCACCAAAGGCGAGAGCGTCAACGTCATCTTCGAGAACGGCAACATCGTGGCCGCCGATTCCTCGATGACGAGGCCCTCCGACCGCATCGGCAACGCGCTCGTCACCCAGGGCGCGATCAGCCAGGAGCAGTTGAACCAGGCGCTTTCCGTCCAGAAGCAGACGATGCAACGCCTCGGTCACGTGCTCATCTCCGAGCAGATCGTTTCCGAAGAGATGCTCCGCAAGGCGGTCGAGGCCCAGCTCTTCCAGGTGGTCTTCCGCTTGTTCCGCTGGCGCGAAGGCGACTACAACTTCGAGACCCAGGCCACCGTCGACTACGAGAGAACCG
>CAYNHK010000016.1:0-37750 GCA_964396875.1 uncultured Acidobacteriota bacterium | reverse complement strand
CCGAGATCGTGGTCAAGGAAGTCCGGGTCCAGACGAGCGGTTTCGCCCCCGAGTTCGGCCAGACCACAGGCATGGTCTACAACGCGATCACCCCGTCCGGTTCCAACAGTCTCGGCGGCTCCGTCAGCTTCCGTCTCCGCCGCAAGGACTTCTCCGAGACTCCGTTCTACTTCACGGGCACACAGAAGCCCGACACCCACGTCAACAACTCCACCTTCACTCTCGGCGGACCGATCCGCAAGGACCGCACCCACTTCTATGTCGGTTATGAGTACGTCGACCGCGATCTCTCCGCGGACCGTGTGATCGCCCAGTCGGTCAAGGACAACTTCGCCGCCGTGGGCCTCGGCGCCGATGCTATCGGCGACGGCGTCATCCCGGCCAAGCAGAACGTCCATTTCGCGATCGCCAAGATCGACCATCAGTTCAACCAGTCGCACAAGCTTTCGGTGCGCGAGTTCTGGTTCAAGAACGCCTCTCCCTACAACGTGGGCGGCGGGGCCAACACGATTCAGCGCGCCACCGACTTCAACGACAAGATGAACTCGGTGTCCGCCCAGTTGATTTCACAGTTCGGCGGCAACAAGGTGAACGAGCTCCGGGTGCAGTACGCGAACCGCAATCAGTCGCGTTCGGCGAGCGATGGTTCGGTCACCGGCGTCGCCATCAACATCACGGGCGCCCAGGCCATCAACTTCGGCAACCCCCTCGACGGCACCCAGAGCGCCGGTTTCGACTTCACCACCAAGATCTTCCAGATCGTCAACAACTTCTCCTGGACCGCGGGCCGACACTCATTCAAGGCCGGCGTCGACGTCCAGGCCATCGACGATTCCCGCGTCAACACCCTGCGCGCCATCTATACCTTCAATTCGGTCGCGGCCTACAACGCGGCGCGAAGCGGCGCCAATCCCCGCGGCTATTCCTCCTACACCCAGGATCTGGGCGATCCGACCGTCGCCTACAAGACCAAGTTCATCGGCCTCTTCGTTCAGGACGACGTGTGGGTGACGCCGCGATTCAAGCTGCTCTACGGCGCGCGCTACGACCTCTTCGACGTTCCGGAATCGCGCCCGTTCGCGGCGAATCCGCTCGCGGCTTCGTTCAAGGACGACAAGAACAACTTCGGTCTGCGCGCCGGCTTCTCGTGGTCGCTCGACTCCGAGAGCAAGACGGTTCTCCGCGCGAGCTCAGGTCTCATGTACGAGCCGCCTCTGCTGAATCTGTATGAGGATGCCATCCTGCGCAACGGAGATCCGAAGTCCCTGACCTTCACTGGCGGTCCCACGGTAGCGGGCGCTCCCGCCTTCCCGAACCTCATCGCCTCCGCGACCCCGCCGAAGCAGGCGGTGATCGCCATCTCGCCCGACTACAAGACGCAGTGGGCGGTGCTCTCGAACATCCAGCTCGAGCGGGCGTTGACCGAGGACATCGCGATGAGCATCGGCTACATCAACTCGATCGGCGGCAACATGCCCGTCCTGATCGACACCAACCTCACGGCCACGTCGAACACGCTCGCCGATGGCCGGCCGATCTACAGCTCGGTGCGCCCCAACAGCACGTTCAACGCGATCGATGTGGTTCAGTCGACCGGCGAGGGCACCTATAACGCGCTCACCGTGACCATGAACAAGCGCATGCGAAACGGCTGGCAGATGCAGGCGAACTACACCATCGCGAAGAGCGAAGACAACGGCCCTCTTCCCGGCTACGTCCTCGCCTCGGGAGACGACCGGGTTTCCGATCCGTCCAACCTCGATCGTGACAAGGGCCTGGCCCCCTTCAACCAGACCCACACCTTCGCTCTCTCCACACTGCTTGCCCCCAAGGTCTCGGGCGACGGGTTCGGCGCCAAGCTGCTCAACAACAACCAGCTCGGGCTCATCCTTCAGGCGAACAGCGGCCTTCCGTTCAACATCCGAACGAACCGCGACCTGAACGGCGACGGCAATGCCGCGAACGACCGACCGCTCGGGATTGGCCGCAACACCGGCAAACTCGGGAGTTCGATCACCCTGGACGGCCGCTACGTCCGCTTCTTCAACTTCGGGAAGCGCCGCCTCGAGATCTTCGGTGAAGGGAAGAACCTCCTCAATCGCCTGAGCGTTTCCACGGTCAACCGCATCGTGGCGACAGACGCCGCCGGGAATCCAACCACCGCGATTCCCTCCACCATCATCCAGTGCGGCAGCCCCGCGATCACGCCGTGCGCGACCGCGGCCTACGATCAGCGCAGCCTGCAGATCGGCGCCAAGATCACGTTCTAAGGGCCGTCTCTGAGTTGGGGGGCCGCAAAGTGCTCAGCCCCCCAAACCCCCGCGCTTCGGCCGAAGTCAATTCGGCCTGCGCTAGGTCGTTTCGGTCGAACCGCCCGCTCCGCCGTCTTGGGAGCGGGCCTTTCTTTTCTACTTGACGATGAGGTAGTGGCGAAGGAACGTGGTCGTGCGAGTCCACGCGTCGCCCGCCGCGTCCTTGCGATAACCCTTCCACGGATTGTTGGGGTTCGCGAACGCGTGAGGCGCGCCCGCGTAAATCTTCAAATCGAAGGTCTTTCCCGCCTTCTTTGCCGCGGCCTCGAACTCCTTCGCCTGCGCGGGAGACGGTCCTTCATCGTCGCCGCCGAAGTTGCCGAGGATCGGGGCCTTGATCCTTGCGATCGCAGCGGGGTCGGTGGGAAGCGCGCCGTAATAGACAACCGCGGCGGCGAGCGTCGGCTCCTCGACTGCCAGGGTCAGGGCGTTGCGACCGCCCATGCACCAGCCCACGGAAGCGATCTTCGCCGGCACCACGTCCTTCCGCGTCTTGAGAAACGCGAAGGCGGCCTTCATGTCGCGGTTCTGCCGGTCGATCGGAGTGCCCATCATGAGCTGGTGGGCCTCCTCGGCGTTCGCCGTGACCTTCCCCCGGTACAGGTCGAGGGCGAGGGCCACGTAGCCCTCGCGGGCCAGCGCGCGCGTCTGGTCCTTGATCCAGCCGTCGAGGCCCCACCATTCGTGGAGGACGATCACCGCGGGGAAGGGGCCGGGGCCGTCGGGCCTGGCGAGAAAGGCCGAGACATTCTCGGTTCCGCTCTTGAAAGTGACGGTTTCCTCGGCCGCTTGCGAGACCGAAGCGGCGAGCAGAAGGGAAGCGGCAAGCGTAGCCAGACGTTTCATGGAAGTTCTCCTTTGGTTTGGGACCCCCAAATTACCGCAGTCTCGCGGCCGCGCCGACCCCTATTTGCCGGGGGTGAGTACCAGAAGCACCTGACCGGCGCCCGGACGGACATTGTCTTCACTTGCGACCGGGTCTTTGGGATCCTTGCTCATGGGGTCGCCGTCGCGGTCGACCCTCGCGTCGATGCGGATGAGACCGGGAAGAGACTCGCCCGACATCGAGTCCTTCTCCGACAGCGTCACGGTGATGGGGAAGTTGACCGCGGCCACTCGTTTCACCGCGATGGGCGGGCCCGTTTCGAAGCCGGCTTCGCGGGCGATCACGAAGAGGATCGCGTCTGAGGGCACCTTCATCCCCTTCGGAAGATCGATCACCACGACCACGGAAGTGGACGACCCCGCCGACGGGGGCGCCGCGGGGGCCGCGGCCGGGACCTCGGGGTGTTCGTCCGCCGCGGGAGCGCCTGGCGCGGCGGCGGCGCTCGAGATCTGCTCGAAGACGTTCGCCAGTACCTCCTTGTCTTCGGGGAACTCCTTCTGACCCGCCTGGATGGCCTCTTCGGCCCCCTTGCGGTTGTTCAACTGGAGACGCGCGATCGCGAGGTGGATATAGGCGTCTTCGATGCGCGGATTCTTCTTGATCGCGTCCATCAGCATCGTTTCCGCCTGGTCCGCCTGCCCCATCGCGACCCGGACCAGCGCCTGATAGGTGAGAGCGTGGGGCTGGCCCGGCTCGACCTCGAGAATGGCCTGGGTCTGGTCGAAGACCTTCATGAGATCCCGACGCTGCAGGTAAGCGCGGGTCAGTTCGACACGCTGGGCGATGTCGGTCGGAGCCTTGCGCACCGATTCTTCAAGAGCCGCCAGGGCCGCGTCCTCCGCGGCGGTCGTGGGCGGCTGTGAAGAAGCCGCCGAGCCCATGGTATTCCCGCCCGTCGGTGAGCCGCCCTCGGGACGAACTGCGGCGCCCTGAGAGGCCAGATAGAAGAGGCCGCCGAGTGTTCCCATGGCGAGAATGCCGTACAGGAAGCCTGCGAGGGCCGAGGCTGGTTTTGCGGGAGCCACGGAGCCTGCGGGCGCCGAGGCCGAGGGAACGGGCGCCGCCGCGGTGGCCGCAGGTCGAGCGCCGGTCTCCATCTCCATCAGAACCTGCGCCGCTTCGAGTTCAATGGCCGCCCTCTCCTCGGGCGACACACCCTCCGCAAGCCGTCGGATCAGCGCATCGTACCGGCGTTGCAGGTCCGAAGTGCGGGATGTCTCTGGCGCGTGGGCTGCAGCCAGGTGCGCCGCTTTGTTCTTCGAGCGAGTGGCCACGACGACCGCACCCGCGACCGCGCCCAGCGCGAGCACGACCAGAGGGGGCGTCCAACTGAATTCAGCGGCCAAGTTCTTTTCCTCGTGTCTTCCTTGAAGGTGCCAGGCTGAAAGGTGTCAGGCTGAAGGGGGTCAGGAGGTTCCGGCGTCGCGCCTGATGCGCTCCAGGTACTTCGCGAGGGCCGGGTCGACCGCCGTCGCGGCAGGAGCAGGCGGAGCTTCGGTCTGAGTCACGGCCGTTGCGGCGATCGGCTGCCGTGCTTTGTAAACGACGAACCAACCCCCGCCCAGGAGAACCACGGCAGGCAGAAGCCAAAGCAGGAGGTTCAAGCCCTGCATCGGCGGCTCGAGCCGGACGAACTCTCCGTAGGAGCGCTCGAAGTAGCGCATCACCTGTTCCTCGCTGTAGCCCTGCGCGACCAGGTCGCGGATCTGTCCGCGCATCTTCGTGGCCATGCCCGAGGGCGAGTCCGAGACCGCGACGCCCTGGCACACCGGACAGCGGAGCTTGACCGAGATCAAGGCGGCCTTCGCGTCGATCGCGGCCTGGGTTGCGGGAATGGGTTCTTCGGGTTGACCCAGCGCTCCCACGACCGCGGCGTCAAGCCCGTCCTGAGGCTCGTCCGCCTCGCCCAGGATCGCGGTCACCTCGGGAGGGAGCGCCGGCTTTTCCTGCGCGGCCACGACATGAAGCATGGCGAACAGGAATGCGGCCGACACGACGCCACGGAGGGTGAGCTGTTGGATCGCGCTTTTCATTTCCTTGCCGCCGCCAGTTTCGCAAAGATCGTGTCGTCGTCGAGCGGGCCGACGTATTTGTCGACGATCGTGCCCGCCGCGTCGATGAAGAAGGTCTCCGGAACGCCATAGACACCGAAGGCGATCGCGGCTTTGCCATCGTCGTCGGCGTAGGAGTTGTAAGAGCTTCCGCGCTGAGCCAGAAAGTTCAAGGCGTTCTCCGTACTGTCTTCGTACACCACGCCGAGGAAGGTCACATCGGGATTGGTTCGTGCGGCCGCGGTGAGGGCCGCGTGCTCCTGGATGCAGGGGATGCACCAGGTGGCCCAAAAATTCACGACGACCGGACGGCCGCGCAGAGACGAGAGCTGAAGAAACCCTCCGCCCGAGAGATTCTTCATCCGCACGTCCGGCGCCGGTTTCTTGATCAGCGGCGAGGCGATGGCGGACGGGTTGCGGCCGATGTTCAGGAGCAAAAGGCCCAGCAGAGGGAGGGTCACCGCGAGGCCGATCGCGAGGACACCCTTGTTCATGCCGCGGCTGCGTGCTTCGGTTTCGGGAACCACGTCAGCGGACAACTTCGGCCTGCAGCTCGGGGGCTTCAACGGTGCGGCCCACCCGCATCGAGGAAGAGAGGGCCATGACCCCGCCGATGGCCATGATGACGGTGGCGATCCACAGCCAGCTCACCAGAGGGTTGATCATGATGAGGAGACCCACGGTCTGATTTTCTTCATCGATGTTCATCGCCGAGAGGTAGAGATCTTCGATCAGACCGGTCCGCACCGCGGGCGTTCCGATGGACTCTCGCTGAGAGCGGTACTGGTTCATCATCGGCTTCAGCGCCTGGAGCGTGGTATCGCCCTTCTTGACGCCGATCCGCGCGATCAGTGAGGTTCGATGAGCCTCCTCCTCGCGTTCGACCCCTTCGAAGGTGAGCGTGTAGGCCCCAAGCGTCGTGCTCTCGCCCTGCTTCAAGGTCCGCTCGACCGAACGCCCGCTCGTGCTCGAGACCGCGATGGCGATGAAGGCGGTGACGGCGCCGGCGTGAGCCACGTAAGCCGCGAATCGGCGCGATCCCGGCCCGAAAATGTCCTGCGAGATCGCTTTGAGGAAACCGTCGGTCCGGAACTTCATGCGCGTGCGCGCAGGACGGAGCGCCTCAAAAAGGGTCACGTGCGCGGCGTAGCCCGCGAAGAAGAGAGTGATGAGGGTCCAGGGCGAGCGAATGCCGTAAGCAAGCGCCATCGCCAGCGCGACCAGGCCCATGCCCAGCGGGGGCAGGAGGCGGCGTTTGATTTCGTCCCTCGAGCTGGCGCCCCACGGAAGGGCCGGGCCCACCCCCATCACGAACAGGAGCAGCGCGCCGATCGGAACCGTCATCCGATCGAAGTAGGGACGGCCCACACTCATCTGGACGTTGCGCACCGCTTCCACGATCAGCGGGAACACCGTGCCGATCAGGACCGTGAATGTGAACAGGACGAAGAGCATGTTCTGGGCGAGGAAGGCGGTGTCGCGCGAGGCGCCGCGATCGAGTTCGCCGTCAGGCCGCAACAGATCCACCCTGAAGCCGAGGAGAAGAACGCTTGCGAGTGTCGCCGCCCCGAGGAAGACCAGGATAGTCGGGCCGATCGCGCTCTGGGTGAAGGAGTGCACGGAGTTGAAGATGCCGGACCGCGTCATGAACGTCCCGAGAATCGTGAGCAGGAAACTCGCGATCACCAGGCTCATGGTCCAGCCCTTGAGCACACCTCGGCGTTCGGTCAGGATGGCCGAGTGCAGCGCGGCGGTGGCGGTGAGCCAGGGCAGGAGAGACGCGTTCTCCACGGGATCCCAGGCCCAGTATCCGCCCCATCCGAGCACCTCATAAGCCCACCACCCGCCCAGGACCACGGCCACGGTGAGGAAGGTCCACGGCGCCAGCAATGACGTGCGGATGGTGCCGAGCAGGGTGGGGGAGAGCCGTCCCGCCATGAGCGCCGCGAGGGCCAGACCGAAGGGAATGGTCATCCCCACGTAGCCACCGTAGAGGAATGGCGGATGGATCGCCATGAGCACATGATTCTGAAGCAGGGGATTGGGCCCGGGTCCGTCCAGAGGCACGTTGGCCACGGTTCCGAAGGGCTGGGCGGGGCCTGCGATCAGGAAGCAGAAGAAGGTCGCGGTGGCGAGCCAGACTCCGATGGCGGCGGGACGCGCAGGTCCATGGCCTTCGTTGAGACTCCGGGTGCCGATGGCGATGAAGATGGCGAGCACGCCCCCCCAGAAGAGGATCGAGCCCTCGAGGGAAGACCACAGACTCACGATCTTGACCCAGACCGGGAGATCGATGGAACCGACCTGGGCCACATACGAGATGGAGAAGTCGTTGCGGAGAAGGCCGATCACCATCCAGACATTCGCCAGCGTCATGGTCGCCGCGAAACCGTAGGCGCTCCACACCGCGGCCTTCGTGAGATCGGCGCGCTTCTTCAGGAAGGCGGCAAATGCGGCGACCGTACCCGCGGAAGCGAACAACAAGGAGAGGAGGACGAGCCCCCGGCCGATCGACGCAGTCATGGGGGGTCCCCTATTTCTTGTCCGGAGACGCTAGTTCGCTCGTCGAGTCCATCAGCTTCTTGAGGTTCACCGCCGCGGGATCGTCGGGCGCCCGATACTCGTTTCCGTGAGAGACCATCAGGCGGTGCGATTCGAATACGCCGTCGCCGGCCACCGTCCCTTCCACCACGACGCCGATGCCCTCCCGGAACATCTGGGGGGGCACGCTCTTGCAGCGGACGGGGAGCGACTTCTTTCCATCGGTGACGGTGAAGCTCATGTTCGAGCCTTCACCTTTCTTGATCGAACCCGCCTCGACAAGTCCGCCCAGGCGAATGGAAGCCCCCTGCGCCTTGGGCCCGGCGGCCAGGACTTCCGTGGGACCCCAGTAGTAGACGAGGTTGTTGCCGATGCCGCCCACCACGAAGTACAAAAGCGTGCCCGCGAATGCGCAGGCGCCCAGAGCCAGAGCCACTCTCTTCTTGCCGTCGTTTGAACTCATGACTTTGTCTCCTTGATAGCGGAACGTGAAGCATTGTCCCTTCGGAACACCGAATATGCATAACCGCCGTAGACGAGAGCGGAGATGATGTAGACCGCGATCACGTATTCCCAGCCACCGACGATTTCGCCGCTGGGCTCCACCGGCGCCGAACCCTGGAGAAGAATCAGGATGCGGTTCATTGGTTGGCTCCCGTGGGCTGAGGAACGTCGAGGGGAGGCGGTTCGGAACCGGCCTGGCGCAGACGGGCGATCGTCTCCGTCCGGATCGAGATCAAGCCCATCATCAAAATGAGCACCGCGATGGCGTTCACGCGCAAGGGCCACACGAAGGCCGCGGACACCGTCTCAGGCGAAGACTGGATCTGGTGCAGCGAGTTCCAGAAGCGGACGGAGAAGTAGACGAGGGGCACGTCGGCGGCGGCCACGATGGTGGCCACGGCGCTCACCATGGCGCGTCGCCGGGGCTCCTTGAGTGAAGTCCGCAGAGCCAGGATGCCGGCGAAGGCGAAGACGAGAATCGCGGTGGTGGTGAGACGCGGATCCCAGTTCCACCAGACGCCCCAGGTCGGCTTGGCCCAGATGGACCCCTGAATGGTGAGCAGGGCGGAGAGGACCACGCCCGCTTCCATGGTGGCCTCCAGCCGGTCATCCCACTTGAGATCGCCTTTGAGCAGGTAGGTGAGGGCGCAGATGAAGGCTGCGGTCAGCATGAGCAGGCCGATCCAGGCGGTGGGCACATGGATGTAGAAGATCCGATAGACGTCGCCCATGAAGATCTCCGCGGGGGCGAAGGTGAGACCCCATAAAGACCCCGCGGCGAGGAGGCCCCCGCCTACGCCGACCAGTGTTTTTGGCTTCATACGTTCTGCCGGGGAGCCTATCAAGGCCAGGGTGGCAAACGAATGAGCCATATGAATTAGGGGCCTAAAGGAGGCCGAATCCGTCACCTGATGAGCTGAAATACCTGAACCCGGCTGTTGTCCCGGTCGGCGATGAAGGCCTCGTCCTTGTCATTGATGCACATCTGGGAAGGGTGATTGAGCGACCCTTCTTCCCATCCATGGCTCAGCTGCCTTGCGATGAACGACCCGTCGCGCCTTAAGGTGACGATGCTGCTTCCGCTCCCAAGGGCTACGAAGGTGGATCCCTTGCTGGTCGTCAGGTGGGTGGGCATCGTGGCCAGGGCCTCACTCAGGTCTCCGCCGAGCGGGGCGAAGGCGAGGGCGTCCTTGTCGGCGAAAAACATCCTTCGACGGACTGAGTCGAGCAGGAGAACGCCTCCTGCGGCGTCGACGGCCAGGTCGGAGCCGAAAGCGATGTCGTTGGGGAACGGCAACGCCTTCTGAAACTGCCCCCTGGCGTTCACCACCAGGACGCGGGCGGAGGAGACATCGAGAACGTAGATGTTGTCGAGGAGGTCGATGGTGAAGGCCTTCGGGAGAATGGTGGCGGGAGGCGGGGTGCTCTCGAACGTCACCGCATCCTTGAACTCGCCCTCCGGACTCAGGTGAACAATGCGCCGGTCTTTGCCGTCGAGCGCATAGATCTCTCCCTTCGAGTTCAGTTGCACGCGGACCGGGGTCGATAGCTCCGGGATCTTGATCACGCTTCCCCCGCTCACCGTCTTGTTCAGATAGGTGAAGCGGACCAGCCGGCCGTTTGCCGTATCGGCGACCACGACCTTTCCGTTGACGCCGCACCCCACGCCTTCCGGCAGGTTGAGGCCGGCTCCCTGGTCGTCGGCGTATATCGAGGCCAGATGTCTGAACTTCGCGGTCTGGGCGGCCGCGGGCTGCGCGCGCCCCAGGAAGAGGGCGGAGGCGGCCAGGCACACACATGCAATCTTCTTCACCCGGATCACCTCGCAAACTTCTTGTGACACCCGCTGCACATCTCGACGTTGGTTTCGGCGAGGAGCATTCGTTTGAACTCGGTTCCATGTCCCTTGTGGCAGCTCAGGCAGTCGACGCGCAGGTTCTTGTTCCTCGGATCCACCGCTTTCTCGCCCAACGGGTGAGCCGAGTGCAACTCGTAGTCGTGGCATTGCTCGCAGAGCTTGATCACGGAAGGTTGATCGATGAGATACGCGCCGATCGAGCTGTGGGGTGAATGACAGGCCACGCACATGCCGGTATCCACGGGCTGGTGTTTCGCGGGCAGCCCGGCGATCCTCTTGAGGGTGTCCTTGTGGCAGCCGCGGCAGAGTTCACGGGTGTCCGCCTTCAGGAGCTTCTCGTGGTTCGAGGCGTGAGGGTTGTGGCAATTCACGCAGGCCCTCTTGTCGGCCACCGGCCAGTGCAGGCGCGGCTTTGCCATGGTGGCGGTGACCATGTCGTTGTGACATCCCTTGCACAGCTCGAAGCCGTTGCCCTTCGTGGCGAAAGGAACGGCGGAGTCCGGGCCCTCATGGCATTTGTTGCAGGCGCCGGTGGTGACTGGAGCATGGACGCCGGCCAGCAGCAAGGCGGGTTGATTCGAGCCATGGGGGTCGTGGCAGGTCGAGCACGACGCCCTGGCCACCGGGTACTTCTGATGCCGCGCCACAAAGGCCGGGCCGTCCGGCTTGTGGCACTTCACACATAACCCGGGCATCGCGCTCTTGAGGAGATGGGCCGATTGATCGGAGGCATGCGGGTCGTGGCAGATCACGCACCCCTTCCGAACCGGGTCGTGCTTGAACCTCGCCTTGGTGACCCTCTCCCCGATCTCCTCGTGACAGTCGAAGCACAGTGCGTCGCCTTTCTTGACGAGGAGAGCGGCGCTGTCGGAGGCATGAGGGTCGTGGCACCCCTGGCACTCCCCATCGGCGACGACTTTGTGAACGCTCTTCGCTTTCGCGGGAATGACGCCGTCATGACACCCCGAACAGACCGCCTTCGGGCCGCCGGAAAGCAGCCGGGGATGGGAGGAGACATGGGGGTCATGGCATCCCGAACAATCGCCCGCCTTCACCGCGCTATGGACGAACGGCTTCTTCAGCTTCTGCGCGAAATCGGTGTGACAGCCAAGGCAGGCCTTCGTCTGGTTCGGCTCGATCAGCCGGTAGGGATTTTGCTGTCCGCGGGACGCCGGCGGCGCCCCGAACAGCGCGACCAGCGACACGCACGCGATCGTCAGACGCCAACGCATGGTTGTTTCCTCATTTGATCCTTGCTGGTGCGGGGAGGTGGCAGTCCTTGCAGGAATTCATGGCGAACGGGGCATGGAGGTTGGCCTTGAAAAGGTGCTCTTCTTTCGAGGCATGAGCGTCATGGCACCGTTCGCAGCGCATGCGCGCCGGGTCGATCTGGACGTGCGCGTCTCCGAAGGCCGGCGTGCGCAGGTCATGACACTCCGCGCAGGTTTCCCGAATGGGCTTCGCCATCAGCCGGTTCTCGGCCGACGAATGGGGCTTGTGACAGCGAAGGCAGTCCCGGGCCGCCGGCGCGTGGACGTGTCCTGCACTCATGGCGGTCTTGAGCGCCTTGTGGCAGGTGAGGCACAGATCGGGAGTCTTCGCGAGCATCAGGCCGGGAAGGGCGGTCTGGTGCGGATTGTGGCACGCGGAGCACTCGCCCTGAAGCGCCGGCTGGTGTCTGGCCTTGTCCGCGGCCATGGCCTCCTTCACATCGGGATGGCAGGCTCCGCAAAGGGTCTCGAGCTTGTCGGTGGCCATGCCCTTGACATTGCTCGCGTGGGGGTTGTGACAGTCGAGGCACATCCCCTCGGCAAACGGCGTATGCCGCGCGCCCCCCTCGATCGGCTTCATGAAGTCCGCGTGGCACGACTCGCACAGTTTCGATCCCTCGACTCTCAGCAGGCCTTTCCCACCCGAACCATGCGATTCGTGGCACGACGAACAGGCGCCCTCCAGGACCGGCTTGTGCGCATAGGTCTTCGCGAAATTCGTTTCGGAGTCCGTGTGGCAGGAGTAGCACACGCGGTCCATGCGGTCTTTCAGGATGGACTTGACGTTCGAGCCGTGGGCGTCGTGGCAGGCCGAGCACTCGGAGGCAGCTGCGGGGGCATGCGGGGTCTTCGCTTTATCGACCGCCTCCTTCGTTTTGGCATGGCACGATACGCAGAGGGATCCAGCCTCCGCAGTCAGGAGCCCACCGTGGTCAGTCGAATGCGCGCCGTGACACGACAGGCACCCCTTCTCGTCCCCGACCGGGGCGTGTTTGAAGCTGACCGCGGCCTCCCTCTCCTTGTGGCAGGTGAGGCAGAGGCGGTTCCCCTTCTCTTCGAGCAGAGTCGCATTGTTCGAGGCGTGGGGATCGTGACAGAGGAGGCACTGGCCCTCCTTGAACGGAAGGTGCTGCACCTTCCCGGCCCCCTTGATATCCGCGGTCGCATGACAGGTGGAGCACATCTCGGCTCCTTCCTGGTTCACCGCGAAAGGCTTCTCCCCCGTCGGCGCCTTATGGCACGTCTCGCACTCCGAAGCCGCGACCGGCGCGTGAACGCTCTTCTTCAGAAGTGCCATCTGCGCCGAGCTGTGGGGAGAGTGACAGACGGAACAGGTCACCTGCCCGACGGGATAGCCCCCGTGCGCCTTGGTGAATGCCGGCGCGCTGGCCGGGTGGCAGCCCAGGCACAGGGCCTTCTCCTCCTTGATCAGCAGATTGGGCTGGTCGGCCGCGTGCGACGAATGACAGGCCGGGCATCCATCGGTCTGCAGCACCTTGTGGACCACCTTCTGGTTGTAGTCCGACTGGTCATGGCACTGATAGCAAACCTGGCTTCCGTCCGCGCTCAGGAGATGATCAGCGTTGGACGCGTGTGGGTTGTGGCAGAGGACGCAACGTCCGCTCTTGACCGCGGTATGGACGTGGGGCTTGCTCAAACCGAGATTGGCCTTCGGATGGCAGCTGTAGCAGAGTTCGTTTCCTTCCCGCTTCATGGCTCGCCGGGCCACGAGGCCGTGACGCAGATGACACTCCTCGCACTTGTTCTGCTGCACCACCGCATGGACCTTCTTCATGCCCATGTACTTGTCCGCGAAGGGCTTGTGGCATCCGAGGCAGTCGCGGCCCGCGAGGCCCTGCTTGGAGCCTGTCGCCGGTCCGCCGAGCGTCCGTTTCGGCTTTTCCTGTCCATGGGACGCCTGCAAACCCGCGAACATCACGAGCAGAGCCACCCAAGGCAGGACCCGGATCGGCCCTCGTCCTGGCATCACTTCACCCTTTCCAGATAGGTCTCGACCTTCGACTGCGCGCGCAGCCTGGCCGCGTAGCTCTCCACGCCCTTCTTGATCTTCTCGCCGTAGACTTTTTTCGAGATTTCCTCCCTGACTTCCTCGTAGGGCCTCGCCGTCGATCCGAGCACCTGCTGTACGGCCAGAACATAGGCGTGACCTTCGGGACTCTCGTACAGCCTGAACTCGCCGGATTTCGCCCCGGTCAGGACCTTCTGCATCCCCTCCGGCATGCTGTCGATGGTGACCGGTTGCCCGTCGAGGGTCACCAGTCCGGGCGTTCCCATGGCCACCCGCCCCTCGGCGTTGGCGGCGAGCCACCCGTAATCCGACCCCTCCCTCAGCTTCCGTATCGCGTCCTCACCCGCGGCTCTTCGCACGAAGGCCAGGCTCTTGACCCGCAGCATGGCGGGGTAGGAGTACTCCTTGAGATGCGTGTTGTAGTACTGCTTGACCTCGTCCTCCTTCAGCTTGTTTTCCGGGGCGATAACTTTCTGAACGAAGCTGTCGAAGATGACCGACTCCTTGTATCCGGTGACCCGATCGCGATAGGTGTTCGTCTTGTCGATCCCCAGTTTTTGGGCCTCCATGTTCAGGAGTCTTCTCCCGAGTGTGGCCTCGAGGGCGTCCTCCTTCTTTTCGTTCATGCTTCGGCCCTGCCTGGCCTGGTCGGAACCGTGAAAGGACTGCATCCGCAGGTAGTCGGTCAGGTCCCCGACGGTCACGGACGCCCCGCCCTTGATTTCCGCCACGACCCGTTTGTCCCTCAGCAGCGCGTCGATGCCGGGCTTTGCGGCTTCGTAATTGAGGCTCTTGAGCAGGGTCTGGTTGACGACCACGAATTGACGCCTCTGGGCCTGCTCGTGGACCTTGAGGAACGCCAACTGTTGCTGGCTCACCACCCGCTTCCTTGCCTCCGCGCGAGCTTCAGCATTCTCCGGGTAGCGGATGTCGACCACTCTCACCACGACGAACCCGGCCGGGAGACGAATGAGCGGGCTGACTTGTCCGGCCGGGAGCGTGGCGATGGCTTCCGCAATCTGGGGGAGGAACTCCTTCTTCGGATGGTAAACGCTATCGTCATCAGCCCTCGCGGTCTTCGCCTTCACGGCCCGGGCCGCAACCTCGGCGAACGCCACGCCGCCGGCGATCTCCTTGAGCGCGCGAGATGCGGCCGCTTCGTCGGTGAAAAGCAGCGAGGACGTCTTCCATTCGCGGACGGACTCCTTGAACAGCTTCTCGACCGCGCGCGCGTCGGGCACGATGCCCTTCACGAGTCTCTCGATGAGCACCTCCCGCAAAATCTCCCGGGACGAGACTTCGACCTGCTTCCGGATCTCCGGAACCTCGTCGAGACCCATGGTGGCCGCTTCCTGGGCGACGAGCCTGATGGTGATGAGGCGGTCGAGCAACGCGAAGTCCTCCGTCGTGCCGCGGCCCTGCCGGAGGCGGGCGCGCTCCGCCGGCCCGCGCTCCCTCAGGAACTCATCGAGGTAGATCGGGTCGCCATTCACGAGCGCCACCGCGGGACGGCCGTTCTTCAGGGGAAGAGCCGGTTGCGCGGCGGCGAGGGGGATCTGGGTGTGTATTGACGCAACCAGGAGGCCGGTCATCACTAGAAACCGATATCGCATGAAATCCTTTCGAACCACTTCAGATCGCTCCACGTTCATTGATCGCGGCCCGCGATCATCTCGGTCGTGAGCCGCACCATCTGGGTGGCCATGGCGTGCGCGGTTCGCGATCTTCCCCGCTCGAAAAAGCCGAGCCCATCGGTACCCTCGTTGTAACTGTCCGAACTCCAGACGACCCGCCGGCTTTGCCTCTCGATGAGCACGGTCGAGAACTCCACTCCGGTGCGCCCTCCGGGCCCGTCGTAGTCCTCGTAGCGGAGAACCCTGCCGGCCAGGACGAAATCCGCTTCGATCAGCGCCGCCACCATCTCCGCGTCACGGATGGAGAGGCCGCTGTCCATGATGACCCGGGCGTCGAGGAGCTGCCGGCGGGTGACTCCCGTGTCGAGCACGCGAAACTGCGGGAAGCCCGACAAGTGCCGTGCGAAGAGAAGGGCCAGGATCTCCCCGGCATTCCGTCGCTCGCTCAGGTTGAAGAAGGGCACGACGGCCACGGAATACGGCCGGCCAGGTTCGAGAGCGAGGGACCGAAAGGACGACTTCGGCCGGAATTTCCCCGCGCGCTTCAATCCGGTTCTGGGCTGTCCGGTCTTGAGCCAGGAGACGAGCGAATCCCCGACACGATCGAGCACACGTTTCAGCACTTCCTGGTAATCGTTGACGAGGCCAAGCTCGAAGAGGCCCGGCGAGTCGTCGCCGGCCATACCCGCATCCTCGGCCCAGACCACAACCGGCGCGGCCTTGATCGATATCAGTCTCGCGGAAAGCGCCACCTTGGGCGGAGCGTCCTCGCTCGAAAGTTCGATCGAGACGATCACCACGCCCTCCACCCCGGTTTCCTTTCTGAGTAACTCGGCGGTGGCGGTGTCGATCCCGGCGCCGTACCGCACACGGTGGCGCGCGATGAACGCATCGAGCGCCTCGTCTCCCAGAACCCGGACTCCCTGATCGGCGAATTGGCCGATCAGGAACTGTCTGACCTCGGCGGCGGGAATGCCGCGACCGCTCAGGTTCTCGGCGGGAAAGACCGCGACCGCGTCGAACCGCTCGCTGGCGGACGCCATCCCCGCGCTGAGGAGGAGCGCCAGCAGGAGAAGCCGGTCAAGAGCCTGGCTGAACATCTCTCACCTTCGAGTCCACCACTGCCCTGATGCTCCGCAACGTCTCCGGGGCCGGCGGCAGACTCTTCTGCCGCGTGCGGGCGGTGGTCGCGTTCCGGTCGTAGTCCGCGCGCATGGCCGCCATCACATCCCCGGCGAAGCGCTGGGCGCGGCCGTCCCGATCGTAGTCGTCGACGTAAACCTGCCCGTAGACGGTTCGGGAGTTGTTGTCCACGAACATGATCGAAGCGCGGGTTTTGCTCACCGGAACGAGAACCGCGGAGATCTCGAGGATCTTCGGCTTTCCGCCCTCGCCCATGAGGCTGAAGGAAGCCTGCTCGAAGAGCCGAGGCTCGAGCACCAGCGCCGCCTCGTACTCGGTCCAAAGGGCTCGGCCCGGGGCATACGTCGGAAATTCCAGAGTCAGCCGCCGCAGGGCCCGCATGAACTCGGGGTCCGTGGGGCTCCGTCCCAGGAACAGCGCGAGCGCCCGATCGCTCATTCCTCCCGCCGTGAGCTGGCCACTCCATAGCTCCTGCTGTTCCTCGCGGGCGCCCTCGGGGTCTACCGCCGGTTTCAGATACGGCAGGAGGCTCTCTCGCTGGGCTCCGATGGCCTGGACATTCTTCGCCATGACCGAAGGGGTCGCGATGGAAAACGGGGCGGAGAATTCGAGATAAGGATGATCGTCGGTGTTCAAGGCGCCGTTCTGCCCGAAACTCCTCATGCCCCCGGTGCCCATCACGAAGTAGCTGAGGAGATCGGTCGCCGTCCCCATCGACACCCGGCTCAGGTCGCCCGCGATCGCGGGTTCCGCGATTCGCCTTTCGAGTTCCGCTTCGTCGATGACGAACGGAGCATTGCTGCCCACCATCACCGAGTCGTAGTGCGTGAGCCACAGCATGGTGTGGGGGAAGTGCCGCTGAAACGTCTTGACCACCGAAGCGAGGTCCAAAGGAGTCAGCTCGTAGATGGGGAGCCATTGGGCGACCACCCCGCCCGGTCGAAGGTGCTGCGCCGCAAGTTCGAAGTACTCGCTCGCATAGAGGGAGCCCGCTCCCTTGAACCAGGGGTGGATCGGGTCGGCGGTGATGACGTCGAACATCCCCTTCGTGGTCATCAGGAAGTTCCGGCCGTCGTTGAAGACGACCCGGACTTTGGGATTGTCGAGCACACGATGGTTGTACTGCTCGAAGGTCTTCGCCACACCGAGCACCTGAGGCTCGATCTCGACCAGCGTCACCTGCTCGACGCTCGGGTGAACGGCCGTGGCCCCCGAGGTCATCCCGCTGCCGATACCCACCACGAGAACGTCTTTGGGATCCCGGTTGAGGAGCATGGGCAGATGTCCGAGGGTGAGCTGCAGTTGCTGCGCCTGCAGGTGAGAGGACGCTTCAACCCGGCCATTGGTGAGAAAGGCCTGCTCGCCGCCCTTGACCTTGATGACGCTCACAATGGCCTCAGTGCCCTCCGCGTAGTAGAGGACATCCGTGTTCTCCACTGCTTCGCGAACCTTCTCCGGCGAACTGAAGGCCTCAGGCTGGTTGGAGCGGAAGATGGCGAAGTACCTCTGGTCCCATAACCTCGCCGCATCGGGATTCAGGGCCAGGACGCCAATGATCCCGGCGGTGGAGGCGGCGACCGTGGCGGGCAGCCATCGCTGCTTTCGCAGGGTCGCGAGAACGAACAGACCCAGACCAATGTTCAGCAGGGTCAGGATCTGGAGCGACCTCTCGATTCCGAAGGCACGGATCATCACGAGGCCACTGCCGGCCGCTCCCAGAATGGCGCCCACGGTGTTCGCGGCGAGCACGTCTCCGACTGCCCGACCTGTGCCCTTCCGGTACCTCGAGAGCGCCTCGCCGGCGATTGGAAACGCCGCGCCCATGAAGAGCGCCGGAACCACCATGTAGAGGAAGGCGAGCGAGAAGTTGGCGGAGGCCCTCATCGCGAAGGACTCGGATCCGGCGCCCAGGAAGTAGCTCTGCAACCGGATGGCGTTGGCCGGGATATCACGAAGGTAGACCGTGACCACGAGCGCGGTGATTCCGATCGCCACTTGCGTCAGCCCGAACGAGGCCACCACACGCCGCGCTCCCGAAATCCTGTTCCCTGCCGTCCTTACCAGGACACCGTAGGCCTCACTCCCAAGCGCGATCCCGGTCAGAAAAGCGGCCAGGATGATGGTGAAGCCGTACACACTGGCGCCCACCGCGACCGTGAGGACGCGGGTCCAGAGCACTTCGTACCCGAGCGCACAAAAGCCGCTGAGACCGATCCCCCAGAGGATCCATCCGGGCGCGACCATCTTCCGGCCCTGTTCCTCGGGGGCCACGATTGCGTCCTGCTTTGACGAAGCATCGACAACCCTGTTCTGCAGGGCGATGGCGACGAGACCGATGAGGATGTTCGTGGCGACGGCGAGGTACAACGCGGTGCTCACGGAGTAGACCCGGAGGAATACGAAACCCGCGAGCAGCGCTCCGAGGACGGCGCCCAGCGTGTTGAAGGCGTAGAGGAAAGAGAGATGGCGGGGCAGGTTCTCCGGCTGGCCCGAGATGAAGCGCGAGATGACCGGCAGGGTTCCGCCCATCAGGATCGTCGGCACGATGAGGGCTATGACCGAGAACAGGATTCTGACCGTCGTGAGGTAAAGGGTCGCGTCATCCCGTCCCTGGGCCAGCGTTCCGTAGATCTGTGGGTAGAGCTCCATCAGTCCCGCGAACAGGAGGGCGGACGGCGCGAGCCCGAGTTCGAGCAGCCCGTAAAGCCGAAGCGGCTTCTCGACCCGGTCCACGAACCGGCCGACCAGTTGGCTGCCGATGGCGAGCCCGGCCATGAAGATCGAAAGGACCACGGTCACCGCGAGGTGCGACCCTCCGAACACGAGGGTGAGAGAGCGGACCCACACCACCTGATACACGAGCGCAGCCGCGCCGGAGAGGAAGAAGAGGAGATAGATCAGGCCGACGGGCATGGAGGGTCCTCAATCACGGTTTGCTGAGCAACTTGTCGAAGAGCGCGTCGACGGCCTGTTCGGTCACCTTGTTCATGGGCTGGCCGCCACCGCCAATCAGGCGGTTCCAGAAACTGATCCCGCCCTTGGTGGACGAGGCGCTCCAGACGATCTTCCCGGTCCCGGTCTCGATGAGCTGGATACTCATCGAGATGATGTTCGCGGTGCTCGTGCCGGACCGCGTTTCCCCGTATTCCCTCACCACCCCCGTGATCACGGCATCGACCTTGAGGAAGGCGCCGAGCTTGACGACTTCTTCGATCATGGGCGATGAGGGCGCTTGAACCTCCGTCTTGGCAATGCCGCGGGCGACCTCGCCGACGGGCAGGACGTACACCGCCTGGGCGGCGAGAAGGCGACTGATGAACACGTCCCGCACCCGCTCGGCCGTGATCTGATCCCGGGCGAGGTTGGCGAACGGCATCACCGCGACGTTCTGGATGCTGCCGAAGTCCATTTTCGGATCCCGGTAGACGTCCGTGACCTGCGCCTCGCAAACCGG
Source organism: uncultured Acidobacteriota bacterium (assembly GCA_964396875.1). GTDB lineage: Bacteria > Acidobacteriota > Vicinamibacteria > Fen-336 > JAGNNV01 > JAGNNV01. The sequence continues at coordinate 18,067 of CAYNHK010000016.1, read as the reverse complement.
TGCCGCGACCGCGAGCCCAAACCCAACCAGGACCGCCATTCTCAAAGCTCTTTTCATACCCTGGCCTCGCAAACCATCACAGAAACAGCCTCACCCGTGCGTTCAGAATCCTCGATTCGGTCTTCAGATTCACGAACTCGGTCCGGGCTCTTTGGTAGGACACGTCGATGTAAGACTGACGTGAGACGTTCCAGCGCACCGCGCCGAGGGTGCTCCGCTCCGTGCCGAACTCCAGGGATCTGATGGCTTCATTGGAGGCGAACACGAATTGCAGGGTTCCATCCGGGAACGGCGTCCAGGAGGCGCTGATGTCGAGGGTCGTCCTCGTGGTCTGGCCGGTGGCGGTAATCGCTTCCCCCCCGACCACCAGGTGGAGGGCCGGGATGGGATCGAAGGCGACCGACGCGTAGGACCTGCGCAGCAGAGATCGGGGAGCGCCGAGAAATGTTCCCGAACGTTCCGTCCTCGTCTCGTCGTAGCTCAAGGTGAGGCTCAGGCGCTGCCGCGGGACGATGGTGGCGCTGACGTTTGTGAGCCGGTCATGGGAGATCTCGCCCGTCTCACGCGTTGTGGAAGCCCGGCCGAAGCCGAACAGAACGTCCACTCCTCGATAGGGCTGAGCCGCGTTCTGGATGAACCAGCCCTTTCGGGTGCTCGGCAGCCCGGCAATCTCCTCATCCTGTCCGGAATACAGGAAGGAGCTTCGCAGGGTGGGAAACGGATCGACGGTCAAGGTGGCGCTTGAAAGGGTGGCGATTCTGTGGCCCCGGCTCTGCGTGCCTTGCTCCCTCGCCAAACGCGCATTCGCCGAGAAGATGCGGCCGAACGTGTGGTTCGCCGACAGGCCGTTGGACAGGGTGTCGGTACGAGGTCCGAACCCGCTGTTCCCGTTGGACAGAAAGAACCCCTCGTAGTGCACAGATGGGGTGTCGAGAAGCCGAAGCCGCACATCGGTATGGAGCAGGTCGCTGTTCCGGTTCATCGTGCTGCCGGCCTCCCCCGCCGGCCGCCGGAAGAACGCCTGCATTTCCGTCACGAGAATGTCCCGGAAGCGCGCGGAGTCCGGCACGGCGGGGGAAAGGGCTCGCGTTACCACCTTGACGTACTGCGCGGTGATGACCGGGAAATCGATCTCGAAATAGCTTTCGAACGTGCCGAACGGCGCGACCGAGACGGTGGCCTCCCGTTTCCAGATCACGTTGTCTGGGCTCGAGTAGATCTCCCACGAGAAGGCGTTGGCGATGCCCTGGGGCAGCTCGCGGTCGACCCAGATTCGGAACCGGTTGACCTCCGTGGGCGTCAGCATGTGAAGGCCGATGTTCCGCGACTGCGCGTCCGCAGGGGTTGCGGGCAGACCCAGGTTGATCGATGCGCCCGCCCTGAGGTTGAAGTCGATGAGCGCACCATTCGGCGAAAGTTTCGCGGTGATCGGTGTGTCGCTGACCCCCGAAAGGCCCTCGAATGGCGTCACGGGCAGCGCCACCTCTCCGCTTTCCCCCTGCGCCGCCGTTCTGAGTCCCAGCCGGTTCACCGTGTAAGCGGCGTTCCAGAGGAGTCGTTTCTTGAGGAAGGACCGGGAATAGTCGCCATGAATGGCGTGGGACACCTGATGGGTCTGCAGGCGCGCGATCCGGTCGTCCGTACTCAGATAGGAACCGCGGTAGTTGAGGCTGAGGCCCCGGTTGACGTACCGGGACGCGAGGGACCCGAAGTCCTTGGAAACGTCCTGAAATGCGCGTTCGCCGTCGAAGGTGTGGGTCTTGAGAAACTGGAAATCCGACTGAGGGCCGCCCGCAGGCGCCCACCGCAGATACGCGGAACGCTCATCGTTGACCAGCTTGACGTTCGATTGGCCCGCGGTCCTGGAGAGGGCCTCCCGTCTGAAGTAGCCGACACCGGGGGCCAGGACGGGGCTGGTCGATTGCAGGAGGAAGAAGGGGCGGTTGTTGGTGAGTGTCGACACCGTCTTGAGCCCATTGACGCTGACGGAGGTCCGGTTGAGTTCGAAGACGCCGCCGGTATTCAGCCGGAGACTCGGGTAGACGAGGGCGTTCAGGTTCAGAGTGAGTGCCGGAAGGAGGTTCGAGGTGTCGGTCTTGAGGACCTCGCCGGACCCGAAGGTGTTGGTCGTCGACACCGAACTGGACCCGAACTCCAGGATCTTCTGCATATCCGCGAAGATGCCCTGAGCCGAGGCCGGACGGGCAAGGCAGGCCAGCGTCCCTGTCACCACGAGCGTGAACCCTGCCGCCCCACGTCGCAACTACCTCTCTCCCATGACCGCAACAAAGCGAGCCCCGTCTTCGACATCGATCTCCGAGGCGACTTTCCGGTCGGCGAGGCGGCCGACGATGAGGGTCCTCGTGTCCGGGTTCACCATGTACAAGCGGCTGTCCTCGGCATCGATCAGCAGATGAGAGACCCCTTCCCTCGTCTTCATGAAGTACAGGGGCAGAAGGGCGTTGGGGTCGTAGAACTCGATCGCCACCGCCTGGCTGGAGGCGAGGCAGATCAGGCCGCGCACGGGGTCCACGGCGATCGCACCGACCGCGGCACCGAGCCGCACCCGGCTGGAGATGGTCAATTGCTGCGGGTCGAGGACGCTCAGGTAGGGCGATCGCTCGTGGATCACGTAGAGCCGGTTCCCGGCACGGTTGAACTCCCCCCTCAGCGGGGGCGCGTCCATCGAAAGCGTCGCCGTGAGGCTGCGGGTTGCCAGGTCTATGACCGAGACCGAACTCGAAAGTGTGCTGAAGACAAACGCGCGTCTTCCTGAAGGCTCGATCACAATCGAAACCGGGCCGTTGCCCACGTTGAGCCGTTCCTGCCGGGTAAGGGACAGAGCGTCGAAGAAGCTGATGCTGTTCGAGCCCGAATTGACCGACACGAGCGTGGCGCCGTCCGGCGTAAGCGCGACCTCGCGTGGCTGGTCCCCGGGAGAGGCGCGGGTGCGCTGGACGATTTCGCCCGCCGCCACGTCGATCGACTGGATCTCGTCGTCCTTGGGACAAGCCACGTATACCCGGAGACGCCGTCGATCCAGGGCCATCCCGAAGGGGCCGGCGCAGGTGTTGATGACCGCGGTGGCCTGCGCGAGACTCTTGTCGAAGACCGTGATCGTATTCGAGCCGGAATTGGTCACGAAGCCCGCGTGAGCGGGATTGGGCCGCGGCGGCGTCAGCGCCTGAAGCCCCGGGCTGAAATCCAACCCCTGGGCCGGGGAGTCCGGGTACTTGAGGACGAGCCAGAAGAGCGGTGCTTCCTGACTCCCGACCGCGAACAGAACATCGAGCCGCACCGGCAGGTCCGGCACAACCAGTGCGGCATCTCCGCTCGCGCCTTTCAGGGTGGCGCGGCTGAATTTGAACAGGAACCCCGAGTACCGGCCTTCCGGAAGTCGACCCGAGGCCAGGAGCCGCTGCCGAGAGGCCTCCGCCGGTCCCACTGTCTTGAGGCTCAACGAGAGTGGGAACTCTGATCCGCTGGACGCGATTGCCGACACCGAGTCGATCGCGAAGGTCAGCCGTGCCGCGTCGGCGGGAGCGGGCTGCAGGTAGAGATACACCCCCCCAGAAGCGGCGCCGGCAACCGCCGGAGCGAGCAGAAGAGACAGGAAGACAGTTAGTCGGGGGGAATGCACGGGTTCACACCGCTTTTAACGAACGCTCAGGAGAACCGCAATGATTCAAAGAGAGGAGCGCAATGATTCATAAAAAGAAAAGGGCTGGGGGTGACCCAGCCCTTTCCCAAAGGTGACTTTTCAGTCACCGATCGGAAACTAGTCCTTCGCGTGGCACTTGTTGCAGAGCACGCGCTGGTAGCTCGCGAACTTCGTCACCGGACGGTCGTAGTACGCCGCCTGGGTCTCCGCGCCCAGCCGGCCGCGGGCAAACTGCGGAACCGTCGGAGTGGTGTCCGTGCCAGGGAACAGGCTGTTGTAGATCATGAACTCACCTTCCGGGTTCCATCGCAGCGCTTCCGGCCAGCCGGACGCGTGCGCGCGATGGCAGCTCAGGCAGGTCACCTTGTCGCTCGAACCCGGACCGTTGAGGTACGTGTCGTTGTTCAGCGCATGGGACTGAAGGGTCGCGATGTCGCCTGTATTCTCGGCGAAGGGAACGAGAGAGTTGAAGGACGACGCCGCCACGCCCGACAAATCGCCCGACTTCACGTAGGCGTTGTAGATGTTGGCGATATCCGAGCCCAGGCTCTGATCGATCGGGTGGACGTAGTTGCCGCTCGAGTGCATCCCCGGGTGGCAGCTCGCGCACCAGTTGCCCCATGTGTTCGTCCCGGAGGCGCCATAGGCCACGCGGGTCTGGGTCACGGCTTCCGTGCGGTTATAGGTGGAAGGAGCGATGGCGATGGCCACGCCGGCGAACGTCACGCCCGACACCGTCACGTCGTTCAGACCCCGGAGGAGGCGGTAGACACCCACGGCCTGGCCCGCGGCCGGCGTCACGCTGTTGTTGTAGGAGCCCGAACCGATGATCGGGTCGGCCACCCCACCGAGGGCGGCGGCGGTCCGGTAGGTTCCATCCGACCCGCGCCGAACCCTGCCGTGCGGGTCGTGGCAGCTGGTGCAGCCGAGTTGACTCGATGCGAACGTTCCGCCGGGCGCGTTCGGGTTCGTCCCGTCCGCGACGTACGCGGCGTCCGTCGCCACGATGCTGTGGCCGTGGGTCTCGCCTGCTTCGGTGCTGGTGGTGCCGCGGATGGTCATCGTGTAGCTCTTCTTCAGCCAGCCGAAGTCGCCGCCGGGCGTCCTCTGCTTGGGAGCCATTCCCGCACCCAGAGCCCCATCAACCGTGGAGATGTGATACGAGGAAGGGCCGGTATCCGCAGCGTTCTGGTGGCAGGAAAGGCACGTCGAACTCGGATCGGTTCCGACCAGCAGGAAGCTGCCACCCGCTTTGGGGGCATGCATGCTGTGACAGCCGCTGCACTCGGCGACGCCGCCTGAATGGAACGCCTGAGAATTGCTGGCGGCAAACAGCAGCATGAGCGCTGCGGCCAGGAGAGTAATCCCTAACGATTTCGATCGCATTTTCGAACCTCCATCAAAGTGAACCGGCCAAAGATCAAAGCTTGAACGTCCACTTGTCCCTAGCAATTCAGGAGCCAGATGACCTCGCGGAAACGAGGTGTCGTCAAGACCATCCAGCATTGGCACTTATCGAAGGCGCCACGCGGGGTCGATCCCGGTTCGGAGGTCCGGCATGGGTGAGAACCCCCAGGGTCTGGGGGAAATGGCGCACCCTCAGGGGAACGCGAGCGAGAAGACGCTGACCCCGCGTCGTCGCGCCTGGGAGACGTATACCCGGTCTCTCCGATCGATGGCGATGTCGTCCGGTACGATCAGATTCGCCGGCTTCAACCCTCGATGCCCGAATTCCATGAGGAAGTTGAAGTCCTTGTCGAACACCATGACCACGGATTTCAGCTTGTCGGCCACGAAGAGGTTGCCACGACTGTCGGACGCAATACCGGCCACTATGCCGAATCTCCCAGGCGCCGAACCCGGCCGGCCGAACGAGGTCAGCCTGCCATCGGGCGAATACTTGTAGACCGTGAACAGCACGGGCATGGTGAGGAAGATGCTGCCTTCCCGGTCGACGGTGAAACCGACGGATTCGACCCCGTCCTTCTTCTTTTCATCCTCCGGCAACAAGGGAAGGAACTCGACGTGCGATCGGAACTCCCCGTTGATGTCGGTCACGATCACACTCGCGGTCCCGAGGGCGGCGAAGTAGAGAAGGCCGTTTCGATGGACCATCCGGTTTGCGAAGAACACCAGACCGGCGGGGAGGTTCTTGATCTCCACGGGGCGGATGGGCACGCCCCGGAAGTCGCACCGGGTCAGGAGGGACCGGGAGCCTTTGTACGAGAGCAGGATGATGTCCCCGGTGCGGTCCACCGCGACGTCGAGGATCTGACCCAGGTCGAGGCCATCGCCGAAGACGAACACCTCCATCCCGCTGGGATTGAAGATGTGGACGAGGTTCTGATAGATGACGTAGGTCTCTTCCCTCTCGAGATCCACACTGACCCTGACGCCATCGTATTTGAGCGGCCCCGCGAAACCGGCCAGGGTGTGCAGGTAGGTCGCCTGTACCTGGGCCAACGCCGGGCTCGCGCCGATGAAGAGCGCAAACGCGGCCGCGATGGCGCGCAAAGCCGTGACACGAAGGAATCCCGCGGACATGATTCGGCCTGCCCGAGGTTACGCCTCCACAGTGTGGTCGGCTGAGCCCCAGCGTGAAAGTGCGGCATGGGCAACCGCTTCGAGATCGAAGGGCTTGGCCAGGATCTCGGGCTCCGGCCCGCACGCCTGCCGAAGTTCATCGATGCTGTCCTGATCGGTCAGAAGCACCACGTGGGCGTCCGGCTGAACGCTTCGGATTTCCGCCGTGAGGTCGGCGGCGCTTCCCGGGGCCAGGGAAACTGCGGCGAGCACCAGTGCGTATCGCGTCGTTTTCAGCCACGCCGACGCTTCGCTCCAGGTTTGTGCCGAGCGGACCTCGAACCCTTCGGCCTCGAGCGCCTTGGTCAGCGCCCACCGTCCGAGTTCCGTGTCCTCCAGAACCAGCGCGTGGGATTGTCTATGAGCCATGGTGTGCCGCGAGGGCGGCCCAGTCCGCAACTGTATTCAAGCCCCGTGCCGGAATCGTTCATAGGAAGATCGCACAGGGTGGCGCAGTTTCCGGCCGAGCCCGGGACAGACGGGCCTGATCGATCGGGGCAAATCCCGCACCCGTGAGCCAGATCACCCACTCACTCCACATTGAACTTCTTGAGCTTGTAGCGGAGGGCGTCGCGGGAGAGGCCGAGCAGTTGCGCGGCGCGCGTCTGGTTGCCGGCAGCCATGCTCATTGCCTGGCGAACGAGGGACTCCTCAACGTGCTCGAGCGTGACCCCGCCCTGGGGCAGTGTGAATCCTGACGCCTCGGCGGCGGGTGCGGACTCGGCAGCCCGCATCAACTGGCTCGGAAGGTGGTTGGTCCGGAGCTCATTGCCCTCCTCCAGAATCACGGCGCGTTCGATCGCGTTCTTCAGTTCGCGCACGTTGCCCGGCCAGTCGTACCGGGTCATAAGGTCGAGCGCCACCGGCGAGACGCTCATGCCCGGCTTGTGGAACTTGAGGGTGAACTGCCGGAGGAAGTGATGCACCAGCGCTTCGATGTCCTCGCGGTGCTCCCGCAGCGGCGGCATGGTCACCTCGATCACTCGCAGCCGGTACAAGAGGTCGCGCCGGAACTCGCCCGCCTGGACCGCGGCGTCGAGGTCGCGGTTGGTAGCGGCCACCACGCGCAGATCGACGGTGATGTCCCGCGAGCCGCCGACTCTTCGAAAGGTGAGGCTCTCGAGCACGCGAAGCATCTTGGCCTGGAGCGACATCTTCAGTTCCCCGATCTCGTCGAGGTAGAGCGTGCCTCCATCGGCCAGTTCGAAGAGGCCCTTCTTGAGGAACCGGGCGTCCGTGAAGGCGCCCTTTTCGTGACCGAAGAGTTCCGATTCCATCAGGGTGTCGGGCATGGCCGCGCAGTTGACCGCGACAAACGGGGCATGAGACCGGGGACTCTGGTAGTGCAGCGCCCGGGCGACGAGGTCCTTCCCGGTGCCGCTCTCGCCGGTCAGCAGAATGGCATTGGCGCCGCTGACCGCAAGCTTCCCCACCAGAGCCACGGTGTCGCGGATGGCCGGCGAGGCGCCGACGATGGTGGTGGCCGCGGGTTCGCCATCGTTCGCCCGCAGCCGCTCCACCTCGGCCCGCAGGTGGCGAGCCTCGAGGCCGTAGCGCAGAGTGACCCCGAGTGCGTCGAAGTCGAGCGGCTTCGCGAGGTAGTCGAACACCCCCAGCTTGAACGCGGCCACCGCCTCCGGGACGCCTCCGTACGCCGTCATCATGATCACCAGGGCATGCGGATCGATGGCGCGGATCTGCCGCAGCACGTCGACGCCCGTCTGATCGGGCAGTTGCAGGTCGAGAAGGATGAGGTCGGGCAGATGCGCCGTGAACGCCTCCAGACCGGCATGGCCGTTTTCGGCCTGGATCACCTCATAGTTCCAGGCGGTCAGGCGCTTTTCCAGCGCCCAGCGCTGGAGCTGGTCGTCGTCGATGACGAGAATGCGGTCGCGCGCCATTCGTTCAGGTCCCGGTCGGTGCGTGCCCGCCGAACACCGGCAGGGTGAAGGTGAAGCAGGCCCCGGGGGCGCCCGGGTTCTCGAGCCAGAGGCGGCCTCCGTGCAGTTCGATGAGCCGGCGGCTCGTGGCCAGGCCGAGTCCGGTGCCTTGGGGCTTGGTGGTCATGAATGGGCGGAAGATCGCGTCGGCTCGATCGGCGGGGACACCCGGGCCGTTGTCGCGCAGGGTGAACGCGGCCTGCCCGTCGCGCATGCTTGCGGAAAGAACCACGGTGGCCCCGGCCACCCCGTCCATCGCCTGCAGGGCGTTGATGAGCAGATTGACGATGACCTGGCGCACCATGTCGGCATCGGCGATCACGTTCAGAGGCTCGGGCGGTCGATGCACGGAGAGGGTCGCGCCCTGGGCGGCGGCCCTCGGGCCCGCGAGCAGGACCGCGTCGTCGAGCAGCACCCGCAGGTCGACCTTCGCAAGCAAGGGCGCCTTGGGCTTCGCGTACTTGAGCAACTGTCGGACCACGCCGTCGACGCGGGCGAGTTCCTCGGACACGGCGCGCAGAATACGGCGCGGTTCTTCCGCTTTCTCCTCCCCGGCCAGAACGTCGATGGCCGCCTTGGAGCCGGCCAGCGGGTTGCGGATCTCGTGCGCGAGGCTCGCCGCCACCTCGCCCAGGGTGGCCAGTTGTTCCACACGATCCAGGTGGCTGCGTTGGGCGTCCTGTTCGGCCTGACGCGCGCGTTGGAGCCTGGCCACCATGTCGTTGAATCCGGTGACGAGGTCGTCGATCTCGACCGTGCCCGACGCCACCGCCGCGATCTCCAGATTGCCGTGCTGAACCTGGCCCATGCTCGCGGACAGCCGCCGGATGGGCCGCACCACGACGAGACTCAGAATCAGGACGACTCCAACTCCGATGGTTCCAAACTGCGCGACCGCGGTCGCAATCGCCATCTCGCTCCAGGTTCGCATTCCGGCGCTCTGTCGCGAGAGGCTGATCTCGACGTCCGCCACGGCCAGCACGTCCTCGGCGCGCGCGTGGCACGGGGAACACCGTGAGTTGGCGATGCGACCCGACGCTCGAAGCACGTTGGGCTGGCCGGCCACCACCTGCAACGTATCCGGCTCGCTGGTCGAGGCGGGCTCCGCAGGCAGACGGGCCGGCAACATTCGCCCGATCTCGGTGCGCTTCGAGGAATAGAGCACCTTGCCCGAGGCCGACAGAATCCGGACCGTATCCATGTCAGGGCCCTGGCCGATGCGTTCGACCGCGCCCTGCAGCGCGTCCCCCCGCTCCGTCATCCTCCGGCTCGCCGCCTCTTCGACGCTGCTCCGGACATACGCAAGCCCGTATCGTGCTCGCTCCGCGGCCACCAGCCTGACGCTTTCGCCCATCGCCATCGTCGCGAAGAACCACACCACTCCCATCCCCCCGAGAACCAGGGCGACGATGGGGATCACGACTTTGAGGTAAAGACTGCGGACGTGCAGGGGCGAAACCGGCCCGCTGCGCCTCGCTTCCAAAATCAGTCGACCGCCCGCGAATAAAGCGCGCCATCCAGAAGCCAGTGCAGCAGAGCGAAGATCAGGAGCAGGGAATTCCATGCGCTTGCCTGTCCCATGGCGTCGCCGAAGGTCAGCAGAAGCGTCGACTGGACGACCGTGATCAGCACGGGCACCACCAGCGGGAACATCATGACGGGCAGGAGCAGATGGCGTTTGTCGCTCTCCGACACGATGGCGGTGAAGAGCGTGCCGGGCGCCGAGAGCGACAGGGTGCCGAGGGCCAGGATCACGAGGCCGCCGCCGAGCGACGGGCCCACTCCAAAAAGGGCGGCCGAGATGGGAGTGAGGAGGATCCCGACCACGAAAAGACCGAGGAAGTTCACCAGCGCTTTCGAATAGAAGAAGGCGGTGGGCGAGGCTCCGAGGAGAATCAGGGCCCGTTGACCGCCGTCGCGCTGCTCGGTTTCGAAGGAATCCGAGAGAAAGAGGGTCGAACCCATGAAGAGTCCCATCCAGAAGGCGGCGGCGCCTCTCTGGCCGAGGCTGATCGGCGTGGCCTCTCCCGAGAGACTCGCCATCAGCATGATGATGGCGCCGAGCGCGAAAGCAGAGAGGAAGCCGCCCCGTTTGCGCAGGAGGATGCGGAGGTCCTTGACGATAAGGGCGCGGAAGGCGTTCATGCCGCGGCCCCCGCATGGGTCGGGCGACCGCCCACGAGAACCACCTCGAGGTCTCCGAGGCCATGGAAGCGATCGTCCGCGTGGGTGGCGCAGACGATGGCCGCGCCCCGGGCCTTCCACTCTCCGATCAGTTCCTGGAGCAGGCGCAGTCCCGCCGCGTCGAGATGCGTCTCGGGCTCATCGAGCAGGATCAGGTCTCTTTGCAGAAGGGACAGTCGGGCGAGAGCAAAGCGCTGTTTCATGCCCGAGGAAAAGGAATCGAGGGGTATGTTCTGCTTCGACCCCAGACCCACCCGCCGCAGCACCGATTCGATGTCGTCTTCCTTTCGCCCAAGATTGAGGACCGCGTTCGCGAGGACCAGATTCTCGTGAGCGGACAGGCCTCCGTAGAAGCCGGGGGGCTGGTTCAAGTGAGCCACCAGGCCGCGCACGGCCTCCCGGCCGGACACGATGTCGATTCCCTGGATAGTGGCTCGCCCGAAGTCGGGAACGAGGGCGGTGGAGAGGCAGCGAAGCAGCGTGGTTTTGCCGGAACCATTATTTCCGGTGAGGAGGGCGAGCTGGCCCCGTTCCACCGTGAAACTCGCCCGCGCGAGGGCCCATTCGGCCCCAAACTTCTTCGACAGGTTCTCCACGAAGACGAACGGCCCCGCCGTTTTTGCAGATTCCATCACCATTCCGGGAAGCCTTGTAACGTCCCCGACCGGTTGCAGTCAACTCCCTTTCGCGCGTGTTACACTCAGTCAATGTCTGTGTTGCGCTTGATCCCCTTAAAGGGAGAAGCCATCGTGGTGGATGCCGATGAGGCTCTCGTCGGGCGGGAGGCGAACTGTAACGTTGTCGTCTCGCACCCCTCGGTTTCGAGGCGGCATGCCGTGATCAAACGGAAGCAGGACGTCTTCTTCGTCGTGGATCAGGGCAGCGCGAATGGCACGTTCGTCGACTCCAAACGGATTGTCGACGCCGCCCTCAAGGACGGATGTGTCCTCAGATTCGGGTCCGCATCCTTCAAGGCCGAAGTTCGGGATGAGTTGCCGGTGGAATCCATCGCCGAGGACGAACTCGTGGTCGCGCAGACCATGGTGGGGGAGATCGGCCCCACGCAGTCCTTCTCGGCCACTGTGCTCGAGGGGGCGATCCTCTCCGATGACATGGCGACGCCGCACTACGGCACGGACATACGCAACACCCACATCGAATCTCCGCCCCCGCCCGCTGCAAAAGCGGCCCGACCTGCGGAGCCCCGCGCCCAGGCCCCGTCCGCCTACTCGTCCCCGCCTGCCGCCGTCGTCGCCCCTGCGCCCGCCGCCGCCGCCCCCGCCGCCGCCCCGAATCGAGGTCCGGCCTTCTGGCTGATGATCGGCGCGGCAGCCCTGGCCTTGCTCTTTGTGGGAGCAGCCGTTGGCCTCGGCGCGGCGTTCCTCGCCCGCCGCATGGGCTGGCTCTAAGGCCCGACGGGCCGGCGGCCCAAAGCACAGCGTCATGACCTCGCACGAACCGGTCGAAGTCCGCCATCTGCGCGGCCGAAGAGTCCTCGCCATCGATTGGGTCGACGGGCACAAGTCCGAGTTCGCGCTCGATTACCTGCGCAGCTGGTGTCCGTGCGCCGGCTGCCAGGGCCATGCCCCAACTCCCCGCTACCTTGATCTCACGAATCAATCCCTGGCCGGCATCGAGAGCGTTGGGAACTATGCGCTGATGTTTCGCTGGGCCGACGGACACGACACCGGCATCTGGGCGTTTCCACGCCTGCGCGAACTGTGTCCGTGCGAAGCCTGTGGCGGTGAGCGCCGAACCCTCTAGGTCTTTCGCTCAGGCTTCGATCGGCCGGGCGGGCGCAAAACGCTCGATCCCCTGGAGGAGCGAGAGAAGCGACGTATAGAGAAACCCCGCCTGGAAGATCAGGATGAACGGGAATGAACCCCACAGCCCGTGGGTCACCGCGTAGATCGCCATGGCGGTGAAGTAGAGAGCGAGGGAGAATTCGATCCAGGGAAGCCAGTTCCCCGGGCCACGGTAGCTCTTCATCCGCCAGTTACCGGTTGACTCGAGCATGCCGAGTTTGGGCGTGCGGACGAACTCCGACTTCTTCCCGAGAAGTCCCTCGATCACCGCGCGCGCGTTGCCGACCGAGAGGCCGACACCGAGCGCCAGCACACCTGGGAGGTATTTCAGTCGGCGCCGCCACATCCCGTCCGCGTGGATCTGGCGCTGGGCGAAGGCGTAGAAGGAACAAACGCTCGCGGTGGCTCCCGCGAACAGGGGAACGTCGATGAGCAGCATGTCCAACAGGCCCAGGTCGTAGCGAATCACCAGAGCCGGAAACATGAGGAGCGAGAGGAGGAGCATGAGGGGGTAGGCGAAGTTCGCGGTGAGATGAAACGAGGCTTCGACCTTGACCTTGAGAGACAGATCCGAGGCGAGGAGGCGGGGCAGCAGCTTGAGGCACACCTGAGTGGAGCCTTTCGCCCATCGCGCTTGTTGGTTCTTGAAAGCGTTCACGTCCACCGGCAGTTCGGCACGGCAGACGAGGTCTTCGAGGAACACGAAGCGCCAGCCTCGCAGCTGAGCGCGATACGAGAGGTCGAGATCCTCGGTGAGTGTGTCGTGCTCCCAGCCTCCGGCGTCGAGAATCGCGGCTTTCCGCCAGATTCCCGCGGTCCCGTTGAAGTTGAAGAAGCGCCCGCCCCGATTTCGTCCGCCGTGTTCGAGGATGAAGTGGCCGTCGAGCATGATGGATTGCAGCTCGGTCAGAAGAGAGTAGTCGCGGTTCACATGACCCCATCGCGCCTGAACCATCCCCACCCGCGGATCCTCGAAGTGTCCCAGCGATTTTTCGAGGATGTCGGGCGACGCGATGAAGTCGGCGTCGAAGATCAGGATGAAATCGCCCTTCGCGACCGCGAGGCCGTTCTGAAGCGCCCCCGCTTTGAAGCCTGTCCGGAGCTCGCGGTGAACGAGTTTGATGTCGAGACCAAGAGAGCGCGCGCGCGCCACGGCCGACTCCGCGATCGCGGTGGTCTCATCGGTGGAGTCATCGAGGACCTGGATTTCCAGCCGGTCCCGCGGATACGAAATCGCAGCCACCGATTCGATCAGCCGCTCCACCACGTACATCTCGTTGTAGAGGGGCAGTTGAACCGTGACCCTTGGAGGCTCGATCCCATGTCGAAGCGCGCGAAGGGCGGCTTTGTTGTCGCGATGCCGCCGGTAGAGATACACCATCGCGTAACGATGGACGCCGAAGACGCCCAGGATGACGAGGACGAGGAAGTAGAGGAACAGGATCAACGTCGACGTGGCGCTCATCTCGGGCAAGCCACCGAGTCTCCCTTTCGCTGCAAGTTAGAGTCAACTCCGGCCGAAGTGAATCCGGCCCTCGTTGGCCCATGCCCGTCGCTTCCACTCTCACCAATCCGTCGAGCCTCAAAGCCCTTGAATGGGATTCCATTCGTGCGCTTCTGGTCGGTCGCGCCGCACGTTCGGCGAACCGTCAGGCCTTCGCCGACTTCCTTCCCGACGGGTCCTCCCGCGCCGAGATCGAAACTTCCCTCAAGAATGTCGAGGTCTTCAGGAGCCTTCTGAGTGAGGGCGCGCTGCGCTTCGACGGCATCCCCGAGGTCGGTTCGATCTGCGAGGCGCTGAACGTGTTGGGGGAGTATCTCGATGGTCTCGAGCTTGCGGCACTGGCCCGCTTCGCGCAGGCCAGTTCGGAACTCGGCAATGAGGTGCGGGCCCGTCTCGACAAGGGTGGTCTCGCCCAGTCGCGTTTCGCCGACGAAGCCAGAAGCCTCTCGGGCCTTGGCAACCTCGCCTTCGTGGATTCGGTGGCGCGGGCCATTGGTCCCAAGGGAGAAGTTCGCGACGATGCTTCACCCGAACTCCGAAGGCTTCGCGCGCGCACGCACCGATTGCGAGAAGAGCTCGATCTTGTCTTCGAGACCTACCTCCACAAACCCAACGCCGATGACGTCCTCCAGGACAAGGTGGTTGCGAACCGCAACGGCCGCTCGGTCCTGATGGTGAAGGCCGAAGCCAAACGCACCTTCGACGGCGTGGTTCATGGCGCCTCCCGAGCCAACAAGACCGCGTTCATCGAGCCGGTGGAAGCGGTGGCGGTCAACAACGAACTCGTGGTCGTCTCGGAGGAGGAGCAGGAGGAAATTCGTCAGATTCTTCGCCGACTCTCGGACGAAGCGCGCGCGGACCTCGAGGCGCTCGAGCGCGCGGAGAGGATCCTCGAGACGTGGGACGCACTTCACGCGAAGGCGCGCCTCGCCCGTGATCTCGACGGTCGGCCCCCGGTCTTTTCAGACGATGGCGCATTGAACATCGTGCGGGGCGTTCACCCTCTTCTCCTGGATGCGATCCGCACCGATCTCGATCTCGCGCCGAGCGGCCGTGCGCCCGTGCCGCTCGATCTCGAGATGTCGGGAGAGCGAAGGATTCTCGTGATCGGCGGGCCCAATACCGGCGGTAAGACCGTGGCTCTCAAGACCGTGGGTCTTTTGTGCCTCATGGCGCGGGGAGGGCTGCCGGTTCCCGCCGCAGAGGGCACCACCGTCCCGTTCTTCGATTCGATCTTCGCCGAGATTGGCGATGACCAGTCCTTGGGCGCCGGGCTCTCGACCTTCTCCGCCCAGATCGCGGGTATCGCGAAGATGGCGGTGAGCAGCTCGAGCCGCTCCCTCGTCCTCCTCGACGAACTCGGCTCCGGCACGGATCCGCTCGAAGGCGGCGCGCTTGGCGCGGCGGTGATCGACGACTTCGCTCGTCGGGGGGCGACGGTCATCGCCACCACGCACAACGCGGACCTGAAACTCTTCGCGCAGGAATCGCCCAATGCGCGCTGCGCTTCGTTCGACTACGACCCCGCCTCGTTCGCGCCCACCTATCGCCTCGTGCTGAACCAGCCGGGTCGATCGCTGGCCTTCGAGATCGCGAGCCGCCTGGGCGTTCCGCAAAGCGTCGTGGACCAGGCGCGCGCGCGCCTCCCCGAATCCGCCCGCCGTCAGGAGGCGATCCTGTCCGATCTCGCACGGGAGAAGGCGCTTCTCGCCGAGAACCAGGAAGCGTTGAAGGCCACTCAGGCGGAAGTCCGCGAGATGGAGCAGACGCTCAAGTCGCGGCTCTCGCGGATCGAAGACGAACGCGAGCGGATGAAGGAGGACACGCGCCAACGCATCCAGGCCCGAAGAGAGGCCGAGGAACAGCGATTGAGGGCTCTCTTCTCGGAGGCCGAGGAGAAGCTCAAATCCGCCAAGGCGCCGCGCGCGGTGGTGCGTCTTCGGGGCGAGATCCTGTCGCAAGTGATTCCGGAAGACGAGCGGCGCGCGGCGACCGCGTCCACCGGCTTCCTGTCGGTCGGGGACTTTGTCGAAGCCCCGGCCCTTGGGTGGAAGGGGCGGATCACGGCACTCACGGAGTCCGACGTCGAGATCGATTCAGGGGGCAAGCGGATCCGCCTGGGACGCGGCCTCGTTCAGCGAACGAAGAATCCGAAGGCCCAGGGTGGGACGCCCTTTAAGGAGGAGAGCCGATCGAAGGGAGGGCCGTCCGCGTCGAACCGTGCCGACGACCTGTCGCCTGGAGAAAGAGACCTCAAGCTGATCGGGATGCGCGTGGATGAAGCGATGCCCCTGGTCGACAAGTTTCTCGACGATGCTTTCCTCGCCGACGCGGCGAACATCCGCATCGTCCACGGCTTCGGCCAGGGCCGTTTGCGTGCCGCGGTGCGCGATCTTTTGAAGTCGCACCCGCACGTCACCGGTTTCCGCGATGGCGCTCCGAATGAAGGCGGGGCCGGTGCTACCGTGGTGGACCTGCGGCGATGACGTTCACCACTTTCACCCCGTCCTTCATGGACGAACTCAAGAGCCGGGCGGACATCGTGAGTGTGGTGTCCGAGCATGTCGTCCTCCGCAAGATGGGCCGGTCGCACAAAGGACTGTGCCCGTTCCACAAGGAGAAGACGCCCTCGTTCACGGTGCGCGCTGATCCGCCCGTCTTTCATTGCTTCGGTTGCGGGGCCGGCGGCGATGTCGTGGAATTCGTGAAACTCAAGGAAGGTCTTTCCTTCAAGGACGCGATCGAATCCCTGGCCCGTCGTTTCGGCGTGGCCATTCCGGATTCGCGCGAGGAGTCGCCCGAGGACCGAATGCGCGGCGAGATCGAGCCCGTCCTCGAGGCCGCGGCCAGCCAGTACGAGCAGTTCTTCTGGTCGGACGCCGGTCGCCGCGCGCGCGAGTACCTGCAGGGCCGGAAGTTCTCCGACAAGACGCTCCGCTTCATCCGGGCGGGGGCCGCCCGCGACACGTGGGAAGACATCGTGCGTGCACTCAAGGTTCAGTTTCGCGAGGAGTTGATCGAGATGGCCGGCCTCGCCGTCCGCGGCCAGCGCGGCCTCTACGATCGTTTCCGGAATCGCGCCATCTTCCCCATCCTCTCGGACCGCGGCCGGGTGGTCGCCTTCGGCGCACGCGCTCTCGACCCCGCCGACGAGCCGAAGTATCTCAACTCGCCCGAAGGCCCCGCGTATCAGAAGAGCCGAACCCTCTATGGCCTGAGCTGGGCGAAGGAAGAGATTCGCAAGACGGGTCGCGCGATCGTGATGGAGGGCTACCTCGACGTGGCGCGTTCGATCGAAGCCGGTGTCCTTTCGGCGGTGGCGCCCTGCGGCACCGCGCTCACGCCGCAGCAGGCGAAGTTGCTCAAACGGCTGGCCCCGCGCGCGGTTCTTTGTTTCGATGGCGACGACGCCGGCATCAAGGCGACCAAGAGGTCGATCGAGATCTTTCTCGACGAGAAGATGGACGTTCGAGTGGTGGCCCTCGAGACCGGCCACGATCCCGACACCTTCATCCGCGAACGGGGCAAGGACGCCTTCCTCACGAAGATCGAGGCCGCGGAGCCTGCGATCGAGTGGCTCGCGCGAGTGTCGGCCCGCGAACACGACATCGAAAGTCCGGCCGGGAAGGCGGCCTACATGAACTCCCTCCTTCCCGCCCTCGCCCGCATCGAGAGCGGTGTGGAGCGCGCGGCGTGGATCCCCCGGATTTCGCAGATCGGAAAGATCGACCCCATCGCGGCGAGCGAGGAACTGGCCCGCTCCCTCGGCTCGCGTCAGGCGGTGAGGCCGCAGGCGTTCACCGCGGCGGTGAGGACCCTGGCCCCCGCCGCGAAGCAGGAACTCACTCGCTCCGAGGTGTGGCTCGTCGCTCTGGCCCTTAAGAACCTGCCCGATGTCGCGGACGCGCTCGCCGAACTTGACGGCCTCGATCTCTCGTCGCTGCGCGCGGGTCCGATCCTGACCACACTCCTGCGTTTCGCGGAGGCGGGAGGGGAAGCGTCCCTGGGCACGCTGCAAGACGCCCTTCCGGAGGACGAGGATCGCCGCGTGCTTCGGGAAATCGCGGTTCAAGACGTCGAGGTCGAAGCGGATTCCGCCCGGCCCTGCGCCCTGTCCCTGCGCAAGCTTTTGCTGGAGCGCCGCCTTACCGAGGTCCAAAGAGCGCTGGTGAAGGGCGATCCCAACCAGGACGTGGACGCGATTCTCGAGGAGAAAACCCGCATTTCCAGGGAAATCGAGGCTTTACGGTCGGTCGTCTGAGGCTTATGTTGGTGAAATCCGCTCTCTCAGGCGAAAATACAAGGTTCCTGAAGCAGCGGAGCACTTAGAACACGAAAATGGCCCTCACACTCGAAGAGAAGTACGACGAAGTACGCACCGGCATCACGA
>CAYNHK010000015.1:0-39748 GCA_964396875.1 uncultured Acidobacteriota bacterium | reverse complement strand
CACGGTGGTGCCCATGAAGTCGTCGGGCATGAGCGTGCTCTTGCGCGAGCGTCCCACGAGGTCGTCGAACTTCTCGATGAACTGCGGGAACGAAAGCAGGTTGGCGCCGCGAATGTTGGGAACGAGCAGGGTGCGGGTGCCGTCCTTCTTCGTGACATCGACGGCGATGCCGAGGCGCACATCGCCACGGTGGATCCGATGCGGCTTGCCGTCGAGTTCCGCATACGCGTCGTTGAGCCGCGGGAAGGTGTCCAGGGCCTTGATCATGGCCCACGCGATGATGTGGGTGAAACTGACCTTGGGAGTGCTCGTGGCCGCGCGGTGGCGGTTCACCAGGGCGCGGTTCTCCTCGAGGGCTCTGACCGGCACCTCTCGCATCGAGGTGGCGGTGGGAACGGAGAGCGACGCCTCCATGTTCTCGATGACCCGGACCATCCCTCCGCGCACCGGCTCGACGACATCGCCGGGCAGGATGAGGGGCGCGAGGGCGCGGGACCTCGGAGCCAGCGCCGTGCCGGTGGCGGCGGACGCGGCGGGAGCGGTGGTGGCCATCGACGCAGGCTGCTGCGCGCGAGCCGGGGCATCGATTTCGCTTGTGAAGGTGTGGCGGTCGACGATCTTCGTTTCGCTCGTCGTCACGTTGATGGGCTCGACGATCGTGGGCTCGATCGCGGCGGGGGCCGGGGAAACCTCCTCGACCACGGGTTCCTCCACGGACGGACCCAGCGTGGCTTCCGTTACCGTGACCGGCTGACGCAGGAAAGCCGCGGTTTCGGTTCCCCCTTCGGGCTCCGGCAGGCTTAGAACGTAGGCGAAGTAATCCTGCCATTCCTGGCCGACACTCGTGGTCTCCGCCCGGTACTTCGAAAGCTCCTGGAGCGCGAACTCGGTGTTCGCACCGAAGTCGGCGACGATGCGTTCGGCGATATGACGGGGCAGGATCTCGGTATTCATCGGGGAAGCTCCAAGGATAACTGTTCCTTAGTTGGGGGGCCGCACTCGCAGACGGCCTCCAAATGCTCTGCCCCCCAAACCCCCGCGCTCCGGCCGGAATTAATCCGGCCTACGCTAGTGTCCTCGCCGAGGCGCTGTCGCGGGTAGAGTTCCGGTCCATGATGATTGAGTGCGTTCCCAACTTCTCCGAGGGCGCCCGTCCCGAGGTGATCGAAGCGATCGTCGCAAAGGTCCGCGCGGAGAGCGGCGTGCGGGTTCTGGATCTCCAGTCGGACGCCTCGCATAACCGGTCGGTCCTGACCCTCGCCGGCGATGCCGAGTCCCTCCTCAGGGGCGTCCTCGCGCTCGTCGGCGCGTGTGTCACCACCATCGACCTTCGAACCCAGCGCGGGGAACATCCCCGCATGGGCGCGGTGGACGTGGTTCCCTTCATTCCCCTCGAAGGCGCCACCATCGCCGACTGCGTTTCGCTCGCGCGCCGGGCCGGCGAGGCGATCGCGAAGGCCCACAACATTCCGGTGTTCCTTTATGAGGACGCCGCCTCGGCCCCCCATCGCAAGGGCCTCGAGGACATCCGCCGCGGCCAGTTCGAGGGCCTCGCGGCCAAACTCAAGGATCCTCTCTGGCGGCCGGATTTCGGTCCGGTAGAGCCTCACCCGTCTTTCGGAGCGGTCGTGGTGGGCGCACGCATGCCCCTGATCGCTTTCAACGTGAATCTGGCGACCGATGATGTCGAAATCGCCAAGAAGATCGCGAAGGGCATCCGCCACAGCACCGGCGGCTACCGTTTCGTGAAGGCGATGGGCCTGATCGTGGACATCAACGGCAGGAAGGTCGCCCAGGTCTCGATGAACATGACCGACTTCACGAAGACCCCGCTCTTTCGCGTGGTCGAGACCATTCGGAACGAAGCCGCGCGGTACGGGGTCGCGATCGCGGGGTCAGAGATCGTGGGCCTGGTTCCCGCGCAAGCCCTCGTGGACGCCGCGGAGCACTACCTTCAGCTCACGGGGTTCACGTCGAGCCAGGTACTGGAGACGAGGCTGCGGACGGAGTAGCTGGCGCAACCGGGATAGCTGCTCGACGGGGTTGCTTCGTCGGCCGCTACTCGACGGCCTCCTCGCAATGACGCCTCCGGGGTCCCGGAGTGTGACGGCGGGCCCTAGCCGGCGTCGTGGTCGGGGTCGCTGGTCTTTTTCGCGGCGATGAGGCCGAGCGCTTTCATCTTCTTGTAAAGATACGAACGCTCGACGCCGAGGGCTTCCGCGGTTCGGCTCATGTTGCCCTTGCAGGCTTCGTGCTTCTTCGCGATGTAGCGACGCTCGAAGTCTTCCCGCGCGAGGGCCAGAGTTTCGAAGTCGCCGAGCGGCGCTGAGGCGACGGCCTCGACCGGGAGGTGCGTCGCGGGCGGCGAAGCGGAGCCGTTTGTCGCCTCCACCGCGAGGGGCGAGCGGAGAACTCCAAGATCACTCACCTCGACGACATCGCCCTTCGCCATGATGACCAGGCGCTCGACCATGTTCCGAAGCTCGCGGACATTCCCCGGCCAGTCGTGGCCAGTCAACATCTCCATGGCCGCGGGCGAATAGTCCTTGATGTGCCGGCCGTACTCGGCCGCGTATTCGCGGCTGAAGTGCCGCACCAGCATCGGAATATCGGAGCGCCGCTCGCGGAGCGGAATCACGTGGATCGGGATGACGTTGAGCCGGAAGTAGAGATCCTCGCGGAAGCTCCCCTTGCGGATCTCCTCCTCGAGATTCTTGTTGGTCGCGGCGATCACGCGGACGTCGACGTTGACGCCCGCCGAACCGCCCACCGGCTCGATCTTCTGCTCCTGAAGCGCGCGGAGGACCTTGGCCTGGGTCTTGAGCGTCATGTCGCCGATCTCGTCGAGGAACAAGGTGCCCCCGTCCGCGATCTCGAACTTGCCCTTGCGCGACGCGGTCGCGCCGGTGAACGATCCCTTGGCGTGGCCAAAGAGTTCGCTTTCGATCAGTTCCTCGGGAATCGCGGCGCAGTTCACCTCGACGAAAGGACC
Organism: uncultured Acidobacteriota bacterium; assembly: GCA_964396875.1. Taxonomy (GTDB): domain Bacteria; phylum Acidobacteriota; class Vicinamibacteria; order Fen-336; family JAGNNV01; genus JAGNNV01. Next base: position 36,756 of record CAYNHK010000015.1, on the reverse strand, counting down.
CACGCTGCGAAGGCTCTGCCGGTGAATGGCGCGGGCCACCAGTTCCTTCCCGGTTCCGTTTTCTCCGGTGATGAGGACGCGTCCGTTGCTCGGCGCGGCCTGCGCGATGACGCGAAGGAGCTCCTTGACCGCGTCGCTCTCACCCACGATCTGATGTTTGTGCTCGACCTCGGCCTTGAGGGCGCGGACTTCCTGTTCGAGTTGCCGGCGGCGCAGGGAGTTCGAAACCGCGAGCAGGATGCGCTCGAGGGAGAGCGGCTTCTCGATGAAGTCGGTGGCGCCGAGACGAACCGCCTTGACCGCGGTCTCGACCGTGCCGTGACCCGATATGACGACCACGGGAAGGTCCGGGTCGATCGCTTGAATCCGGCTCAGCGTTTCGATCCCGTCGATGCCGGGAAGCCAGACATCGAGGAGCGCCAGCTCGTAGCGATTCGACTCCACCGCCTTCACGCCGGCCTCTCCCGTTTCGACCGCGTCCACCCGGTACCCTTCGTCGGTGAGAATCCCCGAAAGCGAAGACCGGACGCCCGCCTCGTCGTCCACGATCAGGATGCGTTCGCGCATGAAGTCCGAGATCCTATCAGTCATCCTGTGGCTGGAGGGACACAGGCAAGGATCCCCACCGCCGTGCGAAACTCATTCGCCTGGTCTCTCGTCACAATGACCAAGGGAAACTTCATGCAACCACACTCGATTCAATTGTTTGTAGCCATCGGCCTGTCCGGCGCGATGATCGTGCCCGCGATGGCTCAGAACTGGCCCTCATTCCGCGGCCCGTTCGCGCGAGGCATCGCCGATCAGCAGGAACTGCCCGCGGACTGGGATGTGAAGACCGGCCGCAACATCCGCTGGAAGGCGTCCATTCCCGGCATGGGCCACTCGAGTCCGGTGGTTTGGGGCGACAGACTCTTCGTCACGTCCGTGGCGCGTGACAATCCCCCGGCCCTGAAGCTCGGCGACAGCGGAATCGGGATGGCCGACGACAAGGTCCCGCACACCTGGCGGGTTTCGTGCCTCGACACCAGGGACGGAAAGGTCATCTGGACGAAGGAAGTGGTGTCGGGCGTGCCTCGCGCCACGAGACATGTGAAGTCGAGCCAGGCCAACTCGACACCGGTGACGGATGGAAAGACCGTGGTGACCATCCTGGGTTCTGAAGGGGTCGCGGCCTTCGACATGCAGGGAGCGCTCAAGTGGCGCGCGGATCTCGGCGTCCTGAACCCGGGCTACTATGGCGATCCCACCTCGGAATGGGGTTACGCGAGTTCGCCGGTCATCTTCGAGGATCGCGTGATCATCCAGGTGGACCGTCACAAGGACTCCTACCTTGCGGCGTTCGATCTGGGAAGCGGAAAGCAGCTGTGGAACGTCCCGCGCGTCGAGCGGCCGGTTTGGAGCACACCCACACTGCACACCGCGGGCGGGCGTACGGATCTGATCGTGGTCGGCGGCGAGTACGTCAAAGGCTACGACCCGCGCACCGGGACGGAGCTTTGGAAGTTCAAGGACCAGGCCGAAGTGAAGACTCCCACTCCGTTCGTGGCCGACGAAATGATCGTCTTCTCCGGCGGTTATCGCGGCCGTCCGATCTTCACCATCAGGACCGGGGCGAAGGGCGACATCTCGGAGCCCGAGAACGCGAAGTCCGGCGCATGGCTCGCGTGGCGCACCGAAGCGGGCGGCCCCTACACGACCACCCCGCTCGCGTACCAGGGCGTCCTCTATGCCGTGCGCGACGAGGGGATTCTTGGAACCTACGATCTCAAGACCGGCGCGCTGCTCTATCGCGAACGCACGGGTGCCACGCACAGCGCCTCCCCGATCGCGAGCGACGGTCGCGTCTACCTCGCGGCCGAGGGCGGCGAGATGATCGTGCTGAAGGCGGGCCGAACCTTCGAGGTCCTGGCGCGGATCGACATGGGCGCGCCCCTCATGGCAACGCCCGCGATTTCCAACCGAACGTTGTTCATTCGCACGCCGGGCGAGATCTACGCGATCAGCGCAACGCCCGTATCGAAGACCGCCGCCCGTTAGCCGGGTCTCCACTTCGTCACACGCCGCAGGTATCCTTCGCCTCCGGCCGGCTCTTGGGATTGCGCGCGCTCCCCTGCGGGCGCAGATCCGGTTTGTCGTCTCGAATTATGACTATTGATGTCATATATCGACAGCTAGCCTCCCGGTTTGAATTTCGAGGGGTCGCCCTCGTGAACGAAGGAAACCGCAGCCATGACTTTGAGCCAGAAGGCCGACGCGTCGAAACACGACGCCGGTGAGCGAAAAATACGTCGAGCCCGCGCCACGAAACTGCCGCTGATTCTGGGAGGGTTGATCGTCGTCGCGTGCGGCGGCGCCCCTGCGGGCGGGCCGGGTGGTCCGGGAGGCGGCATGCCGCCGAGCGCGGTGGAGATCGTGACCCTGGCCGAAAAGCCGATCGAGCAGACCACCGAGTTCGTCGCTACGCTGAAATCGCGTCGGTCCTCCACCATCCAGCCCCAGGTCGAGGGCTTCATCACGCGCATTCCCGTGCGCTCGGGCGATCGCGTCGCCGCGGGGGCCACGCTCTTCGAGGTGGACTCAGGCCCGCAGCAGGCGGTCCTCGCTTCGCAGCAGTCGATGCGCGCCGCCCGCGCGGCCGAAGTCGAGTACGCGCGGCAGCAGGCGACACGCACCAGGAAACTGTTCGAGGCGGGCGCTTCTTCCGAGCGCGACGCCCAGGAAGCCGACACCGCGCTGCGCACCGCCGAAGCCCAGCTCAAGGCGGCCGAGGAGCAGGTCGGTCAACAACGCGCTCAACTCGGCTACTACAGAGTCTCCGCCCCCGCCGCAGGCGTGGTGGGCGACATTCCCGTCCGCGTGGGCGACCGCGTCACCAGCTCGACAGTGCTCACCACCGTCGACCAGAACGATGCCCTCGAGATCTACGTCAGCGTCCCGGTGTCGCAAGCCACCGGTCTCAAGGTCGGCCTCCCGATCCGGATCATGGACGACGCGGGCCAGGTGATCGCCACGAACAAGGTGTCGTTCGTCTCGCCCAATGTCGATGACGCGACGCAGACGGTGCTCGCGAAAGCGGCGGTTGTGGAAGGCCGCGGGGCCTTCCGCGCCGACCAGTTCGTGCGCGTTCGGATTGTGTGGCGGTCCGAACCCGGCCTCACCGTGCCGGTCACCGCGGTGAACCGGGTGAATGGACAGTACTTCGCTTTCGTGGCGGAGAAGGCCGACGCCGGTCTGGTCGCGAAACAGCGCGCGGTGCAGCTCGGCGACATCATCGGCAACGACTACGTCGTGCGCGAGGGACTGAAGGCGGGCGAGCAGCTCATCATCTCGGGCCTGCAGAAGATCGGGGATGGCGCGCCGGTGAGCGCCGCACCACCCGCAACCGCACCCGCCGCTTCGGCCGTGCCCGAACCAACAAAGGGTTCATAAGCCAATGCTCGCTGACGTCTTCATCCGCAGGCCCGTCCTCGCGACGGTCTGCTCGCTCCTCATCATCCTCGCGGGAGCGGTGTCGATTCCGACCCTGCCGATCGCCCGGTACCCTGACCTGGCGCCGCCCTCGCTCACCGTGAATGCGGTGTACACGGGCGCCAACGCGCAGTCGGTCGAAAGCGCCGTCACCACACCGCTCGAACAGGCCATCAACGGCGTGGAGGGAATGACGTACATCACTTCCTCCTCCACGAACAGCGGCTTCTCGACCATCAACGTCACGTTCGACATCGATCGCAACATCGACGTCGCCGCGGTCGATGTGCAGAACCGGATCAACCAGGCTCTCGGCCGGATGCCCGCGGATGTCCGCACCAACGGCATCACCGTCTTCAAGAACACGGCCGGCTTCATGGGGGGCCTCGGTTTCTTCTCGAAGGACAACCGTTACTCCAGCCAGTTCATCAGCAACTACATCGATCTCTACGTGCGCGACGCCATCAAACGCGTGCGCGGCGTGGGCGATGTGCTCATCTTCGGCGAACGGAAGTTCGCGATGCGGCTCTGGCTCGACCCCGCCAAGCTCGCGGGGCGAAAGCTGACCGCGGCCGATGTCTTGAACGCCCTGCGCGAACAGAACGTCCAGGTCGCGGCCGGCGCGCTCGGCGATGCACCGTCGTCGCCCGACCAGGCCTTCACGATCAGCGTGAGGGCGATGGGACGGCTTTCCGAAGCGAGCCAGTTCGAGGATGTCGTCATCAAGTCCGGCAAGGGCGGCGCGCTCGTGCGGGTCAAAGACGTGGGACGCGTCGAACTGGGCGCCGAGACCTACGCTTCCAACCTCCGGTTCATGGGGCTTGAGGCCCAGGGCATCGGCATCACGCTCCTGCCCTCCGCCAACGCCCTCGACGTCTTTCAAGGCGTCATGGCCGAGATGGCGAGGCTCGAGAAGAGTTTTCCTCCCGGTCTCGAGTGGCGCGTGGCCTTCGACAACGTGGTCGTGGTCCGCGAGTCGATCATCGAGGTCGTCAAAACCCTGGGCGAAGCCATCATCCTGGTGATCCTGGTGATGTTCCTGTTCCTTCAGAACTGGCGGAGCACCATCATCCCCGCCATCACGATTCCCGTTTCGCTCATCGGCACCTTCGCCTTCATCAAGCTCTTCGACTTCTCGATCAACACGCTGACCCTCTTCGGCATCGTCCTCGCCACCGGCATCGTGGTCGACGACGCGATCGTGGTCATCGAGAACATCGAGCGGCACATGAGCGAGTTCCACAAGTCGGCGAGGCGGGCCGCGATTGACGCGATGCGCGAGGTCTTCGGCGCCGTCATCGTCATCGGGCTCGTCCTGGTCGCGGTGTTCGTGCCCGTGGCCTTCTTCCCCGGCGTCACCGGTCGGCTCTATCAGCAGTTCTCGCTGACCATAGCGTTCGCCGTCGTTCTCTCGGTGTTCAACGCGGTGACATTGACTCCAGCCCTCTCCGCGCTGCTCCTCGACAAGGAAAGCCACACCCACGGCCGCTTCTTCACCGCGTTCAACCGCATGGTGGACAAAGGCACTGCGGCTTACGTCGCCCTCGTGCGTCGGGCGCTGACCGTTCGGGCGGCGATGATCGTTTTGTTCCTTGGCGGCCTGCTCGCCACCTGGGGCGTTTACCGCGTTGTCCCGTCGGCCTTCGTTCCTGAAGAGGACGAGGGCTACTTCATGATCCTCGTCCAGTCGCCAGCAGGCGCGTCCCTCGAGTATTCGAACAAGATCGCCGCCCAGGCCGAAGCGATCATCATGCAGGATCCGGACTGCCGCGCCGCTTTCTCGGTCATGGGCTTCAGCTTCTCCGGAGCGGCGCCGAACAACGGGATGATCTTCGTGAACCTCAAGGATTACAAGGATCGCCAAAGAGCCGACCAGTCCTTGAACGCGATCATCAATCGCCTGCGGGGACCGCTGTTCAGCATCCCGGGAGCCTTCGTGGTCGCTTTCCCACCCCCCGCGATCCAGGGGCTCTCCACGTTCGCCGGATTCCAGTTCGAACTGCTCGATCAGACCGGATCGGCCAGCGTGGATGGCCTCGCCGGCGCGATGTACGGTTTGATGGGTCAGGCCAACCAGTCGGGCAAGGTCCAGGGCCTCTTCAGCAGCTTCAGCGCCTCCGATCCCCAGCTCGTCGTCGACATCGACCGCGACAAGGCGCGCAGCCTCGGCCTGCCGCTGAATGAGGTTACGGACGCGCTCCAGGTGTTCCTCGGTTCGCAATACGTGAACGACTTCGACTTCAACAACCGCGCCTACCGCGTCTACGTCCAGGCCGACCAGCAGTTCCGGACGAATCCCTCGTCGCTCAAGCAGCTCTACGCCCGGACCTCGAACGGGCAAATGGTGTCGCTCGACAACGTGGTGAAGGTCCGGGAGACCACAGCGCCTTCCGTCATCAGCCACTTCAACCTCTTCCGCTCGGCGGAAATCACGGGAACTCCCGGGGCGGGAATGAGCTCGGGGCAGGCGATCGCGGCGATGGAAGAGATGGCGAGTCAGTTGCCCGAGGGCTTCTCGTTCGCATGGGCGGGACAATCGCTCGAGGAGATCAAGGCCGGGAGTCAGGCGGGCGCCATCTTCGCGCTGAGCGTCGTCCTCGTCTATCTGGTGCTCGCCGCCCAATACGAGTCGTTCGTTCTGCCTTTCATCATTCTGCTCGGCGTGCCCCTCGCGGTTTTTGGCGCCTTGTCGGCCCAGTGGGTACGCGGCTTCACCAACGACGTCTTCTGCCAGGTGGGCCTCATCCTGCTGATCGGCCTCGCGGCCAAGAACTCAATCCTGATCGTCGAGTTCGCGGAACAGTTGCGAGAGAAGGGTTACTCGATCGTCGACGCGGCGGTTGAAGCCTCGCGCATCCGGCTCCGGCCCATCCTCATGACGTCGTTCGCGTTCATCCTCGGCGTGCTGCCGCTGGCCTTCGCCACCGGCGCGGGCGCGGGCGGCCGCAACTCGATCGGAACCACGGTCGCGGGCGGGATGGTCGCCTCCACGTTCCTGTCGATCATCTTCATCCCTGTCCTCTACGTGGTGATCCGCACCCTCGCCCCCGGACGCGGTCGACGCTCGCACGATGAGGAGGAGAGTGGGACTGCCACGCCCGCGACAATCGCCACCCTGGTCATCCTCTCTTTGTTCGCGCCCGTGGTCGCGCAGGCACAGACCGTGACTGCGGAGCCGACGATCGAAGCGGTGACGTTCGAACAGGCGGTTTCGCGGGCGGTGGAGAAGAACCCGACCGTGCAGATCGCGGCGGCCAACATCCTGCGCGCTCAGGGTCTCATGCAACAGATCCGCTCGGCCTCGCTGCCGCGGCTGACCGGCAGCGCCAACAACACAACGCTCGACCAGGCGTTTGGTTTCGACGGCAACGTCGTCCAGCCGAAGAATCAGTGGACGTTTGGCCTGTCCGCGTCGGTGCCCATCCTCGCCGCCGCGCAGTGGGCCGCGAAAGCGCAGGCCCAGGAGCGCGTTGAAGTCGCTCGCCTCGCCAGCGCCGATGCGAGGAAGCAGGTCGCGGTGAGCGCCGCCGCCGCGTACCTCGGCGTGATCACGCAGCAGCGTCTGGTGAGGGTCGCTGAACGTTCCCTCGACACCGGCCGGGCGCAGTTCGACTACCACCGGAAACGGCGCGAGGGCGGGCTGGGGAGCCGGCTCAATGAACTGCGGTCGGGTCAGATCGTTTCGACGGACGAGACATTCCTCGAAGCCTCGAAGCTGGGCCTGCGGCGGGCGCAGGAGGCCCTCGGGGTCCTGCTCGGCGAAAGCGGCCCGATCGACGCAGCCGGGGAACCCGCCTTCGACATCGCTCCCACCGACATCGCGGACGGCTGGATGACCACCCGGTCGGACATGCTTCTTCTCGCGGCGGAGCAGCGCGCGGCCCGGAATGTCCTCAAGGGCAGTTCGAAGGACTGGTGGCCGACCGTGAAGCTGAGCTTCGATCCGCAATACGTGACGCCGGCCGGCCTCTTCCAGCCATCGAAGACCTGGCGCCTGGCCTTCGAGGTTTCGCAAACCATCTACAACGGGGGCGAGCGCAGCGGGGTCCAGAAGGTTCGGGAGGCCGATGCGCAGGCCGTCGATTTCGCAATCGTCCAGCGACAAATCCAGGCGCGCTCGGAAATCCGAAACGCGCGGACCGCGGTTGAGGCGTACACACGCGTCCTCCTGAGCGCGCGTCAGGCCGCCGAACAGGCGAACGAGGTTCTGAAGATCACCATCGCCGCGTTCGACGCGGGCGCTTCCACGAACATCGAGGTCATCGAGGCCCAGCGCACCGCCCGTGATGTGGAGACGTCACTCGCCCAGGCCGAAGATGCGCTCCGTCAGGCCCAGTTCGACATGCTCGTGGCCCTCGGACGCTTTCCGAAGTGATGCGCCGTTACCACTCGATTCCGTTGACCGAGCGAAAATAGGGAAACCCAAGACGGCCAGCGCCGACCTCGACCCCGATCGAGCGACCCGGAACGAGCGAGGAGTAGATCCCGGCCGGAACCTTCAAGGGCGACGGAACCGTGATCTCCCCGAGGGAGGTGAGCCGCGCGTGGTAGTGGGTGCGGGTCCCTCCGCGACGTCGCCTCGAAGTGGTCGTCCACTTCTCCTCGACCCTGACCTCGACCATCACCGGCGGCGTGACATCAAGCCGGCGGTTGATGTCAGCGACGGTCTCGATGCCGAGCACGGGCAGCGACAGCAGGAGGAGAATCTGGCTCTCGACCAGCACGCGGTGCGAGCGCGAGGACCGTTCGAGGATCAAGACGATGACTCCGAGCAGGGCGGCAAAAGTGACAACGGCGACGAAGAGCCCGGGAAGGATCAGCCGCAGGCCGGAAAAATGTGAACCGACGTCGCCGAACACCTGAAAGTACGCGACCGCCGCATAGCCCGCAATCGACCAGACCAGCGCCTCGACCAGGAGGACACGCGCGGCAAAAGGATCGGCGAGACGGCCGCGCGACGATCGCGACGCCGCCTCGATCAGCGACTTGAGCTGGGCCAGTCGCCCGACCCACGCTGAAGCGGGCTTTTCGTCTCTCGATTCCGCAAAAAGGCGGTGCCCATCGGACCACACGCGAAAGAAGCCGGCCGCCAGCATCTGTCCGACGATTTCCCTGAAGGACCGGTCTCCACGAAGGACGTTGAGCAGGACCGGATGGTCACTCCCCACATAGGTCTTCTCGTCGAACGAGTCGTCGCCGGTCTGAAACTCCTCGGTGAGCCCCAGGCGCTTGAAGAAGCGATCCCCACCCCCTTCCGGAGTGAAGACGAATACGAGTCCGGTTTCGAGGGGCACGCTGATTTCGAACTTGACCACGCGTCCCTTGTGTCTGCTCGTGATCTCGGAGTAGGCGATGCCGTGGTGACTCTGGTTGTCCTCGCGCTTTCGCGACCAGGAGAGATGGCGGGCCACGAATCCGATGGCCATGGCGATGAGCCGCAGCAGGATCCACATGGCGGGATGCTAACCCCGGATGAAACGGTTTGCGGGCGGGCCTGGCCGGCCGTCCGACGGGTCGTGCGAAGATTGCCGCAACTGATTCCGGGCGGAAACAAACGGCCATCATCGGGAGAGAACCATGGAACCCACCAACCCCAAGAACTTCGATCAGGGCGTCTACGACCTTTTTGACAAGTACGTTCACGGCGACATCGACCGACGCGGTTTCATCGACGGGGCGAGTCGGTTCACGGTGGGCGGCATGACCGGGGCGATGATGCTCGACGCGCTGACCCCGCGCTTCGCCGAAGCGCAGGTGGTCGCGAAGGACGACAAGAGAATTACCGCCGAGCGGGTCGAGTACCCGTCACCGAATGGCAACCCGAAGATGGGCGGCTATCTGGTCCGCCCCGCGGACAAGAAGGGCAAGCTCCCGAGCGTTCTGGTCGTCCACGAGAACCGGGGCCTCAATCCCCACATCGAAGACATCACGCGACGGCTCGCCCTCGAGGGCTACATGGCTTTCGCACCCGACGCGCTCTTCCCGCTCGGAGGCTACCCGGGCGACGAGGACAAGGCGCGCGAGTTGTTCGGAAAACTCGACCGGCCGAAGATCAATGAGGACTTCATCGCCGCGGCCGCCTGGCTGAAGGCCCGTAGCGACGGGACGGGCAAGGTCGCGGTCGTCGGATTCTGCTTCGGCGGATCGATCTCGCACATGCTCTCGACCAAAGTCCCCGATCTCGCCGGCGCGGTGCCCTTCTACGGAGGCAACCCGCCCGTCGAGGAAGCGAAGAACGTGAAGTGCCCGCTCCTCATCCACTTCGCCGAGAAGGACGATCGGATCAACGCGGCCTGGCCCGCGTACGAAGAGGCTCTCAAGGCCGCGAAGGTGAGCTACGAGGCGTTCGTGTATCCGGGCACGCAGCACGGCTTCAACAACGACACCACCCCTCGCTTCGACAAACCCTCGGCGGACCTCGCCTGGAAGCGCACGCTCGATTTCTTCGCCAAGCACCTCAAGTAGGTCACCCGGCGGCGCGGCGCATCCGGTACGCGGCTTCGATGTCCTTCCGCACGCGCTCCCGTAGCGCGGCCGGAGCGAGCACCTCGGCGCGCGGACCGAGCCCGAGCGCCACGAAGCAGGCCTGCTCTTCGTCATCGAACTCGACTTCGCGAACCACCCAGCCGTCGGGTTGAGACGGCGTCGCCTCCTGGGGCGTGGTGCAACGCCACATCGCAAGGCGATCGGCGTAGCGAGGCTCCACGCGCAGGGTCGCCGCATAACGTCTCTGACTCTCACGAAGCTGATCCGTGGAAGTCTTCCAATGCGCGGCGAGATCGAAGCCGGCGGGCCGTTCGCTGGGGGTTTCCATGACGAGCGCGTTCTCGATCCTCGAAACCCGGAACGTCCGAAAGCCCTCGGTGCTGTTCGCGACGAGATACCACGCACTTCCCTTCGCAACGAGGCCCAGAGGATCCACCGTGCGCTCGGTGCGCTCGCCATCGCGCTTGCGGTAGTGAAACGTGAGTTTGCGGTCGCGCGCCACGGCATCCTGAACGATCGGCAAAGCGTCCACGGTTTCGCTCAGACCGCGCCAGCCCGTGGTATCGACATGCAGTCGCTGGCGGATCGCGTTCGCCTGGGCGCGCATCGAAACCGGGAGCGACGCCATCAGTTTTCCGAGCGCGCGTTCCGCCGCGGCCGCGAGCCGAGGATGACCGAGAACGCGGGGCTGGGCCATCAGCAGGGCCCGCAACTCCGCTTCATCGAGACCGGGCACCTGGGTGCGCCAGTCTTCGGCGAGTTGCCAGCCTCCGCGGGCGCCGCGCAGCGCATAGACCGGAACTCCGGCAGCGCCGAGCGCTTCCATGTCCCGGTGAACGGTACGCCCGGAAACCTCGAGGCGCTCCGCCATCTCGCGACCGGTGACGCGACCCCGCGACTGGAGAAGCAACAAGGCGGAGAGAAGTCGGTCGGCTTTCATGGCGTACGCGAGTCTGCGGGCCGAATTATGACGCTTCGTGTCATATATCCGAACGAACCGTCGCCACGACGGCGCGTCACCGCGAGATCACACGGGGCGTTTCTTCCCGCGCGCGGGCTTCACCTTTGGCGCGATCAGCCGATAGCTCTCCTCGACAAACGCCTTCACCTGTTTCCAGTTCATCTTCGGCGTGACGCCCATCGAGACCCAGCCGTAGCGGCCCACGAAGGGCGCGCGCCAGAACCGCGGGTCCTGAATGACGGCGTCCGCATGATCCATCTCGAGTTTGAAGCCGATCGCGAGCCGGCCCTTCTCGTCTCCGAAACCGCAGAAGATCTTGTTGCCCACACGAAAATGCGGCGAGCCCCAGGTCAGCGTCTCCCTGGTGTTGGGCAGGGACAGGCAGATCGCCCGCAGGTTCGCGAGCGTCCTGGGATCGGATGCAGCGGCCTTCGGTTTCTTCGCGGCGGCCATGACGGTCAGTGCGCGGTCGGAGCGCCCAGACGAACCTTGCCGCGGAACTGACGAAAGACGAAGACACCGTACCCGATGGACAGGATCATGGCGGCCGGCCACCAGATGATCGCAAGGCCAAGGCCGCGTCCGGAAACCGCGCCCTGGTGAGCGGTGAGGGAGTGCGCAGGGTCGAACGTCGAGTGCAGCATGACCGGAAACACACTCACCGCAGCCGCACCGAGAAGGCCCAGGATGAACACGCAGCCGCCGGCAAACGCCAACAGTTCGCGGCCCCTCCGCTGTCCGACCACCACCGCCAGAGATCCCGCGATGGCCAGAGCCACCGCCAGCCAGGCCAGGGGCCGGCTCATCATCTCGGTGAAAAGCTCCGGCCGCACCACCGCGGTGGCTGCCGTGATCGCAGGCATGAGGATGAAGACGGCCAGCCACAACCGGCGCGCCAGGAGCACGGCGCGGCCATGCAGCAGGCCCTCGGTTCTCCACACCAGATACGAAGCGCCGTGGGCGGCGAGGCAGACCACGGTGAAGACCGCGACCGAGATCGTGTACCAGTCGAGGATGCCCACTTCGCCCCGCGGCCTGAAGTCGGTGAAGAAGGCCAGACTGAACTTGCCCGTTGGCCCAAGCGGCAGACCGCGCAGGAGATTGCCAAGTGCGGCTCCGAGGAGCACGGCAAGGAGCAGGTTCATCACCGAGAAGGCGAAGTCCCAGAAGGTGCGCCACATCGAATCGTCGAGGTGTCCGCCAAATTCGAGGGCGATGCCCCGACCGATCAGACACCAGAGGAGGACAAAGACCGCGAGATAGAAGCCCGGCAGCGCCACCGCGAGCACGGTGGGGAAAGCCACAAAGAGGACACCGCCCGCCCCCACCAGCCAGACCTCGTGCCAGGTCCAGAGCGGGCCGATGGCTCCGATGAGCTGGCGTCGTTCGGCCGGAGTGGGCGCCACGATGTACTGCACGATGCCGGAGCCGATGTTCCAGCCATCCATCACGGCGTAAGCCGCGAGCATGAGGGTGAAGATGGCGAACCAGACTTCAACCATTCACCACCTCCGGGTAGAGGCTCGGCGGCTCGTGCCCTGCGGGTCCGTGAAGGATCTCGCGGCCGATCATGAAGAGGTAGAGCAGGCCCAGTGCGGCATAGAGCCCCGCGAAACCAATCAAGGTGAAGAGAGCGTCACCCTGACTCACCACGTCGCTGTAGCCGGCGGAGGTCTTGAACAGGCCCCAGATGAGCCACGGCTGACGGCCGAGCTCCGCGGTCATCCATCCCGCGGTGTTGGCGATATAGGGAAACGGGAGCGCGAGCATGAGCGCCCACAGCAGGAGCTTCGTCTCCATGAGCTTCCCGCGCAGGCGTTGCAGGTTGGCGAGGGCCATCAGGCCGATGAAGATCGTGCCCAGCCCGGCCATCACGTGGAACGAGTAGTAGAGCAGCTCGATGTTCGTGGGCCACTGGTCCTCGGGAAAATCGTTCAAGCCCTGCACGTTGCTGTGGAACGTGCCGAAGGCGAGAAAGCTCAACACCCAGGGCACGGCAATGGGATTGTCGAGACGTCTCATCTTCACGTTGGGCTGGCCGATGAGGTTCAGTTGCGCGCGCGGTCCGCTTTCGAAACGCCCTTCCATCGCGGCGAGAGCGACCGGTTTGTGTTCGGCCACGTACTTGGCCTGAATGTCGCCGGTGGGGAAAGCCACGAGCACCGCCGCGATGAGGCCCATCGCCGTGCCCCATTCGACGTAGACCCTCGCCTGCTCCTTGTGCTCACCCCGAAGCGCATAGAACGCGCCCACCGCGGTCACCACGAACGCGCCGGTCACGAGGGCCGCGGCCTGGTTGTGCGCGAACATTACGAAGGCCCAGGGATTGAGCAGGTACGCGGCCATGTCGCCGATGATCAGTGTGCCCTGCGGCGTGACCTCGTAGCCGGTCGGATGCTGCATGAACGAGTTGGTCACCAGGATGAAGTATGCGGAAAGCCACGCGCCGAGCGCGGTGAGGCAGGTCGCGATGAAGTGCTTCTTCGGACCCAGACGACGCTCGCCCCACACCATCGCGCCCACGAAGGCGCTCTCCAGGAAGAAAGCGAACATCCCTTCCATGGCGAGGGTCTGGCCGATCACGCCGCCCGAGTGCTTCGAGAACTCCGACCAGTTCGTGCCGAACTGGAATTCCATGGGAACGCCGGTGACCACACCCAGGGCGAAGTTGATGCCGAAGATGCGGCTCCAGAAACGCGCGGCCTGAGCGTACGCCTCGTTGCCGGTCTTGAGCGCCCGCCATCGCCACAACACCAGGAGGGGTGCGAGCCCCATGGTGAGCTGCGGGAACAGATAGTGGTACGTGATCGTGAACGCGAACTGCACCCGATGCCAGAACGCAGGATCGTCCATGGACGGGGACTCTACTCCCGCGGCAGCGCGGTCGAAGAAGCGCGCAACGGTAAGCTCCGCGGGTGCCGGAGTCCTCTCGAACCAGGCGCCGCGACTGGCGCGTAGCGCTGGCACTTGCCGTCCTCGGTCCCGGGTTGCTGGGCCTCCACACCTGGGTCTATTGCGCCGGCGTTGACTTCTCCCGGGTCGATGCCTGGCGGCGCCTGTGGAGCGACCTCGCGCAGGCGACGACGGCGTGGGTCAGGATCACCTACGGCCCCACGCCGATCGAAGTCACGGGGCCGGAAGCGGATGTCGCGGCCCGCGGTCTCATCCTCGAGCGCATCGCGAACCAGGGTTTGCGCGCGACCCGGCCTCTGGAGCGAATCCGAAAGACGCAGCCGTTCATCGACGCGCGCCTGGGACCCGAGGCCCAACACTATGACGACCGTGGCCGGGCGGCACTGCTGACCCTCGCGTTCCGGGCCCTGGGTGGAATGGCGCCCTTCCTGATTCTGTGGCTCGGATTCATGCTGGCGGCACCCGTGGTCGCCTGGCTCGCTCTCGAACTCTGGGCCGCCGGCCGGGCCCGCGCGGCGGCGGTCGCCCTGCTCCTGTTGGGACTGAGCCCGTTCTTCGTCGAGTCCCTGGCTCTGGGTCGGTACGCCGTGGGCTTCTATCTGGTCGCGGTCGTTTCCATCATGCCTCTCGCGGTATACGCGCGGCTCCATCCTGCCCCCACTCTCGCCGGTCTGGGCGTGCGACTGCTCGTGGCAAGCCTGCTGCTCGCGATTTGCACCTTCTGTCGGAGTTCGGCTGCGGTGCTGGGACCGGGCTTCGTGATGGCGGCGTGGTTCGGGGTGTGTCGGATCGCCCCTGCCGGTCGCCGCCGGATGGCGCTGATCGCGGTCGCCACCGTCCTGCTTGCCTTGCCGAGCGTCATGGTCCCCGGGGCCCAGCAGAACGACATGTGGCAACCGATATGGGAGGGATTGGGCGACTTCGACCGCACGCACGGTTTCACCTGGAGAGACGCGGTGGCCCTGGAGGCCGTCCAGAAAGAGGGCGTTCAAGATCTCTGGACGCCCGAAAGCGAGGCCGTGCTGCGGGCTCAGGTACTGGACACGATCCGGGCCGAGCCGGGCTGGTACGTCGGCATCCTCGTCCGCAGGCTGCTCAGCACAGTGACGCTCTGGCGACTCTGGCCGTGGATCCCGAGGGACGGGGCATTCATCCGCGGAAGCGAGACGCCCAACGAAGGCGGGATCGGCAAGTACTGGACCTACACCACCACCGCGGACTTCGTCGGGATCGGGGACTACAACGTGGAGTTGCCGGTGTCGTTGCTGGTGGCGCCGGCCTTTGCTCTTGGACTGCTGGCTTATCGGGGACAGCGGAGCGGGGCGGCGCGGGAGGCGCTGATCGTGCTCGCGTGCCCCGCTGTGGCTATCCTGATCCTCCCGGTGATCATCACCACTGCCGGAGGGCAGGAGGGCCAGGCCATGGCCCTGGTGTACCTCCTTGCCGCCGGATTCCTGGCGGACGTGCTGTGGTCGCGGCCTGCGTCAGGGAATGAACCGTGAGCGTGCGCGTAACGATGTAGCCATCGAGGGCGCGGAGTTAGACTGCCCACGGAGGCGTCGTATGTCTCTTGAGCCTGGCCGCATGTTGTCCCACTACCGCCTCCTGGCGAAGATCGGCGAGGGCGGTATGGGCGTGGTCTGGAGGGCTCTCGACACCTCGCTCGACCGCGAGGTGGCGCTCAAGCTGCTGCCCGACGAACTGAGCCAGGACCCCGAACGACTGTCCCGGTTGGAGAGCGAAGCCCGCATCGTCGCGGCTCTCAACCATCCCAACATCGTCACCCTCCATTCCATCGAAGAAGCGGAAGGCCGGCGATTCCTGACCCTGGAGCTGGTTGAGGGCCGTCCGCTCTCCGAACTCATTCCGAGCCGGGGTTTCGCGGTGGCCGAGTTCGGGCGCATCGCCCGCGCGGTGGTGGAGGCGCTGTGCGCCGCGCATCGTCGGGGCATCACGCACCGTGACATCAAGCCGCGCAACATCATGGTCGGCAAGGACTCGGTCAAAGTGCTGGACTTCGGTCTCGCCCAGTCTCCGAAAGCTCCGGCCGCCGCTTCAGAAGCCAGCGACCTGCCCACGCGGACGCAGGCGGGCGACGACCGCGTGGTGGGCACTCTTGCCTACATGTCCCCGGAGGGTGTCGAGGGTCTGCCCGTCGATGCTCGCTCCGATCTCTTTTCGTTCGGCGCCGTCCTCTACGAGATGGCCACCGGCCGCCGTCCCTTCGAAGGAGCCAGCGCGGCCGCGCTGATCTCCTCGATTCTCCGCGACTCTCCGGTGCCGCCCACCCGCCTGAATGAGGCGTATCCTGCCCGCCTTGATCGCATCGTCGCCCGGTGCCTCGAAAAGGATCCGAAGTATCGCTTCTCGACCGCGCAGAGCGTCCAGTGGGAGCTGGAACAACTCGCCGCCGATGTCGGAGTCGAGCTTCGCTCCGAGCGCTCCATCGCGGTACTCCCCTTCGCCGACCTGAGTCGAGAGAAGGACCAGGAGTACTTCTGCGAGGGCATCGCGGAGGAGATCCTGGTTGCCCTCAGCCGGATCGGAAATCTCCACGTCGCGTCGCGCAGCTCCTCCTTCCGCTTCGGCAAGGGCGATGTGGACGTGCGCGAGATCGGCGCGCGGCTGGGCGTGGGCGCACTGCTCCACGGCAGCGTGCGCCGCGCGGATCAGAGGTTGAGGATCACCGCCGAACTCGCCGACGTGAGGACCGGGTTCCGCATCTGGGCGGAACGTTACGACCGCGAGATGGAGGACATCTTCACCATCCAGGACGACATCGCCCAGAGCATCGTGCGGGCGCTGGAGGTCAGTCTGTCTTCGGTGGAGCGGGCCGCTCTGGGCAAGCCCTCCACCAGCGATGTCCAGGCCTACGACTACTACCTGCACGGCCGCAAGTTCTTCTACCAGTACAGCCGCAAGGGCATGCGGTTCGCCCTGGAGTTGTACTCGCGGGCCATCGAGCAGGATGCGGGCTTTGCCCGCGCGTACGCCGGCATCGCGCAATGCAGCGCTTTCCTCTTCCAGAACGCGGGAGCGCACGCGAGCGACCTGGAGCAGGCCGACACCGCGAGCCGCAAGGCCCTGGATCTCGATCCCGAGTCGGCCGAGGCGCATGCCGCGCGCGGTGTGGCTCTTTCTCTGCGCGGCGAGCACGATGAAGCCGAACGTGAGTTCGAGGACGCCATCCGGCTGAACCCCGAACTCTTCGAAGCGCACTACTTCTACGCCCGCGACCGCTTCGCGCGCGGCGACTTCGAGAAGGCAATCCGGCAGTACGAGGAGGCCATGCGGGCGAGGCCCGAGGACTACCAGTCGCCCCTGCTCGTGGCCGGCAGCTTCGTGGCCCTGGGGAGGCCGAAAGACGCCGACGCGGTGCGCCGGCGCGGCATCAAACTGGCCGAGGAGCACCTGCGCTTGAACCCCGACGATGCGCGCGCGCTCTACATGGGCGCCAACGGCCTGGTGGCCCTCGGGGACCGGGAGCGGGGTCTCGAGTGGGCCGACCGCGCCCTCGCCATCGACCCCGACGATGCCATGCTGCTGTACAACATCGCCTGCATCAAGTCCATGGCTTCCGCGAAGGAGCAGGCCCTCGACTGCCTCGAGCGCTCGGTTCGCGCCGGCCTCACCCTGCGCAGCTGGCTGCTCCACGATACCGACCTCGATCCGATCCGGGACGACCCGCGGTTCGAGGCCGTGCTCAAGGGGCTTCTCTGAGAACGAGCGGCGCGTCCCCGGCCGCGCGCATCCTGACGTCTTGGAACTACATCCTGAAGAGGTAGCTGAACTTCATGAAGAAGCCGTCGCGGGAGCGGCTGAGGTCGCGGAACGCGAAAGCGTCTTCTTCGTTGAGCGAACTTCCGTAGCCTGCGAAGAACACCGTGCCGGGCGTGGGTTGCCACGCGAAGAGGGCGTCGAGGCGCAGCCCGTTGCGCCGGCTTGCGAGGGCGGGGGCATATGAGCCGGTGGCGGAGTCGCGGATGAAGATCGGGAGGTTTGTTCTCGAATCGTCGCGCAGAGTGTCCTGGAACTGGGCGTCGTATTCCGCGATGAGCCGGCCGAAGATGGCGCGGGTCGCCTGGTACTCGAGCTTGAGGCGCGGTATCTGCCTTCGTCCGACAAGGGACCCGTCGCTGCGCCGTTTGAACTGCTGAAGGTTGTAGGTGCCGTTGAGGCGGAGCTTCTCCGTGGGCCTCCAGTCGAGGCGGACCGTCACATACGCGATGTTCGCGCTCGACCATTCGAAGAAGTTCTCGTCCTTGCCCCACAGGGCGTTGACGTAGCCGGAGAAGCGCTTGAACTCGGGCGTCGTGAGGCTCAGAACCCAATCGAGGTTCGGCAACCGAGGCACGCCAACGTACGGTGTGAAGCGGCCCGGCGTGGCCGCGGGAAGAAAGTAGTTGGCGTAAAGATCGGGGTCATAGCCGAAGGACTCGAGGAGAACCGACGCGCCCGCCTTCCAACCGCCGCGCAGTGTCGCGTTGTTGTTGATGTGCAGTTTCTTGTCCTGAACACCGCCCTCGCCGAAGAACGCGCGGTATTTCCAGCTGCCGTCGAGGACGAGGTCGGTGTTCAGGACTTCGAGCGCTCCGCCTTTCTTCCCGAAGAAGCTGAAGCGCTGGGTAACCGCAGCTCTGACGACACCAGGGCGAGAGATGAAGCCCGAGCCGGCGCGAAAGTCTTCATCGATACCGGTGAAAACGGCGCGGGTCCCGAGTTTCTTCCCGTTGCGGTTGTAGATCGCCTGAAAGAGGGGCGCGGTGGTGCGGACCGAGGCGCGTTCGTTCCCGGAGACGGCGCCTTGCAGATCGAGAGTTGAAACCTCACCGAGGGCGACCCGCGCGTCGAGCCCGGCGACACGGTTCCAGTCGTCGCCATCGATCCGGTCCGTGTAGGCGAGGCCGATTCGGGAGCGCGTCCCGAGATCGCGTCGGGCGCGGAGGATGTTGAAGATCGGATGGGTGTCCCCCGTGCGGGAGGTGATCTGATCGTCGACCGCGGAGAGGAAGCCGACACTCGTGCCGGAGAGTGTGCCGGTCAGTTTCGCCGCGGTGATGGGCGCCGCGATCCTTCGCGTGTAGATCAGCCGATTCGGGGTCGCGAACTGCTCGAGACCATCCAGGAAGAAGGGACGCTTCTCTTCGAAGAAAACCGCGTTCCGCGGATCGTACTGAATCTGGCTCGCGTCCGACTCCACCTGCGAGAAGTCCGGATTCACAGTTCCATTCAGCGAGAGGTTCGGCGTGACGCCCCAGCGGACGTTGCCGCCGATCTCGGGCCTCGAAGTGTCGTACCCCCAGTTCTCTCCCGCTCGCGGCGCGCCATCGGAGCGGCCGGTGAACTCGGGATTGAGATCGAGCACGAGGCCGGGGCGCAGTTCGCGCATGCCCTCGATCACGCCGGCCTGAGCCAGGAACGACGTGGCGTCGCGCCGCGCGGGCGCCCACGAATCCTCGTACCCGGTGTTCTGACTCTTGCGCAGCACGTGCAGGCCCCAACTCTGCGTCTCGGTCTTCTGATAGCGCAGGCTCTTGAACGGAACGCGCACTTCGATTTCGTAGCCCTGCTCGGTAAGCCGGCCCTTCGAATGAAAGACGAAGTCGGGGGCGAGGTCTGGAGCCTCGCGGCCGGTGGCGAGGCCGGAGAAACCGCCACCACTCGAGGCGGCGCTCAGGCCCTCGATCAGTGTGCCGTCGGCCTGAACCCCGAGAGGATTGACGGTGAGGGCGATCGCCTGGCGGCCATCGTTGAATGTCGAAAGCAGGAAGGTGACCGTGTCCTCCGCGCTGAGCTTGTCCCGCTGGGCCAGGCTCGCGCGCACGCTCCCGGCCGGCGCCTCGGCGCGAACACCAAAGTGAATCGCGCTCGCGGAGTAGAAGACGAGGACTTCCGTGTTCTGCTCGGCGGGGCGGCCGTCGTTGGGCGAGTACTGCGAGAAGTCGGTGAGCCGCGCCGCCCGCGCCCAGGCGGGATCGTTCAGGTGGCCATCGACCTCGATGCTCTCGTCAAGGCGCGGTACGGCAACCTTCAGTTGATTGTCGCGACCCTGGTAGGTGAGGAGAGGCGAGGCTGCCGCGGCGGCGACGGAGGCGAGCAGGAGCAGAGAGATCATGGAGGATTGAGACGCGCCCTGGAAGTGCGGAAGCCGGGCGAGTGGCGCAATCCTATTTCGTGAAGATGGCCCGAGGCGACTTGCGGCACGCAGTTCAATCTGTTGAGCGCGCAAGCGGCCTCGGGAGACCTCGCGGCTACTCCGTGCGCATGACCGTCATCGGATTCACCCGCACCGCGCGCCACGCGGGAAGCAGACTCCCTCCGATGGTCATCAAGATGACCAAAGCCGCGGCGGTCAGGAAGGCCGGCGCGTCGAGCGGATCGAGGCCGGCAAGCAGGGCAGACATCGACCGGCCTGCCGCATAAGCGAGCACAAGGCCGGACGCGACACCGGCCGCAGCGAGGCGCAAACCGTCGTCGATGACCAGGCGGACGATATGGGCCTTGTCGGCGCCGAGAGCAATGCGTACGCCGATTTCCTGAAGACGGCTTGTCACACTGAAGGCGATGAGGCCATGAAGGCCGACCGCGGCAAGGAGAGTCGCGATGAGAGCGAAGGCCTGCAAGACGTTGAGCTGGGTCGAGCGCGAGGCGGTTTCGGCTTCGAGGATGTTCTTCATGGTCCGAACGTCGGAAACGGGAACCAGCGGATCCGCGCGTCGGATGATGTCGCGAACCGCGGGAGCGACGGTCACGGGGTCTCCCGCCACGCGCACCGCCAGATCCTTCGGCGCGTAGAAGGGGACCCAGCCGTCGTTGACCTGTTGATGCCCCAGGTAGACCTGGGGTTCGCTGATGCGTTCGAGACCGCGCACTTTGACGTCCGCGGCTACGCCCACGATGAGGCGGTCCTCGAAGGTGACGTTCACCACCCGGCCAATCGGGTCCTGGTTCGGCCAGTATCGTTTCGCGAACGATTCGCTGACCACGATCACGGAAGGGGCGGTTCTGGTGTCGTAGGTGTTGAAGTCGCGGCCCTTGAGCAGCGGAATCCCCAGCGTCTCGAAGTAGCCGGGTGTCACGAACCTCATGCTCACTTTGTCTTCGGCCCGGTTCTCTTCACGTCCGGGAATCTTCACGTCCCATATTCCTCCCCGCATGACCATCGGGAGAAAGCTTGTGTATGCGGCGTTCTTCACCCCGGGCAGCGCCCGTACTTCATTGAGGACCTTGTCGTAGAACTGAGCGCGCAGGGCGGTGGGGGCGTACCGCGTGGTGGAAAGGGACGTGCGTGCGGTCAGGAGTCCTTCGGTCGCGAAACCGGGGTCGGTGCCCTGGACCTTCCACAAGGCGCGGATGAGGAGGCCGCAGGACACGAGAAGCACGACGGAAATCGCAACCTCGGCGAGGACGAGCGCTGAACGCAGACGGCGCTTTCCACCGACGCCGCCGCGCGCGCCCTCGCGCAAGCCATCGAGGCTGTTGTCACCGTTGAGCGCCAGGGCGGGGACGATGCCGAAACCGATCCCGGTGGCAAGTGTCATCAGCGCGGCGAAGGCGAGAATCCGCAGATCGATCGCGGCGATGTCGGTGAGGGGCAGGTTCGTCGGCGCGAGCTGAGCGAGAAGCGGTGTGGCGCCGTAGGCCAGGGCAATTCCGAGCGCGCCGCCGCAGAAGGCCAGGACGACGCTCTCCGTGACGAGTTGCCGGATGAGACGTTCGCGCCCCGCCCCGATCGCGGTTCGAACCGCGAGTTCCTTGCGCCGCTGAAGCGAGCGCGCGATCAGGAGGCTCGCAAGATTCGTGCAGGCGATAAGCAAGACGCACAGGGCGGCGCCAAAGAGGGCCATGAGGAGCACGCGGGCCTGATGAGGTGTCTGATCGCGCAGGAGAGCGAGAGTGAGGTCGTTCTCCTTGGGATAGGTCGCCTTGAGCCGCTCGTTGACCAGCCTCATGCTCGCACGCGCACCGTCGAGCGTGACTCCCGCCTTCAGACGCCCGCCAATCCCGAGGTAGTGATTCGTGCGGTCCTCGAAGTGCCCCGGCCCGAACCGGAAGGGCGTCCAGAAGCGCACGGCGCGATTGGGGAAGGAGAACGAGCGCGGCATCACCCCGACCACGGTGTAGTTCTGATCGTCGAGCCGGATGTTTTTGCCCAGTGCGGCTGCCGCTCCGCCGAACGCCTCAAGCCAGAGGCCGTAGCTCAGGATCACGGTGCCCGGAGCGCCTTCCGCGTCTTCTTCGGGCGTGAAGAGCCGGCCCACCTGAGGCGCCACATGCAGGACATCGAACATGTTGCTGCTGACCCAGGCGCCGCTCACCCGCAGGGGTTCGCCGGCGCCGTTGAGGTTCATGGACGTCGTGGCATAGGCCCCCATGTCCTCGAACACGGTGTTCATCTGCTTCCAGTCGCGGAAGTGCGAGGGCGAGGGTTCGAAACGCGAGTAACCGGGCTCAGCCTGGTACAGGCTGACGAGTTTTTCGGACTCGAAGAACGGCAGCTCCCGAAAGAGAACACGGTCCGTCACGGAAAAGGCCGCGGTGGTGGCGGCGATGCCGAGCGCGCCCACGACCACGGCGGTGAGGGTGAAACCAGGAGTGCGAAGCAGCGTCCTTAGAGTGAACTTCAGGTCCTGGCCAAGAATGTCGAGATGGGTCAGGAGTGCGTTCTGTGCGACGTCGCGGAACGCGTTGAGCCAGACCCCGAGAAAGGCGAGGGCGCCGTCCGCTGTCTCGAGGCGCGCGCGGAACATGGCGCGCATGTCGTCGCCGTACTCCTGCCGGAAGGACTTCGGGTAAAGGTGGAGCAGCGCGTTGTAGAGCTTCATCAGATCTTCTCCGGGGCAAGGCCCGCGGCGCGCGCGAAGCCGACGAGGTCGTTCAGTCTTTGAGCCTCCGCCCGGGCGACTGCACTGCCGAGGGTCGTGATGCGGTAGTAGCGGCGTCTCTCGTCATCGAGTTCCGGGGCAGGTCGCTCGCGCGTCTCCTCGATCAAGCCGTCTTCGAGCATGCGCTGGATCGATCGATAGAGGGTGCCGGGGCTGAGCCGCAAGGAGCCGCCGGTGCGAGCCTCGACGTCCTGGATGATCGCGTATCCGTGGCGGCCGTCTCCGGTCAAGGCAAGGAGGATGTGGAACGTAGCCAGGGGAAGCGGCAGAAATGGCGTGGGGTCGAGGGGCAGGCTATTCACAGGTCGAGTATATCCATGTTGGATATATAGACGCCGACAGCGTTCACGAAGTTCCTCAAGATTCGAATTGTCCTATAAACAGCTTATAAACAACAGTTTATTTAAGAGGTTCGAAAATTCTTCTTGACGCCATGGAACACCGTGACGATACTTAACGTCGTTAAGTCTCAGCACGGAGTTAATCGAAGTGGGAATTGCCGAACGAAAAGAGCGCGAGAAGGAGGATGTGAGGCGGAAGATCCTCGAAGCCGCCCACGACCTCTTCGAGACCCGTGGCTACGAGAACGTGACCATGCGAGCGGTGGCGGACGCGATCGAATACTCGCCGACCACGATCTACCACCACTTCGCCAACAAGGAAGACCTGGTGCAGGCGCTGTGTTTCGCGGATTTCGAAAAGCTGTCGCAGGCCATGGGAGATCGGCCGCTCCCGGAGAACCCGGTCGACCGGATCCGCACCCTGGGTCATGCCTATGCGACGTTCGGTGTCGCGAATCCCAACCACTACCGGTTCATGTTCATGACCCCGGGCGACTGGAAGAAGCACGCGAACGAGGACGACACGCCTCCCGCGCGCTCGTACGCGTTCCTTCGCGATGCCGTCGTCCAGGCGATGGATCAGGGCTACTTCGAAAAAGGCGATGTCGATCTCGTGGCGCAGATCCTGTGGTCGGGGATCCACGGCGTGGTCTCCCTCATCATCACCTTCAAGCCCGAACAGTTTCCGCGCGTCCCGCCTCGCCCCGGTCTCATCGAGGCGGCGATGGAGGCCACGTTGCGCGGGCTTCTGGTTTCGAGGAGCGAGAAGTAATGGTCTCGCTCGCCCGCAAGAACCTCCTCCACGACCGGATCCGTTTCGCGATCACACTCGCCGGGGTCGCCTTCGCGGTGACTCTGGTCCTCGTCCAGGTGGGGCTCTTCCTTGGCCTTCTCGGCAAGGCCACGGTCACCATCGAGAACTCGAACGCCGACATCTGGATCGTCGCGAAGAACACACCGAACGTCGACTTCGGCAATCCCTTTCCGGAAACCGCGTTCCTTCGCGCGCGCGGCGTGCCGGGCGTCGAGCGGGCCGACAACGCCATCGTCCAGTTCGTCAACATCCAACTGCCCACCGGCGCCACCGAAAACGCGCTGGTTTATGGACTCTCCGATCCCGCGTACTGGAATCTGCCGTGGAAAGTGGAAGCGGGACGCGTCGAGGACCTGAACCGCGGCTACAACCTCATGATGGACCGCTCCGCGAAGCTGCGCTTCGGCGGGTTCGATGTGGGCGACTATCGCGAAGTGGGCGGCCGAAGGTTCCGCATCATCGGCCGCAGCGCGGAAGCCGAGTCTTTCACCACCACGCCAATCGTCTTCATGGATTTCGGCAATGCCCAGAGTCTGCTCGAACAGTTGAGCGGGAACACCACCTACGTTCTGGTGAAAGTGGCCAGCGGCTACGACCCCGGAGAAGTCGCGGCGCGCCTTCGTCCGATGTTCCCTTTCAACAATGTCCACACCCGCGATGAATGGGCTGCGGCCTCACGTGGCTACTGGATCGAATCCACGGGCCTCGGGATGAGCATGGGCGTGACGGTGTTCCTCGGCATCCTGGTCGGCGTCGTGATTGTGGCCCAGACGCTCTACACCTCGGCGGTCGAACACATCCGCGAGTTCGGCACGGTGAAGGCGATCGGCGGTTCGAACTGGGACATCTACAAGATCCTCGGCGAGCAGGCGCTCATCGCCGCCGTCCTGGGCTTCCTGCTCGGCGCGGGTGCTTCGTATGCAGTCCGGCCCGCCATGGCCAGCATCCATCTCACCGTCCTTCTGACTCCTCAGTTCTCCGGCATCGTGTTCGTCGGCACGGTAATGATGTGTCTCGCCGCCGCTCTCTTCTCTTTCCGCCGGGTGGCTCTCATCGACCCCGCGCTCGTGTTCCGAGGTTGATGCCATGAAGAAGGTCCTGGAAGCGCGGATCGTCCGCAAGACGTTCGAGGAAGGATCTCAGCGGGTCGAGGTTCTGCGCGGCGTAAGTCTCGACGTCGCGGCCGGCGAGATCGTATCGCTCGAAGGACCATCGGGTTCGGGCAAGACGACGCTGCTCTCGATCATGGGCTGCATCCTCACACCCACCACCGGTGAAGTGCATGTCGGCGGACAGGCCATCAGCGGCAACGAAAAAGCCCTGCGCGATGCGCGGCGCCGCTCGATCGGCTTCATCTTCCAGCAGTTCAATCTCTTCCCCGCCCTCACCGCGCGAGAGAACATCATCTACGCGCTCGGCATCAAGGGACACAAGGGGAGCAAGGCGCTCGTCGAGGCCGATCGCGTTCTCGATGCGGTGGGTCTCTCCGACCGGAAGAACTTCCTGCCGCGCGATCTCTCGGGCGGCCAGAAGCAGCGTGTCGCCATTGCACGCGCGCTCGCCGGATCGCCGGACGTCCTTCTCGCCGACGAACCCACGGCGAACCTCGACACCGCGGTGGGCGTGCAGATCCTCGACCTTTTCCGCGACCTCGCCAAGAGCGAGAACAAGGGCCTGATCATCGTGACCCATGACCCGAAGGTCCGCCGCGTCGCGGACCGCGTCGCCGGCATTGTCGACGGCCTCATTCTTCCCGAGGCCCACGCGGCCTGATTCTCCAAGGACTCTTCAAAGGACACCATCATGCGATCCAGTCTTGTTGTGCTCTCATTCGCGGCCATCGGTCTCGCTCTCCTCGCCGGCACGGTGATGCAGGCGCAACCCCAGGGTCCGTCGGAGGCGGTTGCGGCGGCGGCCACGAGCGCGAGCGCGCCTTCCGGTGTAGCCGCGGAGGGCCGCGTAGTCGCGTATCCGGGCGCTGAAGTCACGATCGGCGCGGACGCGATCGGTCGTCTCCTTCGCGTGAACGTGGAAGAAGGCGACATCGTGAAGAAGGGCCAGGTTCTCGCGGAGATCGATGCGAGCGACCTGATCGCGAGCCGCGATGAGGCGAAAGCGCGTCTCGAGGAAGCGGTGGCGGAAAAACAACTCGCGAAGCTCAATGCGGAACGCCAGCTGAGACTCTTCGCAGAGGGCGTTCTTCCTGCGCACGACCGTGACGCCGCCTCACGCGACGTCGAGATCACGCAGGCACGCATTGAAACCGCAAATGCCTCCATCCGCCGACTCGACGCCACCATCGCGAAGACGCGTCTGATCGCGCCGATCGCGGGCACCGTCACCTCGCGCATCGTGAACGCCGGCCAGATGGTCGATCGCGGTGATCCCGCCTTCATCGTGGCCGATCTCAATCGCCTGCGCATCGAAGGCGAGGCCCATGAGGCCGACGCCGACCGGGTGGCCATCGGCGCCGAAGTCGAGATCCGCGCGGACGGTTTCCCAGGAAGAAGTTTCCGGGGCCGGGTCGAGGAGATCCCGGGCAGCGTGACGCTTCGACGGATCAAGCCCCAGGATCCGGCGCGGCCGACCGACGTGCGGGTCCTGGCGCTCAAGGTCGCGTTCGATGGGAAGACGCCGCTCAAACTCGGCAGCACCGTGGATCTGGTCATCAACGCTCCGAAGTAACCGGGCTCACTCCGCCCAAAACGGTGGCTGAGTCCATCGATCGCTTCGACAGGGCTCCGAACGGACCTTCCTCAGCGCAAGCGCTTTTCGGTCGAAGCCACCCCCGGCCGTCCCTATTCCCGCCGCCGTTTCGCAGAAGGTAAGTTTCGCGTGATGGGTCTCTTCGGTTCGAAGTCGGTCGTTGCACCTCTCACGCCAGCAGACCTCGCGTTCCTCAAGGACTGGTCGTTTCCCTATTCCGAGATGACGGACGCTCTGAAGGCCGAGTTCGAGGACCAGGTGGCGCATTTCCTGGCCGAACAAAGGATCACCGGCGTGAGCCTCGACGGGCCGATCGAGCGGGAGGACAAGCTCCTCGCCGCGGCTTCGGCCTGCACGCTGTCGGCCGGCTGGCCGGGCTGGCGCTGGAGCGATGTCTCGGAGATCCTGCTTTACCCGGACGATTTCGACCGCGACTACCGCGTCGGCGGCGAAGATGAGAGCACGCCGGAGCATTCGGGCCAGGCGCATCCGTGGGGCACGATCCTGATGTCGCTGCCCTCGCTGGAGGAGAGCTTCGAAGACCCGCACGACGGCTACCACGTGGGTTATCACGAGTTCGCGCATGTCCTCGACAAGGACGAGCCTTCGGTGGGCGGATCGACGAGTTACGGCGGACTGCCCTCGAACGTCCAGGGCGCCTTCGCCGAAGCCATGTCCAGGGCCCTCGAAAAGGCGCGCATCGCCCTCGTGAAGGGTGACTCACCCCTCGACGAGTACGGTCTCGAGTCCCCGGCCGAACTCTGGGCCGTGGCGGTCGAAGGGTTCTTCGAAATGCCCGGTCCAATGCGGGCCGCCCATCCGGATCTTCGCGAACTCCTCGACCTGTACTTCAATCAGCGAGCGCGTCATTGATGAACATTCTCGGGATGGCGGTGGTCGCCGTCTTGATGGCGCTTGCCGGATTGCATGTGTATTGGGGGCTCGGCGGGCTCTGGCCGGGCACGACGGAGCCCGACCTTCTGGCGCGGGTGGTTGGCCTGCGAAGGGGCGCTATGCCGGGGCGTGGGGCTTGCTTCGCGGTTGCCCTCGCGCTGTCGAGCGCCGCATACATCGTCGCCGTACGTCACGGTGCGCCGCGGCTTGGATTTCCAGGCGCATTGTGGACCGCGGGTTATTGGGGCGTCGGCCTCGTGTTCCTGCTGCGCGGGATCGCCGCCTATGCGCCCGGCGTTTTCTCTTACGCGATCGGCACACCCTTCTACGATCTCAACCGTCACTATTACGCGCCCCTTTGCCTCGCCATCGCCGCCGCGATGGCCATTTCCTACGCGCGCGCATCGCAACATGGCGTGCCCTAGCCCTCATCGACCAACCATGCGTTGTACGCTAGAGTCATCGATATGGACACCGTTACCATTTCTCCCAAGTTCCAGGTCGTGATTCCGCGCCGCCTCCGGGAACAGCTGGGTCTCAAGGCCGGGGGCAAGATGCGGGTGATCCGATATGGCGACCGCATCGAACTGCTGCCCGCCCGCAAGGCCAGCGACCTTCGAGGGTTCCTCAAGGGGATGGACACCTCCATTCCCCGGGACCGCGACCGGGTGTGACCGAGGGCAATGTCGTCGATTCCTCGGGCTGGCTCGAGTACTTCACCGGCTCACCCCGCGCGCGCCTGTTCGCCCCCGCCATCGAGGAGGCCGACCGTCTGGTGGTCCCGGTTCTCGTCCTCTCTGAAGTGGTGAAGAAAGTGAGACGCGAGCGCGGCGAGGCGGCGGCCCTTCTTCGAAGCGGCCGAATCGTGGATGTCGATAGCGAGATCGCCCTGGACGCGGCCCAGTTGGATCTACCTCTCGCCGACAGTCTGATCTACACGATCGCGCGACGAGCCGGCGCAACGCTCTGGACTCAGGACGAAGATTTCGCCTCGCTCCCCGGCGTCAGGTACTTCCCGAAGAAGTAGAGGCCGTCGGGAGTCCCGGACGCACCTTGAGTGTCGTCTCCTTGCGAATCTCAACCGTACCGACCTTCGCGCCGCGTGGTTTGCTTACGTTCTGCGCGAGGGTGCAGGACACGGGAACAACCCCCGCGTTGCGCGCCTTGCTGTGATACGCGGCGACTGAAGCCGCGACCTTGAGCATCGCCTTGTCGGGCTCCTCGCCGGCGGGCCCCTGCAGGATGACGTGAGAGCCTGGGCAACCGTGGACGTGAAACCAGTGGTCATTGGCCCGCGCCACACGAAGACTCAGTGCTTCATTGTCTTCGTCGGTCTTGCCGGCCAGGATCTTCCATCCGCCGGGAAGAACGTACTCCCAGGCGCGGACGTCTTCAGCCAGACCGACTCTCACGCACGAATTTTCGCACCCGATTCGAGACTCTCACCTCCGAGCAAGCGGCAACCTCTGCGGGCGCACTTTCGGTTCCGCCCACGATGTCCTGGTCTTGGGGGGTGAGGCTACTGGCGCGGCTGACGAGTTCACGACCCCGCGGGCCAAGGCAACGTTCGTGAACCGCCGTCGCGGCAACGTAATCAGGAAGCTCATCGGCTGGTCGCGATCTGGAGAGGATTAGGGGTGGGGGTGGGCGTCGGGGTTGGAGTCGGGCTCGGGCTCGGGCTCGGCGAAGGTGTGGGCGTCGGCGTAGGGGTTGGGCTCGGAGTCGGCGTCGGCGTCGGGGAGGGCTCGTCGGGTGGCGGCGTAGGGCTCATCGTCGGTGTGGCTGTGGGAACTCGAGCCACCACCTCGGAAGGCCTCGTGGCGATGGCGATGGTCAGGGCCATAGCCCCGACGGATAATGCGAAGGCTCTGTTCATGCCGGCTCCTTCAACTGGTGGGTCCGCAGCCGCACGAATCGTCGGGAAGCGTCTCCGCCGGCTTCGTCTTTCCGGCCTCGGAGACTTTGCTCTTTTGACTGTGGCCGGCCTCGCTCTGGTTCGAGCTGCTAGGTGTGTATGAGGGTCCCGGAGTGGGGCGAGGCTCCCGCGTCGGGGCATCGGGAGTCCGGGGAAGAGGATGCTTCGTGTCGCGCTGTGTCATAGGTTCTCCGGTACTTTCGCTTTCTGGATTTTTGGTTCCGAGTGGGATCGCTCTGAGGGCAAACGCAGGTGTCCGGGGAGAACGGCCTCCCCGGAGACCCAGGAGCCCTAACCGCGAACGCGGGGAGGTGGGGGTGTCCATGTCGGCGTCGTCTACGAAAGGGCTATCGTCCGGGTCGAGGTCCCGCTTGCTCTTCTGAGACATCCCGTCCGGGGAGGGGTTCGCCTTTGGAGCTCCGGCCTCGTCCTTGTTCCTTCCGCGCTTCTCGGAAGGGGTTCTCTTTGAACCGCGTGCTTTGTCGTTTTGATCGTTGGTCATCGTGTTCCTTCTTTCATTTGTGGTTGATGCGTCTTTGATGTTCGCCTTCGTCGTTGTCGTCTAATTGTTCTCCCGCAGTCGATCGGTGAAAGCCTGCGGCGGAAGAGAGCGGCCCAGGGCCTCGGTGTGGCGAGACTGATTGAGTCGACGAGGTAAGAGAGCAGCATCCGTGCCAGACGCTTGCGCACGCACCACGGTCAACGGTTCGGCGTTTGTTGCGTGATTCCCACGTTGGGGAGGTTGCCCATCGCCATGAAGGTGGCGTCACTACCCCGAAGATCAAGCGGATGGAGAGCAGGCCGGCTCGGTCTTTCTACAAAGCGAGCTCCAGCCTTCTCGCTTCCAGGGAATTTCTGGCGCTTCGCTCATTTGTTAGTCCCGCCGTAGCGGACGGGGGTCTGGGGGGCTGCCCTTCGCCAGGCTCAGGAACCACGCTTCGCCAGGCTCAGGGACCACCCTTCGGCGGGCTCAGGGACCACCCTTCGGCAGGCTCAGGGACCACCCTTCGGCGGGCTCAGGAACCGCCCAGCAGTCCGTTCGCGAACTGCGGCCCCAAACCAAGCGAAGGCCCAATTCCTGATTGGCTCCGCTGTGCGGACCCAATCCAGAGCAAAGTCGCTTGCGCTCGTTTGTCACTTGGGCCGGAGCGACGGGGGTTTGGGGGGCGGGGTCGTTCACCGCCCCCCATCTAAACGAAAGATGGTGGACCTGACCGGGATCGAACCGGTGACCTCTTGAATGCCATTCAAGCGCGCTCCCAGCTGCGCCACAGGCCCACGTACGTCTTCCGAAAGGGAGACGAACGATACCAGAAGTCCGTGTTCCCCGTTGCGTCGCCTCGCTCCGATCGCTCGGATTCGCCGCCTCCTCAAGCGGGCTCGGCGGTCTGCGAAAATCCCTGTGTCATGCCCTCGATGCGATCAGTCTGCGTCTACTGCGGTTCGTACCCGGGCGCAAAGCCCGAATACGCGGCGGCGGCGCGAGAGCTGGGCGGGCTGCTGGCGACCACGGGACGCACACTCGTTTACGGGGGCGGCGGGATCGGACTCATGGGCGAGATCGCCCGTGCCGCCATGGGGAAAAGCGGGCGCGTGATCGGGGTGATCCCGGGTCACCTCAACACGAAGGAGCGCGCGTATCACGAGGTCGAATTGCGCGTGGTCGCAAGCATGCACGAGCGGAAGCAGACCCTCGCCGACCTCGCTGACGGCTTTATTGCGATGCCCGGAGGCCTCGGCACGTTCGACGAACTGTTCGAAATCCTGACCTGGAACCAGATCGGACTCCACGGGAAACCGGTGGGCCTGCTCAACGTCCTCGGCTACTTCGACCCGCTTCTGAGCGTCATCGAAAACGCCGTGGACGAGGGTTTCGCTCCGGCCACCGCGAGGTCGCGGATCCTGGTCGATGCCGCCCCGGCCGCGCTTCTCGCCACGATGGACGCCTACGTCGAAAGCTGAGGGGGGTCCTACGCCTTCGGCTTCATCGGAGGCAGGGCGCGGGCCTCGATCGGGGAAACAAAGCCGCATCTGGCATGCGAGCCGTCGCAGAAGGGCTTGTTCGCCGACTGGCCGCAGCGGCACAGGCCAATGGCGTCGCGGCCGGCGAGATCGAAGGCCTTGCCGGTTTCATCGACCACTTCGAAGTCGCCCTCGACGCGGATGGAACCGTTGTTCTTGACGATGATCTTGGTGGCGGCCATTTGGATTCCTTCGATTGGGAGATGCGGGAGCCCATGATCATATCCGGCCCCGCCGATTAAACTAGCTGTCTTGAGACCTGAAGACGCGGTGACCATGGTCCGGGAAAACGCGGGCTGGTGTCGACTCGATCGCCTTGCCCTGATCCGGGTCAAAGGGCCCAACCGGGTGAAGTTCCTGCACAATCTGCTTTCGAACGACATCGCCGGCCTCGCCACCGGGCAGAGCCGACTGGCGGCGCTCATGAACCTCAAGGGCCAGCAAGTCGCATGGATGCGCGTGTCCGCCGAGGCCGACGCGCTTTTCTGCGAACTGCCGCTCGCGGTTCGGGACATCGTGGTCGAGACATTTCTCCACTACAAGGTCGGCGCGCCGGTGCGCTTCGAGAAGCCGGAGACGGTTGTCTTCGGCGTCTTCGGTGCGAAGGCGGCGGAGATGCTCAACGCAGGCGGCTTCACCGCCCTTCCCGCGGATCCGAACACGTTTGTGACGTGTCCCTTCCGCGACGACAGCGTCCGGATTCACCGGGCGCCCGACCTGCCCGCGAGCGGTTTCAGCATTCACGTCGAGCCCTCGCAGGTCGAGGCGGTAACGCAGGTTCTGCTCTCTCACATCGGCGCCGCCATCACCGCCTTCACCCTCGACACGCTGCGCGTCGAAGAAGGTCTTCCCTGGCACGGCGTCGACGTAATGGAGGAGAACCTTCTCCATGAGACCGGCCAGCTGAGCGTGTATCACTCCTCTTCGAAGGGTTGTTATCTGGGTCAGGAAGTCATCGCACGGCTCGAGGGACGCGGGGGCAACGTGAACAAGAGATTTCTCGGACTGAGGTGTGCCTCTGTTGTCGCGGCCGGCGCCGGGATCGTCGCTGAAGACAAGGTGATCGGCCGTGTGACGAGTGTCGGGACGTCGCCGAAGTTCGGCCCCATCGCGATGGGTTATGTCCACCGGTCCCACGCCGAGCCCGGCGCCACGGTCAACGTGGATGGCGTCAGTTGCACGGTCTCGAACCTCCCGTTCGAACTCTGATGCCCACACGGCGAGCGGCGCGAAAACTCAAGTGGACTCTGTTCGGCGCCCAGGCTATGGGTTCCGCGGGCTTCCTGGTCGCGTCGACCGTGACGCCGATCGTGGGGGCGCATCTGTCGGGCCGGCCCTCGTTCGCGGGCGTGCCGACCGCCTTCTATTGGGCCGGGGGCGCTCTTGCGACGCTTCTCTGGGGTCGGCTGATGGATCCGATCGGCCGGCGCAGGACCCTCACACTGGGCCTGATCGTGGGGGTGCTCGGCGCGGCCCTCGCTTCGTTGTTCGTGGTTCGGCATTCGTTCGGCGGCTTCGTCGTCGGCCTCGCCCTGATGGGCGCCGCCAACTCGGCGCTTCAACTCGCGCGCTTCATGGCGGGCGAGGTACACCGGGTGGAGGAGCGCGGGCGCGCGATCTCGACCGTCGTCCTCGGCGGCACGGTGGGAGCGGTCCTCGGGCCAACACTGGTGGCGCCGATGTCGGCCCTCGCGATGTCTCTGGGCGGGCCTCCCCTGGCCGGGCCCTATGCCGCAAGCGCGGCGTTCTTCTCCCTGGGGGCCGTGCTCGTGGTCGCCCTCCTCTGGCCGGATCCAGGCGCGCTCGCTAAAGAAGTTCAGCAGACCGGCGGCTTGGAGGAAGCGCCCGTCCGCACCCGTCGGGAGATCCTCAAGGACCCCGGCGTGCAGATCGCGGGTCTCACCATGGCGATCGCCCAGGTCGTGATGGTCATGCTGATGGTGATCACTTCGCTCCACATGTCGCATCACCACCACGCCCTCTCGAGCATCGCCGCAGTAATGTCCTCGCACGTCTTCGGGATGTACGCGTTCTCCGTCTTCTCCGGTCACATCGCGGACCGGTGGGGACGGGGGTCTCTCATCGGCGTGGGCGCGGTCGTGCTCGTCATCTCGTGTCTGATGGCGACGCTCTCCACGGATGTGGGGCCGCTCGCGCTCGCTCTGTTCCTCCTCGGCCTCGGGTGGAACTTCTGCTACGTGGGCGGGTCGACCCTTCTTTCGGACTGTCTGTCCCAGCGGGAACGCGCGCGCGTCCAGAGCGTCAATGACTTCGTCCTGACCAGTCTCGCGGGGACGGGAAGCGCCCTTTCCGGCCTGGTGTTCTCCTCCGTGGGCTACGCGGTCATGGGCTACTTGAGCGCTCTCGTTTCGATGACCCTCGTCATCCTGAGCCGCAACATCAAGGAACGGCCAAAGGTCTAGCGGGCCCGCTCATGAAAACGCGGTGCTACGCGCCCAGCCGGTCGGCGAGTTCGTCGAGCGACGCGACGCGGACACAGTCGCGATCGCGGTTGACTCCCGCGGGATCGAGCAGGACGGCCGAAAGGCCCGCGCTGCGCGCGCCCACCACGTCGATCTCGTAGAAGTCGCCCACGTGGACGGTCGTCTCCTTGCGCGAACCGCTCCTCGCCAGCGCAATCTCGAAGAACCTCGGGTCGGGTTTCTCGACCTTCTCGACGAACGAATCGAAGACCGCGTCGAAGTACGGGGTCAAACCGAGCCGGTCGAAATGAGCGTGCAGCGTGCCATTCGCGTTCGAGACCACAACCCGCCTCAAGCCACGATGACGGAGACGCTCCAGGAAGCCGATGAGACCTGGCTCCTTCGTCTCCCACAGATTGTGCGCGGCGTGATAGAGACGAAGGTCGGCAAGCGCTTCCCGCACACGCTCGTCGATCTCGATCCCGGCGCGCCGCAGAACCGTCGCGAAGTACGCGAGACCGCGGCTGTCGTCGTCCGAACTCCGAATGAAGGACGGATCTTCAAGGTCGCGCTTGGCGAGGGGCTCAACCGCGCGAAGCGCTTCTCCCGTAGTCGACACGCCCCGCTCGACGAGCGCCTTCGCCACGCGGTCGAAGTTCGGATGGATGAGCACTCCGCCCGCGTCGAGAAAGACGGTTTCGATCACAGCCCATTCTCGCAAACCACGCGACCGCCCAAAGGCGGGTCGAGAAACATCTAAACTCCCGGTTTCCCGCGTAACAGACCAACTCGCATGCGCCTCTCCTCCGCTCCGCTCCGGGCTCTCGCCTTTGTCTGTCTCGTGGGGCCCCCGTTCGCTCACGCGCAGGAGGCCTGTTCCGGATTGCCCTTCTTCAACGTGGTCCGGCCGCGCGCGATCGAAGAATCGGCTGCGGCCACGGTGGGACCGCAGATCTTCGACGTCGCGGCCCATCCGCGTGGCTTCCTTCTGCTGGCGAACAACAACGGCCTCCTGACCTACGACGGCGTTTCGTTCCGCCTGATGCCGCTCGGACGGGCGGGAGTGGCCCTCTCCATCGCGGCCGGGAAGGATGGCCGTATGTACGCGGGCGGGGCCAGAACGTTCGGTGAGGTGATCGAGGATCCGATCGGTGTTCTCCTCTATCAACCGCTCGAATCCCGCCTTGCTCCGGATGATCGCAACTTCTCGGACGTGTGGCAGACCCTCGTCTCGACAAGCGGTGTCGCGTACTTCCGCTCCCCCGAGCGCCTGGTGGTCCTGCGGAACGCGGAGATGCAGGTCTTGAAGCCCGCCGGACGGTTCTCGGCGATCGGTCTGATGGATGACGTTCTGTACGCCCACGACAGCGGGGTCGGGCTCGTCAGGGTGGAAGCCACGGGCGTCCTGGCGGTGGCGGGCGGGGAAAGCCTCAAGGGCATCCGGGTCACGGCCGTCGCGGCGGGTGAAGGCAACGCGCTGATCATCGGCACGCAGGATGCCGGCCTTCTCAGCTTCGATCCGGCGACGGGACGGACGGAGCGCCTGGGCACTTCGGTCGCCTCGCTCGGCGCAGCCGAGATCCTCAGCCTGCGCGGCCTCGAGGACGGATCGATCGCGGTGGGAACGCTGCGGAGCGGCCTGTTCGTGCTCGACGGAGAGGGTCGGCTTCTATTCAGGATGGACGTGGATCGCGGTCTTCCCGACAATGCCGTGTTGACGCTTCAAACCTCGCCGGGCTCCCTGTGGGTGGGCACGAGCGGCGGCTTCGCTCAACTGCTCCTGCCTGGTTCAGTGCAGACTTTCAGCGCCCGCGAGGGCCTGCCCGGGATCGTCGAATCGATCGTCCAGCACGAGGGATCGATCTACGCCGCCACCTCGCAGGGCATATTCCGACGGATCTGCGGCGAACGGCCCTTCGCGCCCGTCTCTTCCCTGCGCACGCAGTCGTTCGCCCTGATCTCGGCGGGCTCGCTGCTCGCGGCGAGCGCTGACGGCATCCACGAGATCCGCGCCACGGCGGCTCGCCTTCTTCGCCCCGGCCTGGCGCGAAGTTTCGCGAAGTCGAAGGATGCGGACCGCCTCTGGGTCGCGACTCAAACCGGCGCGGCCGCGCTTTCCCGCGCAGGCGGCGTGTGGTCGGCAGAGCCTCTGAAGATCGGCGTCGCGGATGCGAACGCGGTGGATCTTCTCGGTGTCGAGGCCACGAGCCTCGGCGAGGATGTGGATGGTCGCCTCTGGATCGCGCTGGTGACGGGTCGCGTGATCTCGGGCCTGCCGGTGCGAAACGGCGAGACGCTCGAACTTGAGGCGGTGCGCGTGTTCGGTCAGGCCGAGGGACTCACCGGAGGTTTCGCGGAAGTGATCAGCCTCAAGGACGGCGTCCGAATAGGAACGGCCACCTCGGTTCTTCGGCCTCGTGGCGAAAGTCTTGTCCGCGATGATGTCTTCGTGAACGCCCTCGGCAGCGAAGGCGGAGCTTTCCGGATCGAGGACTCGGAGGAGGGAGGCTTCTGGCTGGCTTCTGCGAAACGGCCGATCCGGCTGGCCCCCCTCGACGGCGCACTCGTGGTCCGGGATACCTCTTTGCTGCGAACCCCCGCGGGCAGCCGAATTCTCGACTTCCTGGAAGTATCGCCGGACGAGGTATGGATCGGCACGGACGATGGCGCGTTTCGCTATAACCCCACCACGGATGGGCGGATGGCAAATCCCATTTCCGCGCTCGTTCGCCGTACGGAGTCGAGGGGCATCGAACTCTTCTCCGGGGGGCCGACCGACTCGCTCGAGATCCCGCTGCCGCACCTTTCTCCCCTGCGTTTCGAAGTCGCCTCCTCGAACCTCGACGATCCTTCGCGCAACCGCTTCCGATTCCGGCTCGACGGCCAGGACAGCGCCTGGTCGCCCTGGACGGCGGAGGCGCGGAAGGA
>CAYNHK010000014.1:0-40227 GCA_964396875.1 uncultured Acidobacteriota bacterium | reverse complement strand
AATGTAGGCGGTGACTTCAATGCCGTTGGTCAGCCGCACGCGCGCCACCTTGCGGAGCGCCGAGTTCGGCTTCTTCGGGGTGGTCGTGAACACACGCACGCACACGCCGCGCCGCTGGGGCGACTCCTGCAGGGCCGGGCTCGCGGTCTTCGACTTGAGCTTGGTGCGGCCGGTTCGAATCAACTGGCTGACGGTAGGCAAACTTCTCTCACTCCTCTAAAACAGGACTGTGGAGTTTACCGGAGAGCAGGGCGAAGTCAAGACAGCAACTCGAAGAAACCCGTTTCAACGCTGTACCGAGAGGCGGGTGAGGCTATCCACCACCGCCTTCGCCTCGGCACCGGAGACGATCCGCCATGGCTCGAACGCGCCCGCGGGCGTGCTCTGCATGACTCCCGCGCCAAGGACGCGCAGAACGGAGGCGTACTGAAGGTGCGAGGGCGACATGTCCCTCGGCGGCGTCGCATTCGATCTTCCCCACCCCACGTGATCGAGCACCCGGGCCGCCACGACCGCGAGTTCGCCTCGCCGTACCGCGCCCGAGGGCTGGAAGGTGTGGTTCGGATAGACGTCCATGAGGCCGAGCTCGATGGCGCGCAGCACCTGGGGGCGCGCCCAGGTTCGCGAAAGGTCGGACGCCACGACTCCCGAGACCCTGGGAGAACGCGACTTAAGAGCTTCGATACGAACCACCACGAGCGCGGC
The DNA here is from genome assembly GCA_964396875.1 of uncultured Acidobacteriota bacterium. Lineage (GTDB taxonomy): Bacteria > Acidobacteriota > Vicinamibacteria > Fen-336 > JAGNNV01 > JAGNNV01. Next base: position 39,522 of record CAYNHK010000014.1, on the reverse strand, counting down.
CAGCTCCGCCCGGGTCACACGGGGAGCTTCGCCGATGGCCCGCAGGGGCTCGGGAAGAGCCAGCAGAGCCCGACGATCGAGGATACGAGCCAGCAGGGCTGCGGCCTCAGTGTCCTCCGCCACGTTGCGCAGGCCCCGTTTGAGGGCCATCTCGGCGGCATCGAGTTCCCCGTCCTCGAACCGGATGGTCGCGATGCGAAGCGCGATGTTGCGATCGGCCTCGTGGGTGGCTCCCAGAACCGCGAGCGCCTCGGTTCGCCGACCCGCTTCGACCAGCAGATCGGCGAGTTCCAGGCGCACCGGCGACAACTCGGGCGCCACGGTCAGCGCTTTCTCGAGCATGGTTATCGCCTCGGCCTTGCGCCCCTCGGCATTGAGCGATCCCGCTTCCGCGATCGCGGCCTCGGCGACCACGAGCTTCATCTCCCCCACTCGGCGGGCGAGCGCTCCGTCACGGGGCCGCAGGCGTTCGGCGCGGATATATAGAGGAAGGGCCTGATCGGGCAGACCCCCCTTCCGCCGGACCGAGGCCAGACCGACGAGGGCCACCGCGTTCTCCGGTTCGGCGCTCAGGAGTGCCGAGAAAATCTGCGAGGCGTCCTCGAGACGGTTGGCGCGCATTGCCGCGAAGCCGAGGATGGCGTGGGCCGCGGTCAGCCCCGGCCTCGCGGACAGAAGTTTGCCTGCAGTCTGCTCAGCGCGGGCGGTCTGGCCGGTGAGCACATCGGTCCATGCCCCCCGCAGCGCCTTCTCGTCGCGCGAGTCGAGCTGGCCACGGGGAAGCTCCGGGAAGATGTAGTCGGAATCGTCGATTCTGGGGCCTTCTACACGGGTGGGCCCACAGGCGGGAAGAAAAAGAGCGAGAACGAGGACCAGGGCGAGGATCCAGAAATCCGCCATGCAGATCCGCCGGCCGATGACCCTCCGGGGCGCGTTGCTGTTCATGCGATGGCTACAAGGGCGCGCGGCGAAGCCTCGGCCTCGAGCACGACCTGGCCGAACTCATCCCGGGTTTGCGAAAGAACCTTCGCGTGACGATACACGCTCGCGATCCGCCGTTCGTCCTTGGGGTCGACCCTTATGGTCACGGGTCTTGGGAGCATGTCGAGAGTTTCGGCGATGGTCCGTTTCAGGGCGTCGAGGCCCTCGCCGGTCAGAGCCGAGACCTGGACCGCGTCGGGACGCTCCGCCCGCAGGGAGAGACGGGCCGCCTCATCCGCGCCGTCGATCTTGTTGATGACCACCAGCCGGTTCGGCGACTCTTCGGCGCCGATCTCCTCGAGAACTTCGCGCACCGCCTTCTCTTTCTCCTTCATCTCGGGGTCGGTCCCGTCGATGACGTGGAGCACGAGATCGGCTTCGACCACTTCTTCAAGGGTCGCGCGAAACGCGGCCACGAGCCCATGAGGCAGGCTCCGGATGAAACCGACGGTGTCAACGAGGACGATGTTCTCGCGTTCACCGATGCGCACGCCGCGCATCAGGGGATCGAGGGTCATGAACAGGCGGTCCGAAATCTCCACCTTCTCTTCGCCGGTGAGGGCGCGGAAGAGACTCGACTTCCCCGCGTTGGTGTAGCCGACCAGCGAGACCACGGGCTCGGCGCGGCGACGACGCCCTTCGCGGCGCGTTCCTCGCTCGCGGCGGACGTGTTCGATCGACTCCTTCAGCACCGAGACGCGCGTGCGGATTCTCCGGCGATCCGTCTCGAGCTTCGTCTCGCCGGGGCCTCTGGTGCCGATGCCGCCGCCCAGACGCGAAAGAGATACGCCTTTGCCGGTGAGCCGTGGCATCAGATATTGAAGCTGGGCCAGCTCGACCTGAAGGCGGCCCTCGCGCGACCTCGCCCGCTGGGCGAAGATGTCGAGAATCAGTTCGGTGCGGTCGAGGACCTTCACGTCGAGTTTCGTCTCGAGGTTGCGCGCCTGGACGGGCGACAGCTCGGCGTCGACCATGACGATGGTGACTTCCTTCTGCTGCACCATCTCCTTGAGTTCATCCACCTTGCCGCTGCCGAAATAGGTGGCCGAATCGGGACGTTTTCTCTCCTGCGAGATGACGTCTACGATGGCGGCGCCGGCACTCTGGGCGAGCTGCCTCATCTCCTCGAGAGAAATGGCCGAGGCCTCACGCTCTCGGCTGGTTCGGTGGGTCCCGCAGATCAGGGCACGTTCGTGCCGTCCGGTTTTCGATTTGGCGCTCAAGGGGGTCGCTAAGAAGGCTACACCGACCGACCGTCCGCTGCCCAAAAGACGACGGGAGGCCGCTCGGGCCTCCCGTGGTTCCGAAACGGGTCCGGGTTTTACTGCTTGGTGACGCCCGTGATCGTGCCGTCTGTGTTTCCGTTGGCGTTGCCTTCGAACACGTTGTTCCCAAAGGTCTCGACCGTAGCGGCATTGGCGGCGTTCACGACACCCTTGTCATTGCTCGCAGCGATCGAGTCCAGCAGGCGCAATGTAGCGCCGGCCGCAGCCTGGTAGCCCGCCGTCGTGTTATTCGAGGCCTCGGTCTGGTCGACTACCAGTTCCGATGTCCCGCCCGTCACGACGAATCCCAGGGCGTTCTGGGCGGCGAAGCTGCGGGTGACCCCCGCCTTGGCTCCGTTGCGAACGGTCAGGCCCGCGGCCGAACCGCCCGACTGCTTCTCGAAGCGGGTTCCGTCGATGGCGGCGACCGCGCTCGCGCTGTTGAGGTCGATACCGTGGGTCGTGTTGTTGCGGATCGTCGAATCCTTGACGAAGATCTGCGTGTTGGCGGACGTCACGGAAACACCGGTCGACCACCCGTCGATCACGCTGTTCTCGATGAAGACCGCTCCCGCGCTCAACACGTTGAGGCCGGTGCCCGTTCCCACGGTCAGCGCCTTCAGGGTCAGGCCGCGGATGACCACGACATCCGAAGCTCCCGCGTTGACCGTGATCGAAAGGGCCGAGAAGGCGACGAGGCCGGCCGGCACGTTGAGCTTGACGCTCTTCGTGATGGTGGCGCCCGCGTAGCTTCCGGTCTCAGTGACGATCACTTCCCCGCCGGCATCCACCTTGGTGATGGCTCCGTTCAGGGTGCGGCAGGCGGTGGCGGGCTGGAGGCAGTCGTTTGCGTCGTTGCCGTTGATGCCCGCGAACGTGCGGGACACCTGCGCCTCGGCGGTGGCGCCGAGGAGGGCCGAGAACATCAGAAAGGTGACAGCTTTTTTCATGATTCCAGGGTTCCTATTGAAGCGCGCCCGCGGTGATGGTGCCGCTGGTGTTTGATGTGGTGTTGCCGCTCACGGCGTTGTTGCCGAGGCTGGTCAGGGTCCCCGCGTTGTTGAGCCCAATGCTATTGCCCGAGACGATCGAGTCCGTCACGCGGCCAAAGGCTCCGGCGCCGATCAGGACGCCGTCTCCGATCTGCCCGGAGATCTGCGACCGGCTGATGGTAACCGAGGACAGGGCGCCCGAGGCCTTTGCGCCGGTGGTGTTGCCGGCGAGCAGGCTGCGGCCGATGGTGACGAGTGCTCCGGAGGTCACGTCAAAGGCCGTTGTGTTGCGGATCGCGCGGACCTGATCGGCGCTCACTCGAGCGTTTGCGTTGGTGACGGAGACGCCGGTGGCGTTTCCGCGCATCGTGGTGTCCTTGATATCCACTCGGGCGCCGGTGGCGACGCTGATCCCCTTGTCCCAGCCGTCGATGACGCAGTTCTCGATGAGGACCGAGCCCGCGGAGGTGATGTTGATCCCCGTGCTCGAGCCAGGGTTGAGGGCCTTCATGGTCATGCCGCGCACAACGATCACATCGTTGACGCCGGCCGTGATGGTCAGGCTGAGCGCCGAGAAGGCCACCGCACCCGAGGGCACGTTGATCTTCACACTCTTTGTAATGGTGGCGCCGGCATAGCTGCCGGTCTCGATCACGATCACTTCGCCGCCCGCATCCACCTTGCCAATGGCCCCGTTGAGGGTTCTGCAAGCAGTGCCGGGAGCGAGGCAGTCGTTGAGGTCGTTACCGTTGACCCCGACAAAGGTACGGGAAATCTGCGCCTGCGATACGCTCGCGAGGCCCAGGATCAGGAGTGCGCCGATGGAAAGTTTCTTCATGGTTTTGATCCCCCGCCCTTATTGAGTAGCCACGGCGGTGAGCGTGCCGGTCACTTGGTTGGTGATATTGCCGCGGATTCCGGAAGAGCCAAACGACTCTCCGGTGGCGCCGGGCGACACGCTGACTCCGGTTCCGTTCCTCCAGACCAGCGAGTTCGAGAGCATCATGGAGCCGAAGGCCACGTTGATCCCAAACCCTGAGTTGTTCGAGATCAGGCATCGGTCCAGAGCCGTCTCCATACCCGCGGTCTGCACGAGGAGACCGGTGGTGTTTCCCGAGAACGTCGAGCGCGCCACCGCGACTTTGCCTTGGCCAGAGCCCTGGGCGGCCGCGATGCCGGTGCCATTCTTCTCAAATCGTGTCTTGAGAACCGAAACTTTGGGGCTCGCCGCTCCCACCGTGGTCTCGAGCCCGGTGGTGTTGTTGCGAACCACTGAATCTGAAAGAACCAGAGTGGTGTTGGCCGAGGCGACCTGAACGCCGGTTGCCCAGCCGTCGATCACCGCGCGCTCGAGCGTCACCTGGCCGGCCGAGTTGATGAGGAAGCCCGTCCCGACGCCAGGGGTGAGCGCCTTGACGGTGAAGCCGCGAATCACCACCACGTCTGATGCGCCAGCGTTGATGGTGACCGGAATCGCCGCGAAGGCCACGATGCCGGTGGGCGCATTGATGCGGACCGCTTTCGTGATGTTGGCGCCCGCGTAGCTTCCCGTGGTCACGATAATGACCTCGCCGTTCGCGTCGACCTTGCCGATGGCGGCATTGATCGTGCGGCAGGCGCTGCCGGGATTCAGGCAGTCATTCGCATCGTTGCCGGAAACCGAGACGAAGGTTCGATGGACCTGAGCTTCGGCGAAGGCCCCCGAAAAAAGCGCCAGGGCCACTGCCCCAAGCGCACGACCGAAAAAGCCAGTTCTCATCAGACCCTCCCAAAAAGGTGTGGAGGAAATCGTACTACTTTCCCCTTGAAAAGAAAGCAAATGTTCAAGAAAGTTTTCCGCGGGGGCAGCCGGGCTCCCGGAAACCGGGAAATGACTGAGGATCCCCACGGGTGACCCCCGTGCCGGCAAAGTTGGCGCGTCCCACTCATCAGCACCTCCCCGGACGCAGGTTTTTCCGCTGGAGACAATCGGTCAATCGGCGAACGGGTTCGTGACTGTCAATGCTCCGTACTTGCGGCCATCCTGAAAGTCCTCGGAGAAGAGCGTGCGACACTTTCCGTCGAGGGCGCTCTCAAGGACCAGGGCGTCCCAGATCGAGAACTGGTGTTTCCGGACCAGTTCCATCGCCGCCACCGAGAGCTTGTAGTCCAGGGGGAGGATACGAAAGCCCGAGAGGCCGCGAACGGCTTCCTCGGCCTGGGCCGCGAGCAAGGGCCGGCGGAGTTTTCGGGTCACCGTGAAGTAGAACTCGTTCACCACCTGCGCAGAGAGAACGATGGCCTCGGCGGGAAGGCTCTCGATCAGCGCGCGGCTCCGGGCTCGCTTCACGGGCTCGGCGGTGTCGAAGGCGTAGATCAGGATGTTCGAGTCAAGGAAGAAGGGACCCTCAGCCTCGCTCATGCATTTCCTCGCGGGAGATCTTCCGGCCGCCTTGGGCCTTCGAGGCCCCGGCGAGGCGGAGGAACGTCTGCTTCGCCGCGGTTGCAGGCGAGGTCCGGGAAACGTATTCCTCCACCCGCTCACGCAGAACCGCGTTCAAGGAGGTTCCCTCTTCAAGGGCCTTGATGCGGGCGCGACGCAGCAGCCCGGCTTCGATCGCGATGGTCACGTTGGAGACCTTGGATTCCACGGGTTCAGTGTAGCACGGGTCCTGTGTGGCTATTGCTCCGGCAGGACGCTGATCGTTCCCAGTGTGTTGGTTCCGTTCCCACGGATCACGTTCGTGCCCGACGACGCGATCGATCCTCCGCCGCTGGCGTCGAGGCCGACCCCGTTCCCGAAAATGTGCGATCGGGAGACGCGGACCGCGGCGCCCGGGAAGGCGGCGATGGCCGCGGCGGGGCCGTTCATCGAGAACTCCGAACGCCGGATGTCCACCGACGACGATGTCGCGGCGATCGCGCCTGTCGGATGGCCGATGAAGGCGGAGTCGCTCACCACATGGACTCCTCCCAGGGTTTCGAGGCCGATGACGTTGAACTCGAACCTCGATCCGGCTACCGACACCCGGTTCATGGTCGATGAGCCGATGTCCTTGATCCCCATAACGTTGGCTCGGAACACCGAGTTCACCACACTCACGCGCGAGGTGAGGCCGGCGTTGAGCCGCAATCCGATGCTCCAACGATCGAACGTGGTGTCCTCGATGGAGACCGAGTCGGCGGCGGCCACGGTGATGCCGTCGCCTGTGTTCGTGCTCTTGAGATCGAGGCCCCGCAGGACCACTCTCCCGCCCGGCGCATTGATGGTGATCGGCTGGCGGACGAGGGCCACGGTTCCCGAGGGCGAGGTGATCTTCACTCCCTTGCCGATGAGCAGCGGCGACGTGTCGTATTCGCCTGTGCTGAGGACGATGATCTCGCCATCGGCCGCGACCTGAGCGAGTGCGGCAGCGAGATTGCGGCAGGGTGTCGTCTGGGTCGCGCAGTCGCCGGCGTCACTTCCGGTCACCGCGACGAAGACGCGCGCGGCAGGCAGCGGGTCGTCGTTGTTGATCGTGCCCACCGCGACTCCATCGAGAATCGTCGCGTTCGTGGGTGAGGCGAGGTTCACGAGGAAGGTCTCGTTCGACTCGGCCACGGCATCTCCGAGGATCGGAACGCTGAACGTGCGCGTCGTGATACCCGGCGAGAAGGTCAGCGTCGTCGGCCCGGTAGCCGTGAAGTCGGACCCGGCCACGGCCGAGCCGCTCGCGGTGGTCGCGGACACGGTGACCGTGGACGCGGAGGCGGCGGAAAGGGTCACCGTGAACACGAGGTTCGCCGAACCTGAGTTGCCCTCGGCGATCGACGCGTCGGACACCGAGAGTGTGGGCGCGTCGTTGTCGATGATCGTTCCGATTCCCTGAGCATCGACAATCGTGGTGTTTGTCGCGGCCGAGAGGTTCACCACGAACGACTCGACGCTCTCCGGCACGAGATCCCCCGTGACGGACACCCCGAAGAGCCGGGTGGTGACGCCGGGATTGAAGAGCACCACGCTCGGCCCGGCGGCGCTGAAATCGACACCGGAGGTCGCGGTTCCACCTGCGCTCGCCGCGGTTACCGACACCACGGACGAACTGGGCGTCGAGAGGGTGAGCGCGAAGAGGGCGCTCACCGTTCCGGTATTTCCTTCGGTGACGGTCACGTCGGTGATGGCCAGGGTCGCGGTGTCGTTGTCGACAATGGTCCCCACCCCCTGCGAGTCGCCGATTCCGGCATTGAGAGGAGAGCTGAGGTTCAACACGAAGGTCTCATTCACTTCGTCGATCAGGTCGCCGATCACAGAAACCGCCAGGGTGCGGGTGGTCACACCCGGACCGAAAGTAATCCCCGTGGGCGCGAAAGTATTGAAGTCGGCTCCGGCGGCCGCGCTGACCCCGACGGGAGTTACGACCACCCCGACGGTCTGAGAGTTGGCCCGCGTGAGCGACAGTGTGAACACCGCATTCACCGTCCCCGTGTTGGGCTCGGTCACGGTCACGTCGGTGATCTGGACCATCGAGGTGTCGTCGTCGGTGATCGTGCCGACTCCCTGGGCGTCGAGGATGGTTGCGTTGGTGGCGAACGTGAGGTTCGCGAAGAAGGTCTCATTCAGCTCGTCGATGAGGTCGCCCTGCACGCCCACGCTGAAAGGCTGCGAGGTCACGCCCGGCGGGAAGGTGATGAGAACGTTGGTCCTCGCTATGTAGTCGGAAGGCGCCGAGGCGGTGCTCGAGGCGGTCGAGGCGAGGACCGTAACCGTCGACGAACTCGACCCCGACAGGGTCACGTTGAAGATGGCGTTGGTCGAGCCGCTCGCTCCTTCGGTCACGGTCACGTCGCTGATCGAAATGGCGGGGGCGACGTTGTCGTTGATCGTTCCGACCGCGTGCCCGTCCGTGATGCCGGCGTTCGACGGTCCGCTCAGATCGACGAAGAACGTCTCAACCGGCTCGGTCAGGCCGTCACCGATAACCGGAACTTGGATGACACCCGTCGTCGAGCCAGGGTTGATGGTGAGGATGCCTCCGCTCTTCGGAATGTAGTCGCCCGTGGTCAGCTCGAAGGTCAGGGACCAGCCGGCGATCGAGCCCGAGTCGGACGCGGTGTCGTCCATGACGTACAGGCTCCATGTTCCCGCGGGAGATATCTGATTGAAGATGCCGAGGCCGGAGCTGTAGGGGCTCGCCGGGGCCGGGCTCGAGAACGTATCCCCGCCCTCGCCGTCGCTCAGGTTCGTGGGCCGGTACGTACCGCTCGCAAGGGCCGCCGAGGTGAGAGAGAGGGCCGAGTTGTCGAAGGTCAGAGTGGCTCCGACGACCGGCGTGGAGCCGCCCACGTCCGACATCAGTATGAGCTTCTGCCCGCCCGGCCCGACGAGCAGGATGTCGATGTCCTGCGGCCAGGTGTGGGCGAAGTTGTTCAGCGTCACCGACACGTTCGACACGATGCCGGGCAGCGACGGCACCGTGATGTTCGAGGGATAGGGCGAAGCCGCCTGGGGCGTGGTGGCGCTGCCGATGGTGATCGCGGCGGGATTCGAGTGCGGCGAGGACGAAACGCTCGCGGACGCGGTGTTGTTCGCGGTCGAGTAGCCAACGGAAACCGTCTTGCCGCTGACCGCGGAGAGGGAAACCGCGAACACCGCGTTGGCGGTGCCCGCGAAGGGCTCGTTCACGGTCACGTCGGCGATCGACAGGTTCGGCGGAGCATCGTCGTCGGTGATGGTGACGGTGTGCGAACTCTGGCCCAGGAAGGCTCCAGGGCCAAGCGGGTTTGACAGAGTGACCGAGAAGGTCTCATCGAACTCGTCCTTCGTGTCCGTGAGAATCGTGACCGCGAAGTTCTGGGTGGACCCACTGGCCGTCCCGGCCGCGAAGGTGAGCAGTCCGGCGGTCGAATTGAAGTCCTGCGCGGAGAGGGCCGATCCGTTGAAGGTCGAATAGTTGACCGACACCTGGCCGGTCGTGGGGTTGCCGTCTGACGTAGTGACGCTCACGGTCAGGGTCGCACTGCCGGTTTCCGCAACCGTGCTGCCGGTGGACGTGAAGGCGAGCGTGGCCGTGACACCGCCCGGAGTTGTGGGATGCCGGTAGATGCCACGTCCGTGCGTGGCAGCGACGAGGTCGCGGTTGGCGTTCTGCATGATGAAGAGTTCGTCGACCGAGACGTTCGCCGGCGCATCGTGGGGCAGGTTCCAGGTAGCGCCTCCGTCTTCCGACGCGAAGATCCCCGACTCGCCGCCCGCATAGATCCACTGCGAGTTGTCGGGATGGATCACGAGGGTGCGGATCGGCGCGTTGGGCAGGCCGGTTCCGCCCGAGCCGGTGCGGTCGACCCAGGTATCGCCCGCGTTCGTTGTTTTGTAGACGTTGTCGGCGCTGAAGCCACCAAACGTCACATAGACCACGTTGCTGTTCGTGGGATCGATGGCGATGCGGGTCACCTTCCGCGCGGGAAGCGCCGGCGAGGTGTTGTCGCGAAGGACCCAGGTGGGCGCCCCCGCGGTGCCGTTGGTCGTCCGGTACACGTCGCCGTTGTTGTGGCCGACCCAGATGATGTCGGAGTCGCCTTGCGCCACCGCGATCGCACTGATCGAGCTGTTGCCGGTGGTGGGCGGCTTGATCGCGGCCCAGGTCGGCCCGCTCGTCGTGGTGTTGAGGGTGCGCGCGTCGTTCGTTCGCCAGAGCGACCAGCCTCCTCCAAGCAGCCTCTGCTGGTCATTGGGATCGAGGATGAAGGGTGCTATGAAGTTGGCGCGGCCCAACTCGGCATCGTCGATCTTGAAAGGCGCGGCCTTGTAGGCCCAGGCCGAGCCGTTCCAGTAGCGGCCGCTGATGTAGCTCGACGACGCGCCGCCGTTCGATGAGCGGTGGATGCCGAGGAACGTGTACTCGCCATAGAGATAGCTGGGATCGGTCTGATCGGCCGCCGACCAGCCGCCGTCGCCCCCGAACATGTCCGCCCAGGTTTCGGTGCCGCCGAAGAACACGGGCGTGCCGTTGTCCTGGGTTCCGCCGACGATCTTCCCGTTGCTGGCGGTACCGGCCGCGCCGTAGAACTGGGTGACGCCGAGGTTGTTGTTGAGTTCGGTCCAGCCCGCGGTGAGATTCGGCGGATTGTTGCCCACGGTGGTGACATCGGTCGCGCGATAGATGCCGCCATCGTTCCCGAAGAACACCGTCTTGTTCGACGAACCGTCGAAGCCGGGATGCGCGACGATCGCGTGGTGATCCGCGTGGGCCGAGGGGCCATACGAACCGCCGAGGGCCCAGTTGCTGATCTGCGTCAGCGTGGTTCCCGAGTCGACGCTCTTGAAGAGGTCGATGCCGCCCACGATTACGAACGCGGGATCGGTCGGAGACACCCACAAAGCGTTGTCGTACCAGCCCTGACCGCCGAGGAAGTTCGTGCCCGTGTTCATGAGCGTGTAGGTCGCCCCACCGTCGGTGCTTCGCCAGAGCTGACCGCTCGACACGTAGACCGACGCATACGTGATGTTCGGGGAACTCGGCGCGTACGCGACTTCGACGCGATTGGCGCCGAGGCTCGGAGCCGCGATCCAGGTGACGCCGCCGTTGGTCGAGAAGAGCGCCGTGCCGTCGGAGCGGCCGGCGATCGCCTTGGTCGCATCGGTCGGATCGAAGTCGACATCGAGCGTGCGGGTGGCGTGGACGGAGGTCCAGTTCGCGCCGCCGTCCGTGCTTCGGAAGATGCCGGAATTGGTGGCGGCGAGGATGGCTCCCCCACCGGGTGCGATCGACAGACGGTTCACGAAGTTGAAGCTTGCATTCGCGGTGTTCGCAAGCTGCGCCCAGTTGGTTCCGCCGTCCGTGCTCTTGAAGATGCCCGCGCCCTGAATGGCGTCGGTGTTGAAGAAGCCCTCGCCGGTGCCCGCATAGATCACGTTCGAATTCGTCGGATCCATGACGAGCGTGGTCACCGCGAGGTTCGCCATGAAGTCGTTCACCGGATTCCACGATGTGCCGCCGTTGGTGGTCTTCCAGATGCCGCCGCCCACACTCCCCACCCACATCGTGGTGGCCGTGGTTGGATGGATGAGGATCGAGCGAAGCCGGCCGCCCACGTTGCCGGGGCCAAGCCACGTCCACGTTCCGGGCGTGATGCCGGCGATGCTTCTATCGCCGAGACGACTACGGCTGTCCGCGCGCATGCGATCGGCCTGGCGGCGGGCGATCATCAGGCCATCCGGCAGGACCCGCCCGCTCTCATCGCGCAGGTCGAGCAGGCGGTACCGCAGCGCTTCGTCCGGCTGATCCTGCCGCGCCGGTTCGGCGGCCTTGTCGAGCTGGCGGGCCAGCACGGCGTCCGCAACCTGGCACACGCGCTCCGGAGTGAGACTTCGCCGCATGCCGAGCAGGCGCAACTGCGCGAGTGAGAGACCGCGGGAGGCGGCTATCTGGGCTTCGGTGCGCTGCTCGCCGTTGCAGTCAACGACCCGCCAACCTCCACTCGATCCGATCTGCGGGACTGCGAGTGAGGCCAGGCACATCACGAAGCCGACACTCAACGCCGGCGTCGATGCGCGGGGAAACGACCGAAGGAAACCCATACAACCGCCCTTCTCCTGCGCGGGTCGAGGCAGGCCCCTGACCCGGTGAGATGCTGTGTATCACGACGGGGTCCGGCGAGCAACCGCGACGCTCAACGCGGCGCGCGCCGCTTCCCGGCCCGCCTCCTGGCCGTGCCACTCGCCCTCGATCGCCGCGGTCAAGAGCCGCGTCGCGTCGTCGAGGCGTGCCTGCTGCAGGGCGATGAAACCCGCCTGGTAGAGGATCGCGCCGAAGCGGGGATAGAGGGTCAGGCCGCGGTCGGCGAGGCCGCGCGCGCGGGGCAGGTCGCGCAACTGCACCGCGGCGTTGGTGGCGGCCGTGTGGAAGTAAGGGTTCGCGGGCTCGATCTCGAGGGCGCGGTCACAGGCCGCGGAGGCATGATCCGCCTGCGCTTCTCCCGCGAGGGCCTGCGCGGCGATGGAGCGGCAGAGGAGCATCCGGCTGCGGCCATCGAGCGGCTCGAGCGCGGCCGCGCGCTCGAAGGCTTCGCGAGCACGACGTCGCTCCCCCGCTCCCCCACTCTGCCCGGCCCGCGATGCCGCGGCTTGAAGGGCCTCACCGAGGCGCAGCCAGTGAGGCGCGTGGGAGGGGTGAAGTTCGCTCGCGCGCTCGAGCCATCGCACGGACGCGTCTGGATCGGAAACCGCGAGGCGTATGCCGCGGGCCGCCGCGATGTTCGCGGAAACCGGTGAGTAAAGAAGCGCGACAACCACCAGTGTGGCGACGGTCGCGCCGGCCTTCCACGGGCCGGGCTTGTCTGCCGCAACACTCAAGATCGGCTGATCGGCCTCGCCCACCTGTCGGCGACGAATCAAGAGAATCGCGGCAAGGGGCGCGCAGAAGGCCGCGATGCAGATCGCCGCGTTCAGGCCGCCCCTCTGCCAGGCCGCCATGTTCGTGAGAAGGATCAGGGGAGCAAAGGCCGAGACCAGAAGTGTGGCGCGCCGGACCACGGTCGCGGGCAGCGGTGTTCGATCGGCGGGCTTGTCCGGCTCTCGCGAGAGAAACGCGGCGAGTGTGGTCAGCAGCACCAAAGGCGCGGTCTGCAGGATTCCAAGAGACAGCTGCGGGACCAGGGCGCCGATGGCCGCGAGCGTGGTTCCGATGAAGAGTCGCTGCCTGGAATCGGCCACGCGCCAGGCGGCCCTCACCGACCGGATCAGACCAAACGCGATCACCAGCAGGGCCGCGGCTCCCAGCACTCCCTGGGTGGCGAGAACGTGCAGCGCTTCGTTATGAGCGCGCACGAACGTGGTGTTCCATTCGATCGCCCAGAACTCCGGCGTGCGCAGGGGCGAGAAAGCGAGACCGAAGGTGTCGACGCCCGCGCCGAGGATCGGATGCGCGCGGAAGACGTCGATCGCCGCGCTCCAGATGAAAAGGCGGCTCTCGATCCCGGCGGCTCCGAAGGCCCGGGCCCCCATCACGCCCGCGAACTCACGCCCCCACGGGGTCACTGCCATGACCACGAGCGCTCCCGCCGCCAGCGCCGCGCCCATCAGACCGATCCGCCTGGCCGCCTTCCGCTCCCCCGCGGCGACGAACACGATGAGGATCAGAGCGACGCCGGTCAGGAGACCAAGCCACGACGCGCGCGAGGCGGAACGAAGGATCGCAAGGATGCAGAGCACAACCGTGACGCCGTAAGCGGCCGCGAGCGGGCGCTGCCCCCGTCGTTGCGCGAGTACGGCCAGGTAGACGGCGATCGGCAGCACCGCGGCAAGGAACGAACCGAGCGCGTTGGCGTTCCCCATCGTGCCGAAGGGCCGCGCGCCGCCGAACTCCGCAACCCGGCTCCACGAGAAGACGTCGCCGCCCATCGACTGGACGAGCGCGTACGTCGCCGCGACTGCGGCCCCGATCACCGGCGCGATCAGCAGCCGACGCGCGTCGATCCAGGTCGGGCATGCGGCACGGACCGCGAAGAAGATCACGACCAGCGCGAGCAGCGTGGGCAGACCGGCGAAGCTGTCCGGCGCGCCCGCCATCGACGTGAACGGGCTGATCGAGAACACGGTCGAGAGGATCGCGGACGCGCCGAATAGAAGCACTCCGACGGCGGCAGGATCACGGGGCCACACGATTCCGGGGTCTCGTCGAGCGCCGGCGATCGACGCACCGAGGAGGATGCCCGCGGCGAGTTGCAGCAGCAACGACTTCGGGTAGTCGAACGGCTCGATCGTCGCGTGATGAAAGAAGACGGGCGAGAGGCCGAGGTGGACGAAGAGCAGGACCCACACCGCGGACGATCAGCCTTCGGGGATCGTCGTGATCGTGCCGCTGGTGTCGGTCCCGTTGCCGCGGATCACATTCGTGCCCAAGGATTCGAAGGTGCTCCCGGCCGCCGCGAGGAGACCGGTGCTATTCCCGAAGACGACCGATCGACTCAGTCGCAACGTCCCGCCCGAGAGCACGTTCACGCCGATGCCGTTGAGCGTGAACTCCGACCGCCGGATGTCCGCGGAGCCGCCGCTGATCGTGACGCCCGCCGTCGTATTGCCCGTGAACGAGGACTCGCGAACGAAGAACGATCCCGCGGTGATCGACAAACCGTTCACGTTGCGTTCGAAACGCGTTCCTTCGATCGAAACGGCATGCGTCCCACCCGAGGTGCGCACGCCGGCCGTGTTGGCCGCGAACACCGAGCTGTTGACGCTCACCACCGACCCGGACCCGATGCCAAGGTTCAGGCCGAAGGCCCAGCCATCGAACGTCGTCTCCTCGACGGACAGTGAACTCGCCGCGACGAGGGTGATCCCATCGTCCGTTCCGTTGCCCTTGAGGGTCAGGCCGCGCAACGCCACCCGGCCGCCTGGCGCGTTGATCGTGATTCCCTGGTGCAGGAAAGCCACCGTTCCCGAAGGAGATGTCACCTTGACTCCCTTGGTGATGACGAGGGGGAACATCTCATACTCTCCCGAGCCCAGAACGATGACCTCGCCGTCGACGAGGGTCTGGGCGACGGCCGCGGCGATGTTGCGGCACGGGGTCGGCTGGTTCCAGCACGCGTTGGCGTCCGCGCCGACCGGAGAGACGAACGTGCGGGAGGCGAGATCGTCGTTGAGGATCGTACCCACACCCTGGCCGTCGCCGATCGTCGCGTTCACCGGCTGAGAGAGGATCACGCTGAACGTCTCGTGGAGTTCCGGGTCGCCGTCGCCGATAACGTTGACGCTCACGAACCGGAGCGTCGCTCCCGGCGAGAAGGACACCAGGTGGGGACCGATGCCGTCATAGTCCGACCCGGCGGCCGCCAGGCCGTTGGCCGTCTGAGCGACGACGGTCACGGTATGGTCGACCGCCTCCGAGAGGCTGACCGGAAAATGCATCACGGTCGTCCCCGTTTGTCCCTCGGTCACGGACGCGTCGGCCACCGAGACCACCGGCAGGGGCCCGATGCCCACGACGGTCACCGGCGTCGCCCTCTCGGTGTTGGTCCCATCGCCCAGTTGTCCGTAGATGTTCTCGCCCCAGCATTTCGCCCGGCCGGTCAGGAGCAACGCGCACGTGTGATTCCCGCCCGCGGTGAGCCCGATGACGCCTGAGGAGAGACCAGATACGTTCACCGGTGTCTCCTCGTCGACGAAGCTGTTGTTGCCAAGCTGGCCCGACGCGTTGTTCCCCCAACACTTCACGCCGCCGGTGGTGAGCAGCGCGCAGGTGTGGGCGCCACCCGCGGCCACCGCGGCGACACCGCTGGTCAGGCCGACGACATCCACGGGTACGTTGCTGTTCGCGATGGAGTTGTTCCCGAGCTGGCCGCTGCCATTGCCGCCCCAGCATTTCGCGCCGCCCAACGTGGTCACCGCGCAGACGTGGCCGAAGCCCACGCTGACCGCGGCAACACCGCTCGCGAGGCCCGAGACGTCAATCGGCACGGTGCTGTTTGAGAAGCCGCCATTACCGAGTTGACCCTGGTGATTCCTGCCCCAGCATTTGAGGCCCCCGCCGGCAATCGCGCAGGTCTGGTCGGCAAGGTGACCCTCGATGAAGGTCACGCCGGAGCCGAGCCCGGCCACGTCCACCGGGGCGGTGCTGCTGACGCCCGTCCCGTCTCCGAGCTGCCCGGAGAAATTCAAGCCCCAGCACCTCGCCCCTCCCCCGGCCACGGTGGCGCAACTGTGCACGCCTCCGCCGGTCACGCTCAAGACACCGCTCGAAAGCCCGAAGACCTCAACGAGGGCGCCGCCCGAGAAATTCCCGAGTTGACCGAAGGAATTATTGCCCCAGCATTTGGCCCCACCGCTCGATGTGCGGACGCAGTTGTGCCACCCACCCGCCGCCAGCTGAGCCACATTCGAGGTCAGTCCCAGGACGACCCGGGGGAGCTTGGAGTCAGCGGGCGTCACCCCCGCCCAGTCGCCGCTCTTGTGCCCCCAGCACTTCACGCCTCCACCCGCGATGAGCGCGCAGGTGTGATAGATGCCGGCCTCGATGGAGGAGACCGGCTGGGCCCGCGCGACGCCCGCCGAGGCGAGAACGCAGACCGCGCCGACGATGAGTTGGACCGTGCTCTTGAGCATCGGATGACGCGCGCGCTACTGCTCTGGAACGACGGTGATCGTGCCGCTGGTGTCGGTCCCGTTGCCGCGGATCACATTCGTGCCCGAGGATTCGAAGGTGCTTCCGCCCGCCGCGAAGAGACCGGTGGTGTTCCCGAAGACGACCGATCGACTCAGACGCGCCGTCGCTCCGGAAAGCGCGTTCACGCCGATACCGTTGAGCGTGAACTCCGACCGCTGGATGTCCGCGGAGCCGCCGTCGATAGTCGCGCCCGCCGTCGAATTGCCGATGAATGAAGACTCGCGAACGAAGAACGATCCCGAGGAAATCGACAGCCCCGTCCCGTTGCCTTCAAGACGGGTTCCTTCGATGGAGACGGCATTCGTCCCGCCCGAGGCGAGTTGCACGCCGACGGTGTTGACCGCGAATACCGAGTGGGTGACGCTCACGAACGATCCGGATCCGGCCACGAGCCGCAAGCCCGTGCCCCAGCGATCGAACGTCGTCTCCTCGACGGACAGAGAACTGGCCGCGACGAGCGTGATCCCCTCGCCTGTACCGCTGCCTTTGAGGGTCAGGCCGCGCAACGCCACCCGGCCGCCCGGCGCGTTGATCGTGATCGGCTGCCGCACGAAGGCCACCGTGCCGGAGGGAGACGTCACTTTGACGCCCTTGGTGATAATGAGCGGCGTCGTCTCATACTCTCCCGGCTTCAGGATGATGACCTCGCCGTCGGCCAGCACCTGCGCGATGCCCTCGGAAATGCTACGGCAGGGCGTGAGCTGATCGGAGCACAAGTTGGCGTCGCTGCCGCTGCTCGAGACGAACACGCGAGAAGGCGGCGCGGGTGTCGTGAAGGTCGACACCACCGTGTAACTCGTGCCGAGGGCGTTGATCGCGTAGGCCTTGAACGAGTAGGCGGTGGACGGATTCAGTCCGGTCGCGAACAGGGTGAAGACGCCGGTGGTCCCGGAGGTCGAGAACTGCGTCACCCCGGAGCCACCGATCAGAGGATTGGCGTTGACGCTCGTCACCGACACGACCACGCCACGGCCGAGGATCGGTAAGCCGCCGTCGAGCGACACCGTGGCCCCGAGCGTCGCCTTCGCCATGGAGATGGAGGCCTTGGTGGGCGCGACGATCACGGGAAGTCCCGGCGTCGCCGATGCGAGACGGAACTGCTGAGACGCCGGCGCGGTGAAACTGTCTCCTGGCTGGGAGGCCCGGATCCCGCAAAGGGTCTGGGCGGTCGCGGTCACGGTATTGCCGGAGACCACGCAGGTCGAAGGCGTCCAGGTGTCGAAGGTGACAGGGAGTCCCGACGAGGAGGTCGCGGAAAGCGCAACAGGGATGCCGACCGTCAGGGTGGACGGGGCGGTGAAGCTGGTGATCGACTGCCTGGCCCGCAATGCGGTCACCGCCTGCGACGCGCTGTTGCTCGTCCCGTTGCCAAGCCCTCCGTAGCCGTTGAAACCCCAGCATTGGACCCCGCCCCTGGAAACTCCACAGGCATGGTACTCGCCCACGGTGATGGCGGTGACGCCCTCGCTCATTCTCAGGACGTTGGTGGGCGTGAGACGGTCCACGAACGTGCCATCGCCAAGCTGACCGATGACGTTGTCGCCCCAGCACTTGGCCGCTCCCGCGACCGTCACCGCGCAGGTGGTGAATCCGCCCACGGCCACGCGAGCCACTCCGGAGCCCAGGCCGAAGACGTTCATCGGCACAGGGCTTGGGGAGGTTGTCCCGTCGCCCAGTTGTCCGATCGAGTTGTCGCCCCAGCACTTGACCCCTCCCCCCGTGGTCAGCGCGCATGTGTGCTGGGGCCCGCTGACCACGCTTGCGACGCCGCTCGTCAGCCCGAAGACACTCACCGGCGTGGGACGCTGCACATAAGTCCCGTCCCCCAGCTTTCCGTTGAAGTTGCTGCCCCAGCATTTTGCCCCGCCACTCGCGGTGACCGCGCAGGTGTGGAAGTCGCCGGCGGAGATTGCGACCACCCCCGAGGTCAATCCCGTGACCCAGTTGGCGTAGGTCCGGCTGCTGGTGGTTCCGTCTCCCAACTGGCCGTTGCCGTTGTTGCCCCAGCACTTCACGCCGCCACCCGAGGTGAGGCCGCAAGAATGATAGAGACCCGCGGTCACGCTCATCACCCCGCTGCTCATGCCAATTACCGAGACCGCAGTCGTCCGCGTGTCGACGGTCCCGTCTCCCAACCCGCCCAACCCGTTGTAGCCCCAGCACAGCGCCCTCCCGTTGTCGCCCATATCCGCGGAGCAGGTGTGATAGCCGCCGGCCGAAGGCGGGCTCGAATGGGTGTCTCGCACTGAGGCGACGGGGCTGTACTGCTGCATCTGGGTCCCATTGCCAACCTGTCCGTCGAGGTTGTTGCCCCAGCACTTGAGCGCGCCGCCCGTGCCCTGGGCGCACGTGTGATAGAGCCCCGCGTCCACGTCGCGCCAGCCGCTGGTGAGTCCGACGACATCGAAGGCCCGGGTCTTGTCGCCGGTGACGCCGCGCCCCAGCTGTCCGAACTCGTTGTTACCCCAGCACTGCGCCCCTCCAGGTCCGGTGACCGCGCAGGTGTTGAGGGATCCCGCGGAAACACGGGTCGCGGGACCGGTCAGGCCAAGCACGTCGGCCGGCAGCAAGCGCTGAATCGTCGTTCCGTCGCCCACCATTCCTTCGTCGTTGCGCCCCCAGCATCGAATCCCGCCGACCGCGGTTGTGGCGCAGGTGTGCGCCTGGCCCGCGGAAAGGCTGGTGGCGACGCCACCGAAGCCGCTTACGCTCATCGGCGTGTTTCGGCTGCTCGTGGTGCCGTCGCCAAGTTGACCCTGGCTGTTGAAGCCCCAACATGCCAGGGCGCCCGCGGCGGTTCGAGCGCATGTGTGCTGACCACCCGCGGCTATTTCCGCGGCGTTCGTGACGCCGGTGACATCCACGGGGGTGGAGCTTTGAGAGTTGCTCCCGTCCCCGAGCTGCCCCTCGGCATTCGCGCCCCAGCACTTCATGGCGCCTCCGGAGACCAGGGCGCAGGTATGGGCGCCGCCCGCCGAAACCGCGACGACACCGCTGGCGAGTCCGGTCACATCGACGGGCGACGTTCGCATCGTCGTCGTGTTGTCCCCAACCTGGCCGTTGGCGTTCGCTCCCCAGCACTTCACTCCCCCGGTCGTCATCAGCGCGCAGGTCTGTTCTCCTCCCGCGGCGATCGAAATCACACCGCTGCCGAGACCCAACACGCTGACCGGACTGTTCCGCGACACGGTGGCGCCGTCGCCCAACTGACCCGCGCTGTTCCGGCCCCAGCACTTCACCGCGCCGCCATTGGTGAGGGCGCACACGTGGTCGGAGCCCACTGCGATCTTCGCGACCCCGGCCGTCAGACTCAACACGTCCACCGGGCGAACGCGTTCGGTGCTGGTCCCGTCACCGAGTCTGCCATCCTGATTCGAGCCCCAGCACTTCACACCTCCCGAGGATGTCAAGGCGCAGGAGAAGAGGCTGCCGGTCCCGACAAACGTGACCGCGGGTTCGGGTTCCGGGGCTTGCGCGCTCGCGGTGAAGGTCAACGGACTGCCGGAGAGGCCCGGGGCCGTGGCGGTGAGCGTGTTGTTGTTGAGACCGACGTTTGGCCCGAGCACCCAGCCCCCGACCGTGGCGACGCCCTGGGCGTTGGTGGTCTGAACCCCCGCCAGCACGGTTCCCCCACCTGAGGTCACCGCGAACGTCACCTGAACGCCCTCGACCGGCAGGTTCACAACGTCGCGCACGATCACCGCCGGAGCGACCGGAGTGAGCGCGCCGGTTGTGAACGTCTGATTGTTGCCGGCGAGAATGGCCATCTGGGTCGGTATGGCGCGCGCCGTGGCGACGAAGGTGATCGGACTTCCGGAAAGCCCGGTGGATGTCGCGGTCAGAGTGTTGTTGTTCGTGCCGGGCGTGGATCCGAGGGTCCAGCTTCCAACCGTGGCGACTCCCTCGGCATTCGTCATCTGGGACACACCGGTGAGCGAGCCGCCGCCGCCGCCAATCGCGAATGTCACGGACACGCCGGACACTGGATTGTTGGCCATGTCGCGCACGATCACCGAGGGCTTGATCGGAACCGCCGTTCCAATCGGGACGGACTGGTTGTCGCCCGCGTTCACCGCGATCTGCGTGGGAATCCCCTGAGTCGCGAAACCGGCAACGGGCGTATATCCCACGCCGCCGCTGTAGGTGACGTAGGCGCGGAACGAGTACGCGGTGAGCTGAGTGAGGCCGGAAACGCCGAGAGTGAACGGGCCCGTGGTTCCGCCTGCCGGCGCCTGGATGACCCCCGCGCCGCCAATCCTGGGGTCTGCATTCGTCGCAGTGGGCGCGTAGACGATGCCCCTTCCGGTTACGGACAGGGCGCCGTCCGACACGACCGTGCCGCCGAGGGTCGCCGTCGTGGCGATAACCGACCCGCTGGTTGGGGAGATGACCGCGGGTGCGCCGCCCGAAGAAACCAGCCGCAGTTCCTGAGCCGCCGGCGGATTCGACACATCGCCCGGATCGGATGCGCGGATCCCGCACAACGCGGTGGCGGTCGCGGTCACGCTGTTCCCGGTCACCGTGCAGGTATCGGGAGTCCAGGTATCGAAGGCGACGGTGAGCCCGCTTCCCGCGGTGGCGTTGAGAGTCGCGGCGACACCCACGGTGAGAGCGGTCGGCGGCACGAAGGAAATCGGCTGAGCCGCCTGAGTGAAGCCGATGACGCCGCCCGGGGTTCCGTGCGCGACGTTCGTGCCGTCGCCAAGCTCGCCGTCCTCGTTGTCGCCCCAGCACTTCACCGCGCCCCCGGCCGTCAGCGCGCAAGTTTGATAGCTTCCGGCGGACAGCGCCGCGACGCCACTCGACAGGCCGGTGACGTCCACCGGCGTCAGTCGATTCATAGTCGCCCCGTCGCCGACCTGTCCGTGCTGGTTCCATCCCCAGCACTTCGCTCCGCCGCTCATCATCACGGCACAGGTGTGAATGCCCCCGGCCGTCACGCCGGCGACGCCCGCCGCGAGGCCGGACACGTCAACCGGCGTCAGTCGATTCGTGGCGGAGCCGTCGCCGAGACCACCGGTGTCGTTCCGCCCCCAGCATTTGAGGCCGCCGGTCGTGGTCAGAGCACACGTGTGCGTCGAACCCAGGGAGATGTCAACGACGCCGCTCGAAAGGCCGGACACATCGACAGGACTGACGCGCGTCGTCGTGGTTCCGTCACCGAGGGCGCCGCCGAAGTTGTAGCCCCAGCACTTCACCCCGCCGGCAGTCGTCACCGCGCAGGTGTGACCACCGCCCGCATTCATTCGCGCAACTCCGGTCAGAAGGCCTTGCGTGTCCACCGGCATCGAACGGTTGACCTGTGTTCCGTCACCCACGGCTCCGTTCCCGTTGAAGCCCCAGCACTTCACCCCACCCGCGGTGGTGAGCGCGCAAGTATGGCTGCCGCCCGCGGCGATGGCGGCCACGCCGCTGGCGAGGCCGACCACGTCCACCGGCGCGACCCGCGGGGCCCCGGTCCCGTCACCGAGCTGCCCGGAGTTGTTGAGCCCCCAGCACTTGACGCCGCCGGTCACGGTCAACGCGCAGGTGTGGCCGGCGCCCGCGGATATTTGGGCTATGCCACTGGTCAGCCCGAGAACATCGACGGGTTGGTTTCGCGACGAAGTAGTCCCATCCCCGAGTTGGCCGTATTCGTTCCTTCCCCAGCACTGCACCCCACCCGACTCGGTCAATGCGCAGCTATGCCTTTGCCCCGCCTCGATCTGCGTGACGGTCCTGACCAGAGCGGTCGCCGTGAAGGACACGGGACTGCCGATGAGGCCGGCCGCGGTGGCCGAGAGGGTTTGCGTACCGAGCGCGCCGCCAAGCGTCCAGCTCCCAACCGTTGCTATGCCAGCCGCGTTTGTGACCTGTGTGGCGCCGGCCACCACGCCACCCCCTGACGTCGCCGCAAACTGCACGGTGACCCCGGAAACCGGGTTGTTCGAGGCGTCACGCACGATGACGGAGGGAGGAACAGGCACGGCGGTTCCGGCAGTCGCGGACTGTCCGTCCCCACCATTCAACGCGATCTGCGTGGGAACCGCGGTCGTACTGAACGTCGCAACGTCCGTGTAGACCGTGCCCGCCGAATTCGTCGCGTAGGCCTTGAAGGAGTAGTTCGTCGAGAACGAGAGACCGGCAACCGATTCGGCGAACACTCCTACCGATCCCGCAGACGGAACCTGCTGCACACCGGAGCCGCCAATCTCGGGATTCGCGTTCGACGACGTGAGCGCGTAGACGACACCGCGGCCGCTGATCGTGAAGCCGCCGGTCGAGGTCACATGTCCGCCGAGCATCGCGGTGGTCGAGGTGATCGAAGCGCTCGAGGGGTTGACTATGGCGGGCGGCCCCAGCACGGCGATCAACCGCAACTGTTGGGGCGCCGGAGCATTCCCGCCGCCGCCGGCCTGCGAAGCCCGGATGCCGCAGATCTCGCCGGCAAGCGCGGTGACGACGTTCCCCACCACCGAACACGATCCGGGAGTCCAGGTATCGAACGACACCGTGAGTCCGCTCGAGGCCGTGGCGCTCAGCGGAGTGGCCACCCCGACGGTCAGGCTGGCCGGTGGCGTGAAGGTGATGGTCTGCGCCGCCTGAGAGAGTCCCGAGACATTCACCGGGGTCAGTCGATCGGTGTTGGTTCCATCTCCCAATTGACCAAAGACGTTCCACCCCCAGCATTTGACCCCGCCCCCGGCGGTCAGTGCGCACGTGTGAAAGGCTCCGGCGTCGACACTCGCGATGCCGCTCGAGAGGCCGGTGACATTCGTGGGCGATGTTCGGTCCGCGATCGTACCGTCGCCCACCTGCCCGTTGTTGTTGTAGCCCCAACACTTGACCGCTCCTCCCGTGCTCACCGAACATGAGTGCGAAAATCCGGCCGCTATTCCCTTGACTCCACTGGTCAGGCCCAACACATCCACTGGTGTCGGCCGTTGAGTCCAGGTCCCGTCCCCCAGTTGCCCGCTGCCGTTGAAGCCCCAGCACTTCATGCCTCCCGTCGTGGTGAGCAGGCAGTCGTGAACGCCCCCGCCATCTACGGCGGCGACGCCCGCGCTCACCCCGGCCACATCGGTCGACCAGCACCTCACCCCGCCCGCGGCCGTGATCACGCAGGTGTGATGGTCGCCGGCCGCAACCCCGGCCACGCCCTGGGTGAAACCCGGGACTTCCGTCGGCGTCAGCCTGTGGATGTTGGTGCCGTCTCCCAATTGGCCCGAGGTGTTGTTGCCCCAGCATTTCACTCCTCCGCCGATGGTCAGGGCGCAGGTGTGGGAGTTCCCCGCCGTAATGGCGGCCGCTCCGCTGAGATCGACCACGTCGACCGGAGTCAGTCGGTTTGTGGTCGTTCCATCCCCGAGGCTCCCGAATTGGTTCCCGCCCCAGCACTTCACGCCACCCGACGTGGTCAACGCGCAGGTTTGCAACGCGCCAGCCCTGATACTCGAAACCCCGCTGGTCAGGCCTGAAACGTCCACCGGCGCGTTCCGGTTGATGGTCGTGCCGTCCCCCAACTGACCGTAGCTATTGGAGCCCCAGCACTTCACGCCACCGATGCTGGTCAGGGCGCATGCGTGCGACGAACCAGTCACGACCTGCGTGATCGTCGGATCGCCCTGGGCCGAAGCGCGGCCGGCCGTCACAAGCAACAGAAGGACGGATAACGCCCCAATCGCACCCGGGCGAGCCCGGAACCCGAACGACCGACGGCCGGAGCCGGATAGTTTTTGCCTCATCGTTGCGCCCCTCCGTCGTGAGCGGGCAGGCTACCACACCAATCCGAGGCCGCTCGGGCGTCAAACGCGGCCCACCAGCCGGGGTTCTCGGGACGTTATTGCTCCGGAACCGCGGTGATCGTGCCGCTGGTGTTCGTCGTATTCCGGCGCACCACGTTCGTTCCCGCGGAGGCGAGCGTGCTTCCCGCTGCGGCCGATAGACCCGTGGTGTTGCCGAACACGCGCGACCGTGCGATCCGGACCGTTCCGCCCGAGAGCGCGTTCACGCCGACGTTGTTGAGCGTGACCTCGGAGCGCTGAAGGTCCGCGGTTCCGCCATCGATGCTGAGGCCGGCGGTGGTGTTGCCGACGAGCGACGAGTCACGAAGGAAGACGGCGCCCGAGTGAATCAGCAGGCCGGTTCCGTTGCGTTCGAAGCGCGTGCCCTCCACGGCGATCCGGTTCGTGCCCGTGGCCGCGACGACGAGGCCGGACGTGTTGGCGATGAACGCCACGTTCGAGAGGCTCACAAACGATCCCGAACCCGCGCCCACGTTCAGGCCGCTCGCCCAGCGATCGAAGGTCGTCTCTTCGACAGACAGCGAACTTGCCGCGACGAGCGTGATCCCATCGCCCGTGCCATTGCCCTTGAGAGTCAGGCCGCGCAACGCCACCCGAGCTCCCGCTGCGTTGATCGTGATCGGCTGCCGCACGAAGGCGACCGTCCCTGAAGGAGAGGTGATCTTCAACCCCTTCGTGATGACCAGCGGCGCCGTTTCGTACTCTCCCGGTTTGAGGATGATGATCTCGCCGTCGGCCTGCACCTGCGCGATGCCTTCGGAGATGTTCCGGCAGGGCGCAAGCTGATTGGAGCACACGTTCGCATCGTTGCCGCTGCTCGAGACGAAAACGCGCGAAGGCGGCGCGGGTGTGGTGAAGGTCGCCACCGCCGTGTAGCCGGTGCCGACTGCGTTGGTCGCGTACGCCCTGAACGAGTATGTGGTGGAAGGGTTGAGGCCGGTCGCAACCAGAGTGAAGGCGCCCGTGGTCCCGGCGGTCGAGATCTGGGTTACGCCCGTCCCGCCGATCAACGGATTGGCGTTGACGCTCGTCACCGACACCACAACACCCCGGCCCAGAATCGGCGAGCCGCCGTCGTTGGACACGGTACCACCTAGCGTCGCCTTCGCCATGGAAACGGAGCTCGCCAGCGGCGACACCACCTGCGGCTCCGGCGGGACGTAGCCGAGCTGGATGACTTCGAAGTCCGAAGCCTTGAGCTGGCCAAGCGCGGGGTTGAGGATGCCGTTGTCCCACCGCGTGTCGAAGGCCCCGCTGATGTACATATTCGAGCCGTTGTCGGCCACGATGAGGCCGTACTTCTTGAGCGCGGCGACGATCTTCAGCATCTCCGGCGTAGCTGATGGGCCCGTAATGTTCTTCCCGGGCTTCAGACGCAGCCGCGCCCCCATGGGCAGGGCTGAGGGATTGCTTCCCGCCGTATGCGACGCCGGGAACACATGCCCGTTTGTGCTCTGCACAGTGACGCGGAACGCATGCTTGATCTCACCGGGGCCAAATACTTCGTCGTATCTGACCAGTCCGGGGAGGATCGCCAAGCCGGCCGCATCCGCCGAGGTCCATCCCTCCGGCCGGCGATTGTTGGTGTTCATGTCGAAGAAGGCGCCCGAGCCTGCCACCCAACCCGAACCGTTGTGATGGAGCGCGTACAGTTCGTAGAGGTGGTTGTTGTCCTTGTCCACGATCAGCATGTGCCGGTCGCCGCCCACGTCCTGGTTTCCGGGCTGCCCACCTTCGATCCACTGGCCCTGGGTGATGGCCTCCGGTGGGATCGGGTAGAAGGGAAAACTGGTGTCGGTGTTGTGATCGACGCCGTCGCTTTCGTCCGAATAATCGAACTGCACGGCGACTTTCGGCTGGGTCCCGTCGACCACGACGTAAGGAATCCCATAGATGCCGTGGGGAGGCTCGTCGGGGTTCATGCCGCCGAAGTCCGGATGGACGCTCCTGCCCGACCCGCCAATGAAACTGATGAACGCGGCGGAATTGGGAGCCACCGGCGCGGCGCTGATATCGACATTCCACCAGTTGTCCGACGGAAACAGCGGAAGGGGCGAGGGCAGCGGGCCGCCTCTCGTGGCTACCGGCTGAGGCTGGGGCACACCGCCCGCTGAAACCGGGGAAGGCGGCAGAGCCGCGCTGACAGCTCCGATCAACAGGAGGAGTACGGGCCACGCCAGCAGACTCTTCGTCGTTTTTCTCTTGCCGCTCACGTGCCCCCCTTTGCAGGCGCCTGGGTCGCGCCGCCTGTCCGGCAACGTTAACAAACCGTCGAAAGGCCGGGAGTGCCGAAGGTCACCTCGGCCTATGACCCGGGTGTGAGCCGGCCTCGGACCGCGGTACTACTGTTCCGATACCGCCGTGATCGTGCCGCTGGTGTTGGTCACGTTCCGACGGATCACGTTCGTCCCGAAGGAGGAAAGTGTGCTGCCGGCGGCCGCGGAGAGTCCGGTGCTGTTGCCGAACACGTGCGAACGTCCGATGCGCGCGGTTCCGCCTGTGAGCGTGGACAGACCGACCGCGTTCACGCTGAACTCCGAGCGCTGGATATCCACGACGCCGGGGCCGACCACGATTCCGCTCGTGGTGTTGCCCGAGAACGTCGAGTCCTTCACCTGGAATGTCCCGGTCAGGATCTCGAGGCCCTTCGCGTTCCGTTCGAACCGGCTCTCGTTGATCGCCACGCGGTTCGACGTGGAAGCGCCGGTGTCGAGAATGCCCGCGGTGTTGTTCCGCACGATCGTGTTGAGCATCGAGACGCGCGACGCCGCGGCGTTGTTGAGCCGCAGGCCGGCCGCCCAGCGGTCGATCGTGCAGTCCTCGACCGAAATCGAATCCGCCGCGGTGAGGGTGATCCCGTTTCCAGCCCCCGCGCCCTTGAGTGTCAGCCCGCGAAGGATCACTTTTCCGCCCGCGGCGTTGACCGTGATCGGCTGGCGGATGAACGCCACCGTGCCCGAGGGCGACGTGATCTTGATGCCCTTGGTGATGGCGAGGGTAGCGGTTTCGTATTCGCCCGGGCTCAGGATGATGATCTCCCCGTCGACGGCGGTCTGGGGCAGGGCGGCTGCGATGTTCCGGCACGGCGTCAACTGATTCGAACAGTCGCCCGCATCGCTGCCCGTCGAGGAGACGAACGTGCGGGCCGGGAGATCGTCGTTGGTGATGGTGCCGATGCCGGTGCTGTCGGTGATGCCCGCGTTGACCGGGTTCGACAACGTCACCTGGAAGGTCTCATGGGATTCGATACTGGTATCGCCGATGACGGGCACGCTGAAGGTCTCGCTGGTGTCCCCCGGAAGGAAGGTCAGGGTGGTGGGGCCGGTCGCGGTGTAGTCGCTCCCCGCGGTGGCGGTGAGGTTGCTCGTGACCGCGGACACCGTGACCGTGGAGGCGCTCGCCGGCGACAGGGTCACCGTGAACACCGCGTTCGTCGTGCCCGAGTTGCCTTCCACAACGTTCACGTCGTTCACGGTCAGGAAGTTCGTGAAAGCGTCGGAGATGGTGATCGAGAGCTGGTACGCCTGGATGTTGTTCACTGCGGTGGTGGGGAAAGCGCGGATGAAGTAGGTCCCGGCTCCCGGAAGGGTTGTGGCGGCGATGCTTTCGGCGACCCCGGCGGCCGCAGCTGTGGCCGAGGCGAGCACCGACGTGCCGTTGGTGTTGAGCAGTTCGACGCCGAGGTTCTGGACTGTGAGGGCGTCGAAGTTCGTGCCCGCGCTGCAGCCCGCGGGGTTCGCCGGCACATTCTGCGGCCCGGCCAAATAGGTGAATCCCGTCGGGGTGAGGGTTACCGCGGCCTTCTTCCCGGCGGGAACGGTGAACTTGTAGAAATCCAGATCGCCGTCGTCGTCGACCGACAACTCGGTGACGTTCGTCGTGCCGTTGCTCAGAACGCCTAGATTCGCCGCAGCGCCTGAAGTGTCGTTGTCCTCCTTGTTGTCTCCGTTCGCGCGCTGACCACCCAGGATGTCGTCGAACTGGGCGTGGAGAAACGCGGTGGAAGCGAAGGGCTCCATGAGTTTTGTGTTCGCGAGCGGGCAGGAGTGCTTGAGGCCCACACCGTGGCCATGCTCGTGAGCGAGCACGTTGACGAGCTTCCGGGAGAAGTTGCTCTTGTCGTTGTAGAAGGTGTCGGCAGTGTCGATGAACATGTCGCCGAAGTCCGGAAAGAAGTTGTAGGCCAGCACGCCGGAAGGACCGTCCAGCGGATGGCCGGTGATGCGCACATCACCGCGAACCCCCAGCACCCCGGGGGCGAAGGGGAACGTGCCGTTTGGAGCATTGCCCCCGAGCATCGGCGCACCGTCATCGGCCACGTGGACGTACGTGATTCCCGTGATCTCGCCCCATCGATCGAACACACTCTGGAAGATCGGCAGCCATTCGGCCTCGCCGCCCGGATAGATGCCGTCCAGGAAAGCGCGAAGGTTGCTCGGGCTGTTCGACTCGCCCACGATGCCGCCGAAAGCGCCGGACGGCGTGCCATCGGGCACAATGCTCCACGTGAGGGTCACCGGGCTGCCGTCGGGGCGGTTGTTCATGAAGCCGTCGGTTGCGGTTCCCCACCAGTTGGCGCCGCTGTCGTACTGGAAGGAGTCCGACCCGAATCCCGTCCGCATTCGGGCGGTTCGTTTCGCGGCGGCGTACCGGCGAACCACCTCGGGCGAAGTCCCCGGCGCAAAGCAAACCTCGGGAGGCGCCAAACGATGGGCGGGCCGCGAAAGGCCGGCAGACGCCGGCTTGCTCTCGGGTTGGCCCGGGTTGAGGCCTGCTGGCGCCGGACTAGCGCCGCCGCCGACCGTGACCAAGGATCCCGCCATCGTGAACGACATCGCGGCGACAAGGCATGCTGAAAACGTAGTGGACTTCATCTGTTGCTCCTTGAAGGGGCCCCAGGGCGAGGATCCTGAGGGGCCACGGACCGATTGCGGGGGAGCCTACCACGGCCAAAACAGGCGGTTCGGACCAGATCGCGCGGCCCATCCCGGGGCCCGACGGGCCGTTTCGGCGATCGCGCTACTGTTCCGACACCGCCGTGATCGTGCCCGCTGTGTTCGTCCCGTTGCGGCGGACGACATTCGTCCCGAAGGAGGAAAGTGTGCTGCCGGCGGCCGCGGAGAGTCCGGTGCTGTTGCCGAACACGTGCGAACGTCCGATGCGCGCGGTTCCGCCTGTGAGCGTGGACAGACCGACCGCGTTCACGCTGAACTCCGAGCGCTGGATATCCACGACGCCGGGGCCGACCACGATTCCGCTCGTGGTGTTGCCCGAGAACGTCGAGTCCTTCACCTGGAATGTCCCGGTCAGGATCTCGAGGCCCTTCGCGTTCCGTTCGAACCGGCTCTCGTTGATCGCCACACGGTTCGACGTGGAGGCGCCGGTGTCGAGAATGCCCGCGGTGTTGTTCCGGACGATCGTGTTGAGCATGGAGACGCGGGACGCGGCGGCGTTGTTGAGCCGCAGGCCTGCCGCCCAGCGGTCGATCGTCGAGTCCTCGATCGAAATCGAATCCGCGGCGGTCAGCGTGATCCCGTTTCCCGCATCCGCGCCCTTGAGTGTCAGCCCGCGCAACACCACCCGGCCGCCCGCCGCGTTGATGGTGATCGGCTGGCGGATGAACGCCACCGTGCCCGAAGGCGACGTGATCTTGATGCCCTTGGTGATGGCAAGCGTGGCGGTCTCGTATTCGCCCGGGGTCAGGATGATGACCTCGCCGTCGGTTCCGGTCTGGAGCAGCGCGGCTGCGATGTTCCGGCACGGCGTCAACTGATTCGAGCAGTCGGCCGCATCACTGCCCGTAGAGGAAACAAACGTGCGGGCCGGGAAATCGTCGTTGGTGATGGTGCCGACCCCCGTGCCGTCGCCGATCACACCGTTCACCGCGTTCGACAGAGTCACGTTGAACGTCTCACCGCTTTCGATCGAGGTGTCCCCGAGCACCGGCACGGTGAACGTCTCGCTCGTATCGCCGGGAAGGAACGTGATCGTCGTGGGCCCGGTGGCCGTGTAGTCGCTTCCCGCCGTGGCCGTGCCGTTGCTGGTGACCGCGGAGACGGTCACCGTCGAAGCGCTCGCCGGCGAGAGAGTCACGGTGAACACCGCGTTCGTCGTGCCCGCGTTGCCCTCGACCACCGCCACGTCGTTGATCGAAAGCAGGTTCACGGCGTCGTCGTTGTTGATCGTGCCCAGCCCCTGGCTGTCGGCGATGGTGGCGAGGAAGTTCTGATTCGAGAGGTTCACGAAGAAGGTCTCGTTGGCCTCGCCGGCGACATCGCCCATGACGGGGACGCTGATCTGCTTCGAGGTTTCTCCCGGCGCGAACACCAGCGTGCCCGAGACCGGTGCGAAGTCACTGCCCGCGGCGGTGGACGTGATGTTGAGCGTCCACCCGGTGGCGATCGAGCCGCCGTCGCCTCCGAAGTCGTCGACCACGTAGAGGCTCCATACGCCGTTGGCGCTCTGGCCGGCGAAATCCGAGAGCGCCGAGCCGTAGGGGCCGGCGGGAGCGGGGCCCGGATAGGTTTCGCTGCCGTCGCCGTCATTGATGTTGGTCGGGCGATAGGTCCCGCTCGCGGGGGTGGCGGAGGTGAGGTAGCTCGCGGCGGAATCGTCGAACGTGAGATTCACGGCCGCGGTGGCCGTGGTGGGGCCGATGTCCGACATCAGAACGATCTTCTGTCCGCCCGGACCCACGAGCAGGATGTCCACGTCGCGGGTGTAGTTGTGGGCGAAACCGTTCAGTGTGACCGTCACCTTCGACACCGTGCCCGCTCCGGCCACGTTGATGGTCGAAGGATAGGGGGCGGCGGTCGTGGGGTTCGGCCCGGCCCCGGTCCCGGGGATATTGATGAACGTGTTGTTGGAGAAGGCGGCGCTGGTGGTGGAGCCGGTGGCGGTTCCGTTCGCGGTGGCGTACTGCACCGAGACCTCGCCCAGCGACGCCGCGGAGAGGGTCACGTTGAAGTTGGCGTTCGTGGTTCCCGCATTGCCCTCGGTGACCGCGACGTTGTTGATCGAAATGTTCGGCAGCGGCGTCACCGTGGTCCGCCAGTTGGCCACGGTGTTTCGCGTCTCATTCAACGAACGCTGGTTGTGGGCGGAGTTCGCGGCGGGATCGGCGATTCCGGTCACGAAACCGTTGAACAGCACGCCCGGGTTCGACCAGTAGTTGATGCGGGTGCAGCCGCCGCAGTCGTTCGAGTACGCCATGACGGTGCGGAAGTTGGGGGCCGACGACTTCTGGACGAAACCGAAGGAATAAGGCTTCACGCCTTGCTCCCCGCCGGTTACGAAACGGTCGTGATGCGAGCCCTGGTTGTGTCCCATCTCGTGCCCGAAGGAGAGGGTGCCCGTGCCACAGGTGCGGCCCACCACGCTGTACCCCAGGCTCTCGAAGGCGGGCGACTCCAAGGTCATCAACCAGGCCAGGCCGCAGTACTGGATGTCCTCGATCCACAAGCTCACCAGATCGGCGCCGTGGGTGTTCCGAAGGGTGTGGACGTTGGCGATGTTGCCACTGGTGACCGCGGCCAGCGCGTTATCGAAAGCGCCCAGGCCCGAGGCGTCCTCGGTATACGCAACCTCGGCCGTGTGCACGAGACGAACCCGCTGAATGACGCCGCTGTTCAAGTAGCCCTGGTTGGTCTCCGACATGCCGAGCACGATGAGGTTGTTGATCGCGGCCAGGCCGCCCGCGGCGGTTCGCGCCGCGGGAGTGAAGACCACCATCACGTCGATGATCGACCCATCGTCCGCGGCCACGACATCGCCCGCCGTTTCCGAAAGCGCGTTGGCTGCGCCGGCTTTGGGACCCGCAGCGAGACTCCCGGCGGGCGCGAGCTTGGGCTCGGCGCCTTCAGGAAGGCGGGAAGAATCCACGTCGCGCACCGCGAACACACCGGGCGAGACGTAGCGGAGCTGGTAGAAGCGGCCGTCGATGGTGCGGATGTTGCCGGAAGCAACGTCGCCGGTCACGGCCAGGGTGAACGAGCTGAGCCACTCCCCCACGATCTCGCCGTGCCAGATGATGGACCGGCGGTCGGGCGTGCGCTCGACCCGATCGATGGCCGCGGTGAGGGTGACGTCATCGAAGAGGTTAAGAAGAAGCGTGGGCCGGGTCTGGGTGAGATTGATCTGCTCGGTGGCCCGTGAGGCCGCGTTCTGGTCGAGCTGATCGAACCGCAGACCGACATGGTTCACCCGCCTCACCCCGGGATCGAAGATGCCCATGTCGGGAAGGGCGGGCCGGCTCGCCTCTGGGAGTGTGCTGAAAAGACCGGTGGCGGGTTGGCCGGGCTGGGGTCCCTGGGCAAAGGTTGGTTGGGCGCTCAGGGCGATGACACCCAGAACAATACGAACCAGGACGAAGCGATGGGGTCGTCTCAAGAGGCCTCCGGAGGTCGCCACAGAGGTGTTTGCCCGCTGCCGGCGACGAATGCCGCGCAGCCTACCACGGAGAAATCGGGGCTGCGCCTACTGCTCGATGACCGCCGAAATCGTCCCCAGTGTGTTCGTTCCGTTCCCGCGGATGACGTTCGTCCCGAACGACGAAAGCGTGCTGCCGCCCGCGGCGAGAAGGCCCGTAGCGTTGCCGAACACCAGCGACTTTCCGATGCGCGCCGTGCCTCCCGCGAGGGTGGAGAGACCGGTTCCGTTGAGCGTGAACTCGGACCTCGATATATCGGCCACGCCGGGGCCGATCTCGATTCCGCTCGTGGTGTTGCCGGAGAACGTCGAATCCGTCACCTGGAATGTGCCACTCAGGATCTCGAGGCCTTTCGCATTCCCCTCGAACCGGCTCTGACTGATCGCCACCTGGTTCGCTGAGGAGGCGCCGGTGTCCTGAACCCCCGACGTGGTGTTCCGCACGATCGTGTTCAGGAGCGAGACTCGCGACGCGGCCGCGTTGTTGAGCCGCAGCCCGTTCGTCCACCGGTCGATCGTCAGGTCCTCTATCGAAACGGAGTCCGCGGCCGTGACGGTGATCCCGGTCCCGCCCCCCGTGCCCTTGAGGGTGAGGCCACGAAGCACCACGCGGCCGCCCGGGGCGTTGATCGTGATCGGCTGCCGGATGAAGGCGACGGTACCCGAGGGCGACGTGATCTTGATTCCCTGGGTGAGGATGAGGGGCGCGGTCTCGTAGGACCCCGGGGTGAGGATGATGACCTCACCGTCGGGCGCGGTCTGGGTCATCGCCCTGGCGATATGTCGGCAGGGCAGAGACTGGACCGAGCAATCGTTGAGGTCGGACCCGGACTCAGAGATGAAGCTGCGGGAGGGCTTTTCCTCCGACAAAATGGTGCCCACGCCGACGCCGTCCAGGATCGTGGCCTTCGAATTGCCCGACAGCAGGACCTGGAACACCTCGTCGGGCTCGACGTCGGTTTCACCGATCACGGTGACCGGGAAGGGCTTCGAGGTCTCACCGGGAGCGAAGGTGAGCACGGCGCTCGCGTGGGTGTAGTCGAATGGCGGCGCGGCGGTGTCGCTCGAGGTCTGCGCGTTGACCGTGACCGTCTGTCCGCTCACCGCGGACAGGGTAACCGTGAAATTCGCGACCGCCGTGCCCGCGTTCCCTTCGTTCACCGTGGCGTCGTTCACGGAGAGCGAGGGCAGCGGGTCGTCGTTCAGGATGGTGCCGGTGCCCTGAGCGTCCGCCATATTCGCGCCCGAGATGTTGCTCAGGTTCACCACGAAGGTCTCATCCGCCTCGTTCCTCACGTCGCCATTGATGGTGACGGAAATCTGCCTGGACTGTTGTCCGGCGGTGAAGGACACCACACCGGCGTTCGCCACGTAGTCGTTGTCGGCGGTGGTGGCCGCGCCATTGGCGGTCGTGAAGTTGGCGCTCACCGCGCCCGGCGCCGGGATCGAGAGGGACACGGTGAAGTTGAGGATCTTGGGTCCCGCATTGCCTTCCGACATCGAGACATCGTTGATGCTCATCGTGGCGGCATCGTTGACCAACGTGATCGCGAGCTGGTAGCCCTGCACGCTGTTCGCCGCCGTGGTCGCGAAGGCGCGGACGAAGAAGGTCCCCCCGCCGCCGAGCGACGTCTCGCCGATGTTCTCGGCCACCCCCGCGGCGGCGCCGGTCGCCGATGCCATCACCGTTGCGCCGTCGGTGTTGATCAGTTCGACGCCGAGGTTCTGGACGGTGAGCGCGTTGAAGTTCGATCCCGCACTGCACGAGCCATCCTGATTCTGCGGGCCGGCCAGGTAAGTGGAGCCGATGGGCGTGAGGGTGATCGAGGCTTTCTTTCCCACGGGCACCGTGAACTTGTAGAAATCGACGTCCCCGTTGTCGTCGATCGACAGATCGGTGAGAGTCGTGGTGCCGTTGCCGAGGGCGCCCAGGTTCGACGCCGCTCCCGGGTTTTCGTTGTCCTCCCGGTCGTCGCCGTAGCCGCGCCATCCCGCGAGTTTGTCGTCGAGTTGGGCATGGTTGAACACCGTCGACAGGAAGGGCTCCATCAGCTTGCTGTCGTTGATGGGGCAGGAGTGGCTGAAGCCGAGACCATGGCCGTGTTCGTGCGCGAGCATGTTCTTGAAGCCGAGGGAGCCGTTGGCGAGGCCGCCTGAGGGATGTCCGTAGTAGGCGTCTCCCGTGTCTATGACCATGTCGCCGCCGCTGTTCGGGAAGAAGTTGTAGGCGAGGATATTGAAATCGCCATCGATGAAGTGCCCGCCGATCCGAACATCGGCGCGCACGCCCAGAAGTCCAGCGGTGCCGGCGTGCGGCATGCCATCGTCGTTGATCTCCCGGACGTAGTTGATGCCGGTCAGCGCCCCCCACCGGTTGAAGACCTCTTCGAAGTGCTGGATCCAGGTGGCCTCGTTGCCGTAGATGCCGTTGAGGAAGGCCTTGAGGTTGCTTGGCGCCGCTGGCTCGCCCGGACGGTTGCTGCCCATCGGCGTTCCGTCGGGCACGATGTTCCAGGTCAAGGTCGTGACCTCGCCGAGGGTCAGACCCCCTCCATCGGTCGCGGTCGAGCCCCATCGCGAGCCCTCTGAGAACTGAAAACCACGGCCCTGCAGGCTGGTGATCTGCGCGCTCCGCCGCGCGCCCTCGCGACGAAGGACCTCGGGCGAGGTCCCGGGCGCGAAGCAGAATTCGGGAATGGCCTGCGGGGGGACGGTAGACGCGACCGTGGCCGACGGCCGGCCCGGCCTCACGCCCGTCGCAACCACCGACCCCGCCGTCGCGAACGACATGGCGGCGGCAAGGCACACCGCAAACGTAGTTGGCTTCATCTCGCTCCTCGAAAGGGGGCCTGCTGAGACCATCCTCAAGGCCACGACCGATCGCGGAGGGAGACTACCCTACTGCTCTGGAACGACCGTGATGGTGCCGGAGGTGTTGACGGTGTTGCCGCGCAGGATGTTCGTGCCAAATGTCTGGAACGTCCCCGCGAGTGCGAAGAAACCTACGTCGTTTCCGAACACCTGCGAGCGGCCCACCCGCGCCGTCCCGCCCGCGACAGTCATCACGGCCGCGCCATTCAAGCGGAAGTCCGACCGATGGACTTCGACCACGCCGGTCTCGCCCACGATCACCCCGCTCGTCGGGTTGCCCACGAACGCCGAGTCGTTCACCTGAACGCGCCCTGCCTCGATCGCGAGGCCGAAGTCGTTCCCCTCGAAGCGGCTCTCGCCGATCGAAATCACGCTCGAGGCGACCGCAGTAGCATCCTCCAGACCCGAGCTGTTGTTCCGGAAGACCGAGTCCAGAACGAAGAGGCGCACCGGGCTGGTGTTGTTCAATTTCACCCCGGCGGACCAGCGATCGATCGTGGTTTCTTCAATCGAGACCGAGTCCGCGGCGGTGATGGTGATTCCGGTCCCGGTCCCATCTCCCTTGAGGGTCAGACCGCGCAGCGCCACCCGATACCCGGGCGCGTTGATGGTGATCGGCTGGCGGAGGAAGGCCACCGTGCCCGAGGGCGACGTGATCTTCACACCGTGCGTGATCGTCATCGGCGCCGTGTCGTACTCGCCGGGGGTCAGGACGATGACTTCCCCGTCGACAAAGACCTGGGCGATCGCCGCCGCGATGTTCCGACAGGGTGTGGTCTGGAGCGTGCAGTCGTTGGCGTCGCTGCCCGCTTCCGACACGAACGAGCGCGCGGCCAGGTCGTTGTCCAGGATCTCGCCGATTCCCGTGCCGTCCGCGATGGTCGCGTTCGTGGGCGAGGACAAGGTCACCTGGAACGTCTCGTGCCCTTCGACCGCGACGTCGCCGAGGACGGGAACAGTAAAGGTCTTCGTGAGGTCCCCGGGATTGAACGTCAACACAGTTGGCCCGGTGGCGGTGTAGTCGGAGCCGGCAGTCGCGGTGAGGTTCGAGGTCTGGGCCGACACGGTGACCGTGCTCGCGCTGGCCGCCGAAAGCGTCGCGGTGAACACGGCGTCGATCGTGCCCGCGTTGCCTTCCGTCACCGTCGCATCATTGATGGAGAGCGAGGGCGGACCTTCGTCATCCGTGATCGTTCCGATGCCCTGGTTATCCGAGATCGTGGCGTTCGAAGGCGACGTCAGATTCACGAAGAAGGTCTCCGTGCCCTCAGTGAGGAGGTCGCCCTGCACGTTCACGTTGAAGCTCTGAGTCGTCACGCCGGGATTGAAGGTCAGGGTGGTGGCGCCGACCGCCGTGTAGTCGCCGGGCGCTATCGCGGTGTTGTTCGCGGTGGCCGCGGAAACCGTCACGGTCTGGCTGCTCGCCGCGGACAACGTCACCGTGAATCCGGCGACCACCGGGCCGGCGTTTCCTTCCGTCACCGTCACGTTGTTGATCGAGAGGGTCGGCGGCGCGTCGTCGTCGGTGATCGTTCCTATGCCCTGGTTGTCGGTGATGGAGGCGCTCGTGGCTCCGCTCAGGTTCACGAAGAAGGTCTCATTGAGCTCATCGAGCGTATCGCCGATGGCGTTCACGTTGAAGGTCTGTGTCGTCACGCCCGGGTTGAACGTCACCACGGTGGCTCCCACGGCGGTGTAGTCGCCCGGGGATACGGCAGTGTTGTTCGCGGTGGCCGCCGATACCGTCACCGTCTGCCCGCTCGCCGCGGACAACGTCACCGTGAATCCGGCGACCACGGGGCCGGCGTTCCCTTCGGTGACCGTCACATCGTTGATCGAAAGGGTCGGTTGCGCGTCGTCGTCGTTGATCGTGCCGAGGCCCTGATTGTCCGAGATCCCGGCGTTTGTCGCTCCGCTCAGGTTCACGAAAAACGTCTCGTTGGTCTCGTCGAGCGAATCGCCCTGGGCGTTCACGTTGAAGGTCTGTGTCGTCACGCCGGGATTGAACGTCAGCGTGGTAGCGCCTACTGCGGTGTAGTCGCCAGGTGCGATGGCGGTGTTGTTCGCGGTGGCCGCGGATACCGTCACGGTCTGTCCGCTCGCCGCGGACAGCGTCACCGTGAATCCAACCACCACGGGGCCGGCGTTCCCTTCGGTGACCGCCACATCGTTGATCGAAAGGGTCGGTTGCGCATCATCGTCGTTGATCGTTCCGAGACCCTGATTGTCCGCGATCGTGGCGTTCGTGGGCGATGTGAGATTCACGAAGTAGGTTTCGTTCACCTCGTCGAGGAGGTCGCCAACCACCTGAACGGAGAACGTCTTCGTGAGGTCGCCCGGGTTGAAGGTGAGCACCGTGGGACCGGTCGCGTTGTAATCGCCAGGGGCCAAGGCCGTGTTGTTCGCGGTCTGAGCCGTGACCGTGACGGTGTCGACGCTCGATGCCGACAGCGTCACCGAAAAGATGGCGTCGGTTGTCCCCCCGTTGCCCTCGGTGACCGCCACGTTGTCGATCGAGAGGGTCGGGAGCACCGCGCCATCGTCGTTCGTGATCGTGCCGAGACCCTGATTGTCGGTGATGCCCGCATTCGTCGCTCCGCTCAAATCGACGAAGAACGTCTCGTTTGGCTCGGTGACGACATCGCCAAGCACCGGCACGCTGATCGTCTTGGTGAGGTCGCCCGGGGCGAACGTCACGGTTCCTGCCACGGCGGTGTAATCCGCGGTGGTGGTGGCGAGCCTGAGCGTCCAGCCGCTCGCGATGCTGCCGCCGTCGCCGCCGAAGTCGTCGGAAACGAAGAGACTCCACACGCCGTTGGGCGCGGTTCCGTTGAAGTCGGCAAGAGTCGAGCCATAGGGGCTCGCGGGAGCGGGAGCGAGCCAGGTGTCGGGGCCTTCACCGTCCGCGATGTTGGTCGGCTTGAAGGTTCCCGAGGCGAGAGCGGCGCTCGTGAGGTTCGCGGCCGCGGCATCGTCGAACGTGAGGGTTGCGTTGGTGACGCCTGAGGTGCCGCCCACGTCCGACATGAGGACGATCTTCTGGCCGGCCGGGCCAACGAGCAGCAGGTCCATATCCTGAGCGTAGGTATGGGACAGGCCGTTCAGGGTGACCGTGGCCTTGGTGACCGTGCCCGAGGCGCCCGCGACGGTGATCGAAGACGGGTACGGACTGGCGCTGCCCGCGGCCCCGGTGGAGATGGTGATCGCCGCGGTGTTGCTCTGCAGCACCGACCCCGCCGCTGTGCCATTCGTGGTGGCGTGGTTCACCGTCACGGTTTGCGCGCTGACTGCGGAGAGGGTCACCGTGAATGTCGCGTTGGTCGAGCCGCTGTTGCCTTCCGCGAGCGAGACATCGTTGATGGAGAGCGTGGGCTGAGGGTCATCGTTGGTGATGGTGCCGACGCCTTGCACGTCTTCCAGGGTGGCGTTCACCGGGGAGGTCAGGTTCACGAAGAACGTTTCCGCAGCCTCGTTGAGCGCGTCGCCCACCACCGGGACGCTGAAGGTCTTCGTCGTGTCCCCGGGGTCGAAGGTGATCACGGTCGGCCCGGTCGCGGTGTAGTCGCCGGGGGCGATCGCGGTGCTGTTGGCAGTCTGAGCGGTGACCGACGACGTTCCCGTGGTGGTTCCGCTGCGGGTCAGGGTGAAGACCGCGTTGGTTGTCCCGCTGTTGCCTTCGGCCAGGCTTACGTCGTTGATCGAGATGAAAGAACCGCTGTTGTCCGTGATGGTCACCGCGAGCTGGTAGCCCTGGACGTTGTTCACGGCCCCCGCGAACACGCGGACGAAAAACGTCCCCGCCCCGGGCAGCGCGGTGCCCCCGATGGCTTCGACCACGCCGGCCCCGCCGGTGTTCGAAGAGGCGAGGATGGTGGTCCCGTCGGTGGATCGGAGTTCGACGCCGATGTCGTTCACGGCAAGCGCGTTGAAGGGAGTCCCGGCGGTGCACGAGCCGCTCACCTGGGGCCCGGCCAGGTACGTCGTGCCGATCGGGGTGAGAGTCACCGCGGCGCGTTTGCCGGCTGGCACGGTGAAACTGTAGAAGTCGACGTCGCTGTCGTCGTCGGCGGAGAGATCGCCA
>CAYNHK010000013.1:0-41880 GCA_964396875.1 uncultured Acidobacteriota bacterium | reverse complement strand
TCAGTCCGGCCGACGTCGCGGTCAAAGTGTTGTTGTTCGTACCCGCCGTCGGCCCTAGCGTCCAGCTGCCCACTGTTGCTATGCCGGCTGCATTCGTCGTCTGCGTTCCGCCGACGAGACTACCGCCGCCACTCGCCACGGCGAACGTCACCGAGACGCCGGAAATGGGGTTGTTGTTCGCATCTCGCACGATCACCGAAGGAGGCAGCGCCACCGCGCTTCCGACCGTCGCCGTCTGGTTGTTCCCGGCATTGATCGCGATCTGGCTCGCCGCGCCCGGGCTCGCACTCGCCGTGAACGTGACCGGGCTCCCGGTGAGGCCGGTCGAACTCGCGGTCAGCGTGTTGTTGTTCGCACCCGCCGTTGGTCCCAGGGTCCAACTGCCCACCGTCGCTATGCCGGACGCATTCGTGATCTGCGTTCCGCCCACGAGACTGCCGCCGCCACTCGCCACTGCAAACGTCACCGAGACGCCAGACTTCGGATTGTTGTTCGCGTCTCGCACGATGACCGATGGAGGCACCGCCACCGCACTTCCCGCCGTCGCCGTCTGGTTGTTCCCGGCGTTGATCGCGATCTGGCTCGCCGCGCCCGCGGTCGCACTTGCCGTGAACGTGACCGGGCTCCCGGCGAGACCCGTCGATGTCGCGGTCAGAGTGTTGTTGTTCGTACCCGCCGTCGGGCCGAGCGTCCAGCTGCCCACGGTCGCTATGCCGGATACATTCGTCGTCTGCGTCCCGCCCGTCACACCCCCCCCGCCGCTCGCCACCGCGAAAGTCACCGAAACCCCCGAAACCGGATTGTCGTACACATCCCGCACAATCACCGATGGAGACACCGCCACCGCACTTCCCGCCGTGGCCGTTTGATTGTCCCCAGCGTTGATCGCGATCTGGGTCGCGGCGCCCGCCACTGCACTCGCCGTAAACGTGACGGGGCTACCGGTCAGCCCGGTGGACGTGGCCGTCAGCGTGTTGTTGTTCGTGCCCGCGGTCGTACCCAGCGTCCAACTCCCGACGGTGGCTATGCCAGAAGCGTTCGTGGTCTGCGTTCCGCCGGTCAGGCTCCCGCCACCACTCGCCACCGCGAACGTCACCGACACCCCCGAAACAGGATTGCCGTTCGCATCGCGCGCGATCACCGACGGAGGCGTTCCTACCGCGGTTCCCGCCGTCGTCGTCTGGTTGTTCCCGCCATCGATCGCGATCTGGGTCGCCACGCCCGCGCTCGCGCTCGCTGTGAACGTCAACGGACTCCCGCTCAGTCCGGCCGACGTCGCGGTCAGGGTGTTGTTGTTCGTTCCCGCCGTCGGCCCCAGCGTCCAGCTGCCCACCGTCGCTATGCCGGATGCATTCGTCGTCTGATTTCCGCCGACCAGACTCCCACTTCCAGTCGCCACCGCGAACGTCACCGAAACCCCCGAAACGGGATTGTCGAACACATCCCGAACAATCACCGATGGAGACACCGCCACCGTACTTCCCGCCGTGGCCGTCTGATTGTCCCCGGCGTTGACCGCCATCTGAGTCGCGGCGCCCGCCACTGCACTCGCCGTAAACGTGACGGGGCTACCGGTCAGCCCGGTGGACGTGGCCGTCAGCGTGTTGTTGTTCGTGCCCGCGGTCGTACCCAGCGTCCAACTCCCGACGGTGGCTATGCCAGAAGCGTTCGTGGTCTGCGTTCCGCCGGTCAGGCTCCCGCCACCACTCGCCACCGCGAACGTCACCGACACCCCCGAAACAGGATTGTTCCCGGCGTCACGCACGATCACCGACGGAGGCGTTGCAACCGAACTCCCCGCGCTCGCGGCCTGGTTGTCCCCCCCATTGATTGCGATCTGCGTCGCCGGGGGCAGGTCGTCGTCGAGGATCGTGACCGTCTGGCTGCTCGGGCTCTCGAGCGACGCGCCGACCAGGGTGGAGGCGAGGCCCGAAAGTGTCACGGTGAAGGCTTCGTCCAGTTCGTGGTCGGGATCGTCCGTGATCGGCACGCCAATCGTCTGAGTGCTCCCGCTGGCGGTGCCCGAGGCGAACGTCAGCGTGCCTGTGTTCTGCGTGAAGTCGCTGCCGGCGAGCGCCGAGCCATCGGAGGTCGCGTAGTTGACCGTGAGGGCCGCGGTGGTGGCGGCGCCCGAGCGCGTGGTCAGGACCACGTCGACATTCGCGACCCCGCCCGATTCGGGCACGGAACCGCTTGCCGAGCTGAGCTTGACCTCGACGTCAGGCGTCAGTGACCACGAGGCGCTCCAGCTGCGCGTCACCGTCAGGGAGCAAGGGCAAACATAGGGTATCGCGGTCCACTGCAGCGTTACGCTGCCACTCGCGCTCGTTGGGGAGGAGAAAGTGCCGCTCGTCGTCGTGACTTGAGGACAGAAGTTGAGGTTGGCGACCGAAAAAGTGTTGCCCGTGATGGGCGTGGCCCCAAGGGTTGCCGTGATCGTCCCGGTACCACAGTCGTTATAGCCAATGACGAGCTGGCGGACCTTCTCGCCGTTCTGGTTGGAAACCACGAGATCGTAGGTGCTGCCATTGGTCTGCGACCCATCCCAGAACCCGCGGGTGACCTGGGCCCGAGCGGGCATAGCCGCACCAAGCGCCGCGAGGACCACAAAGGCGGCGCGGACCCTCAAAGTCGCTCTCATGGGCCCCGGCTCCGTGCGCAGCCTGCCTTGGAACATTACGCCCCGCCTGCGTGGCTCGTTCATCTTGCGCCTCCTCGGGCCAAGATGCCTGAACCTCCCTGAACCTGCAGCGATGAGACCGGCGTCTGGCTCGACTTGCAGCCGCGCCTGCGCCCTTCAACCTACTCGCGCCCCCCGGATCCGAAATGAGCCAAACGCATCCCCAAATAGTGCAGAGGCATCATTCCCTGATGCGGCTCCGCTGCGGTCGTGGTCGTGCCCGTGGTGCTCATTCCATTCCCGCGGAGGACGTTCGTGCCTGACGAGTTGAGGGCGAACGCCTGCCTATAATCCACAACGCGATGAGAGACGAATCCTCCCGCCTCGACATCGCGCCCGCCTCCGGTTGGGCCGCCAAGGCCTGGATTGCGGCCCTGAGCCTTGTTTTCCTGCTCCTCGGGATTCGGTCGATCGGGGCCGCGTCGCCGACCACCGACGAACCCGGCCACTACCGATACGGCCACCGCATTCTTCGCGGTGTCGCCGAACGGTGGGACGATTCCAAGATGCCGGTGTCGGCGCTCAACGCCCTCCCCTGCTTCGTCCTCGAGAAACTCGGGTCGGCGTCGCGTGACGCCAGCGAATTCTCGGGTCCCTGCGACTGGACGCTCGCGCGTGTCCCGACCCTGCTCGGCGGACTGGCGCTGGGCCTTGCGATCGCCGCCTGGTCGCGCGCGTTGTTTGGCTGGCCGGGGGCGCTCGTGTCGTTCGGTCTGTTCACGTTCGATCCGAATCTCCTCGCCCATTCGACGCTCGTCACCACCGACATCTTCGGCGCTCTCTTCCTGCTGCTCTCCCTGCGCGCCTTTGCCCGCTGGCTCGAAGAGCCGGGCGGTCGAGAAAGCCTCATCCTGGGGATCTGCGTGGGAGCCGCCTCGATTTCGAAGTACACCGCGGCCTACCTTCCCATCATCTTCGCGGTGACCGCGGTCCTCAGTCTCAAGAAGCTCGCACCCACCGGACGCCCGCGGGGCAAACGCGCCATGGCCGGCGGACTTCTCGCCATCGCCACGGCTCTGCTCGTGATCAATGCGGGTTTTCTGGCTGACGGGACGTTTGGATCTCTCCGGGACCAGAAGTTCGAAAGCCCGCAGTTCCGGGAACTCCGCAAACTCCCGGTGATCGCGAATATTCCCCTCCCGGTCCCGCGTCCCTTCGTGGAGGGTCTCGATCGAGTGTTCCATCGCGAACGGAACGGCGGCGGCTCGGGGAACATCTATTTCCTGGGCGAACTCCGCGAGCCGGGCAGCGAGGGCTTCCCCGCGTACTTCCTGGTCCTCGGGCTGCTCAAGACGCCGATCCCCGCGGTTCTCGCCCTCGTTATCGCGGCAGGACTTCTCGCGAAGCAGCGAGGCCGTTCCCTCCGCGTCGACGAGATCACGCTCCTTTGCGC
Organism: uncultured Acidobacteriota bacterium; assembly: GCA_964396875.1. Lineage (GTDB taxonomy): Bacteria > Acidobacteriota > Vicinamibacteria > Fen-336 > JAGNNV01 > JAGNNV01. The sequence continues at coordinate 37,807 of CAYNHK010000013.1, read as the reverse complement.
CTTCGGCGTGTTCGCTCTCTACTTCAGCTTCCTGTTTCGTGCGCAGATTGGAATGCGCCATTTCCTTGTCGCCATGCCGCCGCTGTTCGTCCTCGCCGGGTGTCTCGGACCCTTCCTGTGGCGCTCACGCGCGCGTCTCATCGCGGGCGTCATCGCCCTTGCCTTGTCCGCCGCCTCTCTCATCCGTCATGGGGATGACCCGCTCTCCTATTTCAACGAACTGGTCGACCCCAGGCTCACTTACCGGATCGCCGCGGACTCCAACCTCGAGTGGGGGCAGACCCGGGACCGCGTGGAGGCCTGGCTTCAAGCGAACCCGCAGGTTCTACGGGCGCCGGCCCGGCCGTTCGCGGGACGGCTCCTGGTCGGAGCGAATCAGCTCACGGGCGTGGTGACAAGACGCCGGATGGAGTGGCTTCGCGAATCGGGAAAGACGCCGATCGGGCACGTGGCCTTCACGCACTTCCTTTTCGAGGTAACCACCGAGGAGGCTGAAAAGCTTCGCCGCGATCGCGGGCTCCCGCCTCTCCCCCCTTCCTGACCCAAAGACATCCGCCTCCCTCCTATACTTCAGGACATTCCAGAGTGGGGCCGTACCAAAAGAGAGTGGGAGAAGTATGCGAACCGTCTTTATAACCGGCGCCAATCGCGGCATCGGTCTCGAATTCGTGAAGCAATACGTGGCGGATGGCGATGTTGTGCACGCCTGCTGCCGGAGGCCTGGAGGAGCGGCCGAACTGAAGGCCCTCGAAAAGGCCAATCGCGATCGCCTTTTCGTCCATGCCCTCGACGTGACCAAAACCGAGGCGGTACAGCGCCTGGCCGGCGCCCTGGCCGAGAAGCCCATCGATGTCCTCATCAACAACGCCGGCGTCTTCGGACCCAAGGCGGAGAGCGACAAGGACCTCCGGCAGTCGCTCGGCCACATCGACGAGGAGATCGTGGCCAAGGTCATGAGGATCAACGCCATCGCTCCCCTCGTCGTGGCCCAGGCCTTCACGGAGCATGTGGCGCGGAGCAGCGAGAAGAAGATCGTCGCCGTGTCGAGCTCGATGGGATCCATCGCCGACGGATCGGCCGGTCACTACGCGTACCGGATGAGCAAGGCCGCGCTCAACATGGCGATGGCGACCCTCGGGCGAGATCTGGAAGCCAGAGGGGTCAGCGTTGAGGTCTTCTCGCCCGGATGGGTTCAGACCGACATGGGCGGACCCAATGCTCGCGAGACCGTGGGAGACAGCGTGCGCGCGATGCGGCAGCTGATCGCGGCGAAGTCGCCGGTCGGGGCCGCCCGATTCCGCCTCTTCGACGGTACGACGATCCCCTGGTAGCAGAGCGAGACGCTCAACGCGCGCTGCGGCGCTGCCGGGTCAGGGCTTTCGAAAGTTCGCGGGTGAAGGCCACTTCGGCGATTCCGGCCTCGACCAGCACCCCCGCCACTTCGCGAGCGTAGTCGGTGAGAAACGCCGCGGTGGCCTTGGGCTTTTGATGCATGATCGTGCGTTTGTGGACGCGACCGTCCTGCATCATCGCGCGGACGAGGTCGACCCGACTCGGGCTCCACAAGCGGTAACCCTGCGCGTTGCGCGGGGGTTCTTGAATCCGCCCCGCGTAGAGCCAGTTGAGAACCGTCTGCTTGCTGACGCCCAGTTCGTGGGCGACTTCGAGTGTCGTCAAGTACTTCATTCGGTTCTCGGGGGAGAGGAGTTGGGTCGGATTCTGACGAGGTTGAAAACGCCCGTCAACCTCACTCCCATGGCGCCTCGTCGGGAAGGCGAAGTCGGTCCACGGCCGTGCCCGAGGCCAGATGCGACGAGCAGATCTCCTCGAGGTCTCCTTCTGTGACTCCGCGATACCAGACATTCTCGGGATAAACGGCCGCGGTCACGCCCAGGCTGCAGTGCTTGAGGCAGCCGGTGCGGCTCACCAGGACGCGGTCCTTGAGACCCTTCTCCCGGATGAGGTCCTTCATCAACCCCACAAGTTTCTCCCCGCCTTTCTCGCCGCACGAGCCTCGCGGGTGGTCGGGGCCGCGGTTGTTCGCGCAGATCAGCAGGTGTCGTTCGGGGCGAGGCATTCTCCAACCTTATGCTATGCCGCGTCGATCAAGATGACATCACCTCTCGTCCTCCTCGCCGGAGCTTTCATCGCAAGCGTCATCGCGCCCCGGGACGCGCGGGCGCTGGAGACCCCCTCCCTCGCGGGGGTGACGATCGTCTTCAGGGTCAGCGGTCCCGATTGGGAGAAGACCGCGACCCACTACTACACCGCCACGAAGGTCCGCTTCGATCAGGGCGACGCCGCCACCCTGGTCGATCTCGCCACCGGGCGCATCGTCATGATGTCGATGACGAAGAAGGAATACTCGGAAACCACGTTCCAGGAGATCGAGCAGGCCATGACGTCGGTGAGCGCCGAAATGGAGAAGGCGATGGCGGGCATCCCTGAAGGCCTGCGGAAGAAGATGATGGGCGATGCCGCCCGCGACGTGACCCTCACCAGGGGAGAGATCCGCACCGTCGCCTCCCTTCCCTGCCAGGACTACGTCGTGGCTCTCGGCGAGAAGACCCGCATGGAGACGTGCGCCGCCCTGGCCTTCGACCTCCCCTTTGACCGGGCTCATCTGCGAAACCTGGCTCTCGTCACCGCGCCCATCGCCAAGGGCCACTCCGGCCTCAACAAGATGGTCGAGAAGCTGCGCGAGATCTCCGGACTCTCGCTGGCTTCGTCGATGGCGCTCAGCCTGATGGGCCGGAAGATCGAGACATCCACGGTGGCCACGGACATTCGCCGTGGCGCGATCGATGGGGCTCTCTTCGAGACACCTCGGGATTTCCAGAAGATCGATTCTCCCTTCGCGAAGATGGCGCGTTGACGCGTCTTTCGCCTTCACCACTCCGGGCGGGCTTTACATGTCACTGATCTCGACCTCCGAACTCGCAGGCCGCCTCGGCGATCCCAAGCTGCGAATCCTCGACGCACGCTGGTACCTCGATCCCAGCCGGAAGGGCATCGATGCCTACAGCGCCGGGCATATCCGGGGCGCCTTTTTCGCCGACCTCGAGCATGACTTCGCGGGACCGGGCGGAGCACGCGGCGGACCGCTCGGTCGTCATCCCTTCCCCTCCGCCAATCAGATTCAAAACGTCATCCGCCTTTACGGCATCACGACGGGCGTCAAGGTGGTGGTCTACGATGATGCCGCGGGGGCCATGGCGTCGCGGGTCTGGTTCGTCCTCAAGGCCTACGGTTTCGACGACTGCGCGGTGCTCGACGGGGGCATCACCAAGTGGATCGCCGAGGGCCGCGAGGTCACGGATCAGCCGCCCTCGATCTCGACCATGACGGACTTCGTCGCCGCCCCCCGCCCGGAGCTGGTTCTTTCCAAGGGCCAGATGGTCGCGGTGAAGGACGGCGCGATCGTCCTCGACGCCCGACTCCCGGAACGCTACCGGGGCGAAACGGAGCCCATCGATCCCCGCGCCGGTCACATCCCCGGTGCGAAGAACGCTCCCTACACCCTCAACCTCACGAAGGACGCTTATCCCGTCATGAGGCCCGCGGCCGAGCTCAGGGCCCACTACGCATCCCTCGGGGTCAGCGACGATCAGGAGCCGATCGTGTACTGCGGCTCCGGAATCACTGCGACCCACGATCTGCTGGCGCTCGCGGTCGCCGGCTTCAAGGGCCGGCTCTATGGCGGATCGTGGAGCGAATGGAGTTCCGATCCGTCTTTGCCGGTCGCCACCGGGGAAAAGCCGTGACACAATCGGACGGAGCATCGGTCCCTCAAACAAAGGAGCGCCCCTCGTGAAGACGCCTGCCGTTTCCGCGCTGTTCCTCGCCCTCTCCACGCTCGCCCCGGCCGGAGACCTGCTCGTCTCCGCCGCATGGCTCAAGGAGAATCTCAACGATCCCAAGCTCGTCCTCTTCCACATCGGAGCCAAGGCCGACTTCGAGAAGGAGCACATTCCGGGCGCCCAGCTCGTGGTTCCCCAGGATCTCTCGATCCCTCGGGTGGACGGCGCCTTGATGATCCAGCTCCTGCCCCCCGACGCATTGCGCGAGAAACTTCAAAGCCTGGGCGTGAGCGACGACTCGCGGATCGTGGTCTATTTCGGGACGGATTCCATCTCACCCACCACGCGCGTCTACTTCAGCCTCGACGCGGCGGGACTGGGCGAGCAGACCTCCGTGCTCGACGGCGGTTTGCCGGCCTGGAAGGCCCTGGGGGGAGTGGTGACGAGCGAGGTGAAGCTGAGGACGCCAGGCAGGATCACGAAAGCGCCACGCCCCGAACTTCTGATCGCGGCCGATGAGATTCGCGCGGGCCTCGGTGGCAAGGCGTTCCATGTGGTTGATGCGCGCCTTCCGGAGTTCTTCGATGGCACGAGTGCCGGAGCGATGCCCCGGGCCGGACGGATCCCGGGCGCCAGCAACATTCCCTTCAAAAGCCTTGCCGGGGATGACCTCAAGATGAAGTCCGAGCCCGAGATCGCCGACATCTTCAAGGCCGCGGGGGTCAAGGCGGGCGACACGGTGGTGAGTTACTGCCATACCGGGCAGCAGGCCACCCTCGTGTATCTCGCCGCCAAGCGACTGGGCCTCAAGGCGAGGGTCTACGACGGCTCCTGGGACGAGTGGAGCCGGCGAACCGACCTCCCCGTTGAAACCACGCCGATAAAGAACTGAGGATGAATTCGCCCGCGGCCCCGGTCGCTTCCGCAAGCTCAGCGCAGGGCACCACGTCGCCGAAGCTAGAAGCCAAACACCTTTACCGGCGGCTCGACGCGCTTTTCCGGTCCATCGAGAAGGCTCGAACGCCGCGGCGTCTGGTCGAGGCGTTCCTCGACGGAGTGTTCCGCGAACTGGCTGAGCCGCTGCGATTCAAGTCGGCCTCGCTCTACATGGAACGGCCCTCGGGCTTCCGTCTTTCGAAGCAGCTCGGCGAGGCCACCGAGGGCGCGTTCGACACCCTTTCCGCGGACACCACGCCCCTTTCCTCGGTGCTGCAGCACCGCGTCTTCCTCTACGCCGACCCGGCCAGTGTGGCGGCAGCGAAGCCCTTCGGTGAAGGTATTGCCTATGCCGCCTGCGTCGTCGGCCGGCATCCCCGGCGATACGTTTATGTCTTCTTCCTGGGTGCGGGCTTTCAGGGAGAAGAAATCGACTTCACCCTCAACACCCTGCGCGCCTCGCTCTCCTCGCGCCTGATGGAAGAGCGTCTTCAAGGCGGCCTCCGCGAGGCGGCGGAGATTCAGGCCAGCCTTCTGCCCGACGTCGCCCCGGCGTTTCCGCCCTTCGACATGGCGCAGCGCTCTCATCCGGCCGAAGAAGTCGGGGGCGATTTCTTCGACTATCGCAAGGTGCTTGCCGACGAGATACTCGGCATCGCCATCGGCGACGCCTCCGGGCACGGCCTGCCCGCGGCCCTGCTGGTTCGCGACGTGGTCATCGGCCTGCGGATGGGACTCGAGAAGGATCTTCGCATCGCCTCGGTTTTCCAGCGTCTCAACCGCGTAATCCACGAGAGCACGCTCTCGAGCAAATTCATCTCCGTCTTCTACGCCGAGCTCGAGAAGGATGGCACGATCACCTACGTGAACGCCGGCCATCCCAGTCCCCTCCTCATCTCGAAAGACTCGGTGGAGCGCCTGAGTTCAGGCGGCACCGTCATCGGCCCGCTGCCCGAGGTCCGCTTCAAGCGAGGCCTCGCCGTTGTTCCCCCGGGCTCGTGCCTCGTGCTCTGCACCGACGGGATCCTCGAGCGCCGTGGCCGGTCCGATGAGTTCTACGGAGAGGCGCGACTCATCGAAACCGTCCGGCGCAATCTCGGCCGTCCCGCGACGGAAATCCTTGCCGCGGTGTTCAAGGAGTGCGACACCTTCGGAGAACAACGCCCCTTCGATGACGACGCGACGCTGGTGATCGTGCGCCGAGCCGGCTAAGGAGCCCCTTGCAGCTTCCCCTCTCCGCCGTCCTCGTCCTGATCGCCTACATCGTGGGCATCACCGCCTTCGGTACGTGGCTCGGCAAACGGCACAGCGGCGGGGTCCGCGGCTATTTCCTCGGCGGGAAGAGCGTGCCGTGGTGGGCGGTGGCTTCGTGCATCGTGGCCACGGAAACCAGCACCCTCACCTTTATCGGCGCGCCCGGCACCTCGTACACCGGAAACTTCACTTTCCTGCAACTGGTTTTCGGCTACGTCATCGGACGTCTGATCGTCTCGTTCCTCTTCCTCCCCGCCTACTTCCGCGGCGAGATCTTCACCTCTTACGAAATCCTGCAGAAGCGCTTCGGCGGCGCGGTGCGCGCGACCTCCTCGGGAATCTTCCTCCTCTCCCGGACCCTCGGTGACGGCATCCGCCTGCACGCCGCGGCCCTGGTTCTCTCCGTCGCGGCCGGGATCAACGAATGGTGGTGCATCCTCGCCCTCGGCGCGGCCATGATTCTCTACACCGAAGAGGGAGGCGTGATCGCCACCATCTGGACGGATTCGATCCAGATGTTCGTCTATCTCTTCGGCGCGATCGTGTGTTTCGTCGCGGTGGCGAACGCCCTGCCCGGCGGCGTCATGGGCGCGTTCGAGAAGGCCGCCGCCGCGGGCAAGCTGACGTTCCTGAACACCGCCTTCGACGTGCACGAGCCTTTCACGATCTGGGCCGGGGTGGTTGGAGGCATGTTCCTCACCATCGCGACTCACGGAACGGATCACTACCTCGTGCAGAGATTCCTCGTGGCGAAGTCGCAGAAGGATGCACAGATCGGCCTGATCCTCTCGGGATTCCTGGTCTTCGCGCAATTCGTCCTGTTCCTCTCTCTAGGCATCCTGCTCTGGGCCTTCTACGAGGGGCGGAAGTTCGCGCGGGCCGATGAGATCCTCCCCACCTTCGTCGGAAACGAACTGCCCGGCGTGTTCACCGGCCTGATCCTCGCCGCGATCGTGGCCGCGGCCCTGTCGCCGTCTCTCAACTCCATGGCTTCCGCGACCCTGCGGGATTTCTACGTACCCTACGTCGATCCGGGAGCGAGCGAGCAGAAGCAGCTTCGGCTCGCGAAACGATTCACCATCTTCTGGGGCATCCTCCAGATAGGTGTCGCCGGACTGGCCCGCAACGTCGAGTCCGCGCTGCAGGCCGGCCTGGCAGCCCTCGCCTATGCCTCGGGTCCGACCGTAGGCGCTTTCGCTTTGGGACTGTTCACCACCCGCGCCAACACCACGGGGACGATGATCGGCATGCTCTCCGGCCTCATCGTGAGCCTTTCCGTCGGCCTCTTTTCGCCCCGGGTGTTCGGTGTGCCCGGGGTCGCGTGGACGTGGAACGTCTTCGTAGGAGCGGTGGTGACGTTCGTGGTTGGGCTGAGCGTGAGCGCTCTCACCCGCGAGAACGCCAGGCCGTCCGCTGCCCGCTGAACGTCGCGCCCCGCTATCGGCGCTCCCGCTGCTTGCGGTACATCTCGCCCCAGCTCCTCAGGCCTTCGATAACGGGAATGGCGGTCCGGCCGAGTTCGGTGATCTCGTAGTCGACTCGCGGCGGAACGACGGCATAGACCGTCCGTGTGATGAGTTGAGCCCTCTCCAGATCACGCAGTTGCTCGGTCAGCATCTTGTGGGTGACGCGCTTCAAGTCGCGCTTGAGTTCGTTGTACCTCCACACCCGGTCCTTGAGACGCCAGAGGATGGGCATCTTCCACTTGCCGCCCAGGGCATGAAGGGCAAGCTCCACCGGATTGTTGAAGCTCTGGCCGAGGGCCACGAATTCAGGCACGTCCCACTCTCCTTTTGGTGAGTATCACACGCAAAAGTCCATACTGTTCAAGATGCCCATTCGCCCTTACTCTCCTCGCGAACCCGCAAACAGGAGAGAACGAAATGAGTCTTCAGGACCTTAACGTCGTGAACCCGAAGGCGCGCAAGCGCGTGGCCATCGTGATCGCCAACCCCACCACCTCCACCGCCACCGGCTGGCCGGTCGGATTCTGGTGGAGCGAACTGACGCATCCGTACCATGCCTTCACGGAGAAGGGTTACGACGTAGAGGTCTTCAGTCCCGACGGCGGCAAGTGCGAAGCCGATGGAATGAGCGACCCGAACGATGCGAGCGGCTACTCCGCGTCGGACCTGATCAGCCAGGGCTTTATCCACACCCCAAAGCTCAAGGCGCTGGTTGAGAAGACGGGCAACGTGGCCGATCTCGACGTGGCGACGTTCGACGCGATCGTGATTGCGGGAGGCCAGGCCCCGATGTTCACGTTTGAAAAGGCAACGGCCCTGCACGCGAAGTTCGTAGAGTTCTTCACCGCGGGCAAGATCGCCGCCGCGCTGTGCCACGGGGTCGCGATCCTCAAGTACGCGAAACTGCCGAACGGCGAATTCCTGGCGAAGGGCAGAACCGTCACCGGGTTCGCCAACGTCGAAGAGGACTTTGCGGACAACGCAGTGTGGGGCATGAATCTCCTGCCACGGGACAAGCACATCATGCCGTGGCGCATCGAGGATGAGCTCAAGAAGCTCGGAGCCAACTACGTGCAGGCCGGATTGTGGCGCAGTTTCGCGGTCCGCGACGGCAACCTCGTAACCGGGCAGCAGAACTTCTCGGGTGCTGAGACCGCTAACCTGCTGATCCGCGCCCTCGGGGAGTGATCATGAGGATCTCCTTTCTGGGGTACGGAAACGTCGGCGCGCCCCTCGCCGACCACCTGCAACGCCTCGGTCATGAAGTGACTCTCGCCGCCGCCGACCCGGAGTCGGACAGCGTCCGCAGAGCTCTGGCCCGAAACGGCGGCCTCCAGGCCGCCGCGGCTGAGGCTGCGGTGGCGGGGGCCGAGGTAGTGTTTCTCGCGACACCGTTCGGCGCGAACGAGGCGCTCCTGCGGCCGCTGGCCAACATCTTCTCGGGAAAGATCCTCGTGGACTGCACGAACCCGGTGGGCCCCGGCCTCACGCATGGCCTCGGCAGCGCGCAGTCGGGCTCGGAGTTCGTTCAGACGCTGCTGCCCGGCGCCCGCGTGGTGAAGGCGTTCTCGATCAACGGGTTCGAGAACTTCGAGGACAACCGATACCCGGCATACGCGGTGAAGCCGGTGATGATGTTCTGCGGAAACGACGCGACCGCCAAGGCCCTGGTCTCAAGTCTGATCGGGGAACTCGGGTGGCAACCCCTGGACGTGGGCGGCGTCGAACAGGCTCTGCACCTCGAGCACATGACCCTGCTCTGGGTTCGGATGGTCCGGGTGAATGGCCAGTCGCCACACATGGTTTGGGCGGCATTGAAGCGCTGACTGACCTGCTCGTCATCAGCCCCTCATCGCGGCGCGCGACCCACCTGCCCAACGCGAGGGGTTCAAACCCGCAGCGGCCTGACCCGCCTCAGTCCCTTCGCCACCCGGACGGAGCGCCGTCTGGTGGAGCGCGAAGCCGCCCCTCGGGGCCAGGAGCCCGTCTGCCAACCGAGGCTCTTAGTAGAGAAGGGAAGCGCGACGCGAACGTCGGAACTCCTCGATAGCCGAAGCGTTGGCGGCCACGATCGCATCCGCCGTATCGCCGCGATCGATCGCCGCGCGAAGCGACTTCGTCCCGGCCAGGCGGTCGAAGCCGCTGCCGTCTCGCAGCCATGCGAATTCAGTGTGTCGCTTCTTCATCTCGACCAGCAGAGTCACACCCAGCCGATAAGGCTCGGCGTCCGGAGCACTGGTCACCCGGATATCCAGGCCTTCACAGGGGATGTCCAGATGCTTTGGAGTCGGCGCCGCCGAAGACGCGCGCGGGGTGAACGTCGTGGGTTCGCACACGAAACCGGGAACGCGAACCGCACGGGCGAGTTCTGCCGCTTTGAGCCACGGAGCACCCACTTTGAGGAACGGCGCATCGGTGCCCCGGCCCTCGGTGGCGGTCGTGCCCTCGAGGAGGCATGTCCCGGGATACGCGAGACAGGCGGCGGCGGATCGCAGGTTGGGTGAAGGGTTGACCCAGGTGAGACCGGTATCCGCCCAATGCATGTCCCGGTTCCAGCCCGAAAGGTCGACGGTCCCGAGAACGGCCGGCTTCGCTCGGCTCGCATTCACAACCCGGGCGATCTCCGCCATGGTGAGACCGTGCACCAGGGGCCCCGGCGTCATGTTGACCAGGCTCCGGGGAACGTCGGTCTCGGGATCCGACAGGGGACCCTCGATTCGCCGGCCGCTGATCGGATTGGGGCGATCGAGCACCATCATCGGCAGGCCGGCCACGGCACAGGCGTCCAGGCAGTGCATCACCGTCGAGGCGAAGGTGTAGAAGCGCACGCCCGCGTCCTGCATGTCGACCACGAAGAGGTCCAGTCCCTCGAGGTCTTCGGGAAGCGGCTTCGATTTCTTCCCGTAGAGACTGATGACGGGCAGGCCGGAACGGGAGTCGACGCCATCCTCGACCTTTTCTCCGGCAGCGGCGAGGCCGCGGAACCCATGCTCCGCGCCGAAGAGTTTCGTGATCCTGACGCCGCTCGCGGTGAGCGCATCGATCGCGTGACGGCCATCGTGGGTGAGGGACGCGGCGTGCACGAGAAGACCGACCCGTTTGCCCTTGAGCGGTTCGCCCTTCGACTCGACCACGCGGTCGAGGCCCGTGCGCACTCGTGGGGCCGCGGCGTGGACGAGGGATGGAGCCATGACTGAAGCAGCCAGGAAGGAGCGGCGGTTGATTCCCTGCATCATGCCGGCAAGCCTAACCGGAGGATCAGGTTTCCCGCGGCGACGCGCGATCGGCCCTCGAAAATCGGGTGTACGATGCGTTCAACTTTTTGAGCGTTCCCTCCACGCTCCGCCGTTACATATCTCTGATAGCGAGGTTCCAATGAAGCAGGCTCGGCTGTTTCTGGTGCTGATTCTCAGCATCGTGGCGTTCAACAATCTGGCGTTCGCCCAGGGTGGCGGTTCACGTTCGCCGCTCTCCGGTCAGGTGGTCGATGGCCAGGGGGCCCCCATTCCGGGCGTGGCCATCATGGTCACCGATGAGCAATCGGGAAACAAGTTCGAGACCGTGACGAGCGGAAGCGGGAACTTCACGGTGCCCGGCCTTCCCTCGGGGCTGTACACGGTGACCGCCTCGCTCGCGGGCTTCAAGAAAGCGGTTCTCAAAGGGAATCGCCTTCTTTCCGCGACGCCCCTCGACATCAAGGTGGTCATGGAGTTGGGTGGACTCGAGGAGTCCATCGTGGTCGAGGGAGGCGCTCCGCTCATCCAGACCCAGTCGGCCGCGATTTCCACGACCGTCCAGGTCGACCAGATCACGTCGATCCCCGTGGCGAGCAGGAATGCTCTCGACTTCCTGACCCTGCAGCCGGGAGTCCTCACCCCGGCGGGCAGTCGCGACTCCATCATCTCCGGCCTCGATCAGAGCGCCATCAACATCACAGTCGATGGCATGAGCGTTCAGGACAACTACCTCAAGACCACCGATGGTTTCTTCGCCCGCCTCGCTCCCCGCCTCGACATGGTCGAGGAGGTGACCCTCACCACGGCCGCTGGAAACGCCGACTCCTCGGGCCAGGGAGCGGCGCAGGTCTCCTTCACCACAAGGCGCGGCAGCAACAAGTTCACCGGCAGCATCTATGAGTATTACCGGCGCGACAAGCTGAACGCGAACACCTGGTTCAACAATCGCGACCTTCCCCGCGACCCGATCACCGGCAAGCCGCCGAAGGCGAAGCTGAAGTTCGACGTTCCCGGATTCCGCATGGGCGGCCCGATCCGCATCCCCGGCGTATTCGACGGCCGGGATAAGGCGCACTTCTTCATCAACTATGAAGAACAGCGGACGCCTTCCGACGTGACCCGCAATCGCAACATCCTGAGCACGCAGGCGCAGGCCGGTATCTTCCGCTACAACACCGCGTCCGGCGTCCGGGAGGTCAATCTCCTTCAACTGGCCGCGGCCAACGGCCAGATCGCCTCGGTCGACCCGACGATCGCAAAGCTCCTCCAGGACATCCGCGCCGCGGCCACGTCGACCGGAGGCATCGCCAATCTCACCGACCCCAACATGCAGGTCTTCACTTTCCAGAATCCCGCGAACGGCCTCACGAAGTACCCGACCGCGCGGCTCGACTTCCAGGTGACACCGAAGCACCTGCTGACCGCGAGCTTCACGATGAACAAGCTCCTTTCCGACCCCGACACACTCAACGGACGTGACGCGATCTTCCCGGGTTTCCCGGTGCGCGGCGTGCAGGACTCGAAGCGGTATGTGGGAAGCCTGTCCGCGAGGTCGACGATCACCCCGAACCTGATCAACGAAATCCGTCTCTACGGAGCGAGCGGCGGAGCCACGTTGTTCTCCACCGAGATCAATGCGGGCATGTGGAGCGGCTCGATCGCCAACCAGGGCGGTTATCACCTGAACCTGAACGGGGCGTGCTGCGCCACCGCCACCACGGGCACCGCAAACCAGGGGAACAACATCAACAATGCCGCGAGCGGCCCGGCCCTGAGTTCACGCGAGGCCTCCACCAAGGTCTTCTATGACCACATGACCTGGATCAAAGGCGCGCACAGCCTCTCGTTCGGGATCGACTTCACCGAAGTGAATCTCTGGCTCCAGAACTCAACCACCGTTCCCACCATCAACTTCGGGGTGACCGGTGATGATCCTGCGGCGGCTCTCTTCACCACTGCGAACTTCCCCGGCGCCTCCGCGGCGAACCTCACGGCGGCGCGCGGTCTCTACGCCATCCTCACCGGACGCGTCCAGGGCATCACCGGAAACGCGCGACTCGATCCCAGCTCGGACCAATACAAGTACCTCGGGACATCGCGAGCCGAGGCCCGCATGCGGGAATTCGACTTCTTCATCACCGACACCTGGCGCGCCAAGCCAAGCCTCACCCTGAACTACGGTGTCCGCTACGCGCTCCAGCTTCCCTACACACCGCTCAACAACAGCTACGCGACGGCGACCTTGGCGGACATCTACGGCGTCTCCGGCGAAGGGAACCTGTTCAAGCCCGGCATCGCCGGTTCGAAGCCGCGCTTCGTGCAATTCAAGAAGGGCGAGGCCGCCACCAAGAAAGACCTCAACAACATCGCGCCGAGTTTCGGCTTCGCGTGGCGTCCTACCCTCAACTCGGGCTTCCTCCACGCGCTGCTCGGCAGCGAGCCCGTTTTGCGCGGCGGCTTCTCCATGGCGTACAGCCGCAACGGGATGTCCGACTTCTCCGACACCTACGGCGCCAACCCCGGCATCCTGATCGACGCCAGCCGCGATCAATCTCTCGGGAACCTTGGCGCGACCCCGGTTTTGTTCCGCGACCAGGCGCGGCTCGGACCGCCTTCATTTGCGGCCACACCCTCGTACCCGCTGTCGGATGTCGTCACCGGCGACATCCGGATCTTCGACCCGAACCTCAAGATCCCCTATTCCCAGACCTGGACGCTGAGCGTCCAACGCATGCTGGGCAAGTCGATGGCGATGGATCTCCGCTACATCGGCTCGCGCGGCCGGGGTCTGTGGGGCGAGATCAACTACAACGAGTCGAACGTCACCGAGAATGGTTTCCTGAGCGAGTTCCGGCTCGCCCAGCAGAACCTTCAGGCCAACATCCGGGCCGGTCGCGGCAACTCGTTCGCGTACTTCGGGCCAGGGACGGGAACATCGCCCCTCCCCATCTACCTCGCGTACCTCAACGGACGGCCCGCTTCCGCCGCGGGAATCCCTTCGAGCTACACGGGGACATCCTGGACCGACACGAACTTCACCAACCCGCTCGCCATCTTCAACCCGCAACCCTTCACGCCGGCCGGTGTGAACGCCAATGCGGGTCTCGACGGAAGCGCGGCGCGTCGCGCCAACGCGGCGGCGGCCGGTCTTCCCGCGAATTTCTTCCGCGCGAATCCGGATCTGCTCGGCGGCGCGTTTGTGCGGTCCAATCGCGACAACACGAGTTACCACGCGGTGGAGGTGCAGTTCGCGCGGCGCGCCTCGAGGGGAGCCTGGTTCCAGACCAGCTACACCTTCGGCAAGGCCTACCTCACGGGCTATGAGTCGCTCCGACGGCCGCCGGTCAAGACGCTCAACGCGGGCGGCGAAGGCGGCGTCACGCATGGCATGAAGTTCTTTGGTGGACTCGACCTCCCCTTCGGCAAGGGTCGGAAGTTCGCAGGCGACGCGGGCCGGCTCCTCGACGGCATCATCGGCGGATGGCAGCTCACCACGACGGTGCGCGTCCAGAGCGGCCGCCTCATCGACTTCGGAAACGTCCGGCTCATGGGCATGAGCCGCAAGGAGTTCTCGAAGGCATACAAGCTCCGATTCGACGACGCCGGACGGAAGATCTACATGTTGCCGCAGGACATCATCGACAACACGGTGAAGGCCTTCAGCGTGAGCGCCACATCACCCACCGGGTATGGCGCGCTCGGCGCGCCGACCGGACGCTACCTCGCACCGGCCAACGGCCCGGACTGCATCACTATGGTGGACAGCGGCATCTACGGAACCAACTTCGGCTACGACGGCTGCGGTGAAGGGGAACTCGTGGTCACCGGGCCGATGTACAAGACGTTCGACGTGGGCATCGAGAAGAAGTTCCAGATCAAGGGCCGGACGAATCTGGTCTTCCGGGCCGAGCTCTTGAACGCGGGGAACTGGGCCAACTTCGCCCCCGTGGGCACGGCCTCCGCCACTCCGGGGGCTTATGAAGTGACGGGGCTCGCCGACGGACCGCGCATCGCGCAACTCGTCTTCCGCTTCAACTGGTAGGGCGGTCGGGGCGCGGGTGATTTCGCCCGCGCCCCTCTTTTCCCATCGCGCCGGTCCGTTCGGGCACAGGTAACCTCTGGCCTGTGATATCGCCCGACGTGGCTGCAGCCGTGAAGTCGCTGGAAGGCGAGGGAATCCTGGCCCCTGAGCAGGCCCGGCTCTTCGGCCGGGTGGCCCGCGGCGAACTCGTGAGCCTCGCCCCCGCTCTCCACGCTCTGCTTTATCTGGGCGTGGCTGCGCTCACCACGGGCGTCGGTCTGCTTTTCCGGAGTGAGATCGAAAACCTCGGGCCGGTCACCATCGCGTTGGCCGTGGGCCTCGTCGCCAGCCTGTGCCTGATCTGGGTGGCGCGCCGGTCTCCAGCCTTTTCACGCGATGCGGTCATAGCACCCCACTTCGCGTTCGACTACGTGCTCGTCCTCGGCGCCCTGCTCGCCGCCGCCGATCTCGCGTTTCTCGAGACGCGGTTCCGGGCCCTCGGTGAGCTGTGGACGTATCACCTTCTGATCGTCTCCTTCCTCTACGCCGCCCTCGCGTTCCGTTTCGACTCGCGCGCACTGTTCGGCCTCGCCCTGGTTTCCTTCGCGGCATGGAGAGGGGTGGCCGCCACCAGCCTCGAACGCTCCATCTTCGGTTTCTTCGACGACACCGATGCGGTCCGACTGAATGCCCTCGGGTGCGGCCTTCTCTTCGTCTTTCTTGGCCGCGCTCTGACCCGGAGGGACTTAAAGGCTCACTTCGAGCCCACCGCCGCGCACCTTGGATGGCTGCTGATCCTTCAGTCGATCGCCTGGGGCCTCTGGGACGGGCCCACCGCGGCGCAGCACCGCTTCGCCCTCATCGCAACGGGCGGGGGTCTGGCCTGGATGTCGTGGCGCGGCGCCCGCTTCACTCTCTTCGTCTTCGGCGTCCTCGCCGCCTATTTCGGCCTGATGGTGGCCGTGGCGGACGTCGTGGGCGATGCAACCGCGACCCTCTTCCTGACCGGCGTTTCCGCGATCACCCTGGTGTTCGGCTTTGCCGCCGTCCATCGCCGCTTCCCGAGGGAGGTCGCGGGATGAACCCGGAGATGGTGGCCGCCGAACGAGCGCGTGAGGTCCGTGAGGCCGCGAGCTCCTGGCGGCGGGCCGGCTTCGTGTCCGCCGAGGTCATCGACCGGATTCTTTCCCGGTACCCGGACGACCGCATCCGTTTCGGCCCGGGTTTCCGCGCTCTGGCGTTCATCTTCACCGGCATCGGCGTCTGGGCCATTGCGGGCTTGTCGATGGTTCTCCTCGAACCGTCGGGAAGCGCTGGATGGGGCGCCCTCCTGCTTTCTTGGGCCGGCGTGTGCTTTGTGCTGACCGAACTGCAGATCGGACCCGGCCGGCGGGCCGACGCGGGCGCCGAAAGCGCTACCGCGTATTCGTCCGTGCTCCTCGCCGTCTTGGGTTTCGTCGCTTTCGCAGACGCCCTCACCACCGATACCGGCGCGCGCACGATCCTGATTCAGGTGCTCGGCGTCTCATGTTTCCTGTGCGCGCTCACCGCGTGGCGATGGGGTGACCGTTTGCTCAGCGCCGGGGCGGCATTCTCCGCCTACGCCCTGCTCGCCCACACGAATCAGGGCCGTCTCCTCTGGCTGGTCGTGTCGGTAACCCTGATTCCCATCTGCCTCAAGGGCGCCCGCGACGCGCGGCTTGCTCCTTCGCACCGAAGCGGCGCGGCGATCGTCGGGGCGGTCGCGATCCTCGCCCTTTACGGGGCGGTGCACATCTGGTCGTTCGACCAGCGCATGATCGAGTCGGCACACTCCTACTCCCTGACCCAAAGGCCTCTCCCCTTGAGGCCGCTTTCGATCCTCGCCACCGCACTGCTCCCTCCCCTTCTTCTCATCGTGGGATGGCGGCGTCGCGAGCCGATGCTGATCTACTCGGGCCTGCTCCTGATCGGCGTCTCGATCGCCACCATCCGCCTCTACCGCGCGGTGATGCCGCTCTCAGTAGCACTCGTACTCATCGGCGCCGTCTGTCTCGCGGTGGCCATCGGCGTGCGACGTTTCCTTCGATCCGGTGACAAAGGAGAGCGGGCGGGCTTCACTGCCGACCCGTTGTTCGACGACAGCAATCGGACCGAGGCGATCCGTTCGGTGGTGGCCGTGGCAAGCTTCAGCCCGGCCGCCCAGGCAACACCCGCTCGGCCCGCCTTCCAGGGCGGGGGCGGGAGTTTTGGCGGGGGCGGAGCGTCTGGAGATTATTGATGAAGAAGCCGATCAAGATCCTGGCCGGCGTCACGATCGCGGCCGTCGCCTGCCTCACCGTGGCGATCGCCACCCGCTCGTGGTGGCTGCCAGAGCGTTACGCGATCAACGTTCCCGTCGCCTCGATCACCGGCGGCGCGCCGCCCGTGCCTTCCGAGAGCGTGGCGGGCGTTCTGACCCTCCCCCGCGGATTCACGATCGGCCGCTTCGCCGCAGATCTCCCCAATGCCCGTTTTCTTCGCGTCACCGAAGCGGAGGATGTGGTGGTGAGCCAGCCTCGCGAGGGACGCGTCACCCTCGTGTTCCGGGATTCCAACGCGGATGGCGCGTCCGACGGAAGCGCTGCGCTCCTCACCGGCCTCGATCGTCCTCACGGTCTGGCGCTGCGGGACGGGTTCCTCTACGTCGCCGAGATGACTGCGGTGGGACGGATCGCTTTCGACGCGGTCACGCGGAAGACGGCGGGGGCCTTCGAGCGTGTGATCACGGGCCTGCCATCCGGAGGAAATCACTGGACGCGGACCATCGGTTTCGGGCCCGACGGGTTCCTCTACGTTTCCGTGGGGTCGAGTTGCAACGTGTGCGTCGAGGAGGATTCGCGGAGGGCCGCGATCTCGCGCTACGACCCTTCCACATGGCGAGGATCGGTCTTTGCGACCGGGCTCCGCAACTCGGTCGGCTTCGCCTGGCGAAACGTGGAGGCGAGCGCTGGAACAACTCACGAATTGTTCGCCACCGACAACGGCCGCGACCTGCTCGGCAACAACTTCCCTCCGTGTGAACTGAACCACGTGGTCGAGGGCGGCTTCTACGGATGGCCGTTCGCGAACGGAGGCCGGGTTCCCGATCCCGATCTGGGCAAGGGTCGCGACCGCGAGATCGCCCTGAGCCTTCCTCCGGTCCACAACTTCCCCGCCCACAATGCGCCCCTCGGAATTACCTTCCTGGAAGCGGCGAACACACCGGGGGAGTATCGCGGCGCGGCTCTCGTCGCGCTGCACGGCTCGTGGAACCGGACCTCCAAGGATGGCTACAAGGTTGTATCGCTTCACTGGGACGCGCAGGGCGGGATCACGCAGCGTGACTTCCTCACGGGCTTCCTCAACAACGAGGAGGTGATCGGTCGTCCGGTGGACATAGCGCAGGGAGCCGACGGAGCCATCTACATCTCCGACGATTTTGGCGGCGTGGTGTTCAAGGTGACGGCGGGCCAGGCCGCCCCGACGATGGGCCCAGGCCCCTCGACCCAGGGGGCGTCAAGCGGAGGCGCCCCCTTCGTCGATGAAGCAGCGGCCACCCGAGGTCTGGCGGTATGGACCGAAAATCAATGCGACATGTGCCACGATCCCGCCCTCGTGGGCAAGGACCCGGACATGCCGATCAAGGTTCTCGAGAAGCTGGGCGCCCGGTATGACCTTGCGAAGATGATCGCGTACCTGAAGGCGCCGCAGCCCCCGATGCCGCTCTTCGAACTCACCGATGAACAACGTCGCGACCTCTCGGCCTACGTGCTAAAACGCTTCCCCTGATGGAGACCTCGATGAAACCCCTCTCATCCGCCATCGCCGTCGTCGCGGGAGCCACCCGGGGCGCCGGTCGCGGTATCGCGCGCATGCTGGGAGAAGCGGGCGCAACCGTCTACTGCACCGGCCGGAGCACGCGGGAAGGCGGCGCCACGCCCGGCCGGCCGGAGACGATCGAGGAGACCGCGGAGATGGTCACGCGCGATGGCGGCCGGGGAATTCCGGTGCGCGTGGATCACACCGTGGAAGCCGATGTGATGCGCCTGTTCGATGTGGTGCGCGCGGAGGCCGGGCGACTCGACATCCTCGTGAACGATGTCTGGGGCGGCGACGATCTCACCGAATGGGGCACGCCATTCTGGGAGAGCGATCTCGGCAAAGGACGCCGGATCCTCGAGGCCGCGGTCTGGGGCCACATTCTCACCGCCCGTCACGCCCTGCCGCTCATGGTGGAGAAGAGATCGGGCCTCGTGGTCGAGATCACCGACGGGGACTTTCTCGGCTACCGCGGAACTCTTTTCTACGACCTCGCCAAGGTGAGCGCCATACGGCTCGCGTACGCGCTCTCCGCCGACCTTGCCGGCAAGGGCGTGACCGCGCTCGCTGTGACGCCGGGGTTCTTGCGCTCGGAGGCGATGCTCGCGCGCTTTGGCGTCACCGAGGAGAACTGGCGTGACGGCGCCCGTTCGGATCCCCACTTCATCGAGTCCGAGACCCCGTGCTTCGTCGGCCGCGCGGTGGCCTCGCTCGCCGCCGATCCAAACGTCTCCCGCAAAGCGGGGCAGGTGTGGGCGAGTTGGACCCTTTCCCACGAGTACGGCTTCACCGACATTGACGGAAGGAAGCCGGACTGGGGAACCTACTTCGCGGCCCTCACGTCGGAGATTGCGGAACGCGGGCCCCGCAACGACGATGAGCGCTTCCTGCTGCACATGCGGGCCTTCCAGCTCGACTTCAGCGCGGAGATCACGCCGGAGGCCCGAAGGCTCCGGGGCCTGCTCCGCCGCGAGTAGTGCATCTGCACCGGATGCATCAGGATCAGGACGCCGGTCGGGTTTGACTAAAGTGGCCGTATGGCCATGAAACAGTACCGGATCGTCGACGGCCCTGCCGGTCGGCGCATTGAGGTGCCCTACCGCGGCGCCCGTCTCCTTCAAGAACCCATGTTCAACAAGGGAACGGCTTTCAGCGATGAGGAGCGGGAAACCTTCGGGCTCAAAGGACTCCTCCCCGACGGGATCAGCACGATGGAGGGCCAGGAAAATCGGGCGTACGCGAGCATTATCAAGAAGGAAGATCCGCTCGAGCGCTACATCGGCGTGATGGCGCTGCAGGACCGGAATGAGCAGCTCTTCTATCGCGTGCTCCTCGATCATCTCGAGGACATGCTGCCCATCGTGTACACCCCTACGGTCGGCCTCGCATGCCAGGAGTACAGCCACATCTTCCGGCGCGCCCGCGGACTGTGGATCACACCCGCGCATCGCGGCTCGATCCACGCCGTCCTCGGCCACGCCCCGTTCGACGACGTCCGCCTGATCGTGGTCACGGACAACGAGAGGATCCTGGGCCTCGGTGATCAGGGTGCTGGGGGCATGGGGATCCCCGTGGGCAAACTCGCTCTCTACACCGCGGCCGCGGGCATCCATCCCTCGCGCACGCTTCCCATCAGCCTCGACGTGGGGACTGACAACCAGGCGCTCCTCGACGACCCGTTGTACATAGGTTTCCGGCAGAAGCGGCTTCGCGGGCCGGAATACGATTCCCTGGTCGAAGAGTTCGTCCAGGCGGTCAAGCGCCGATTCCCCCGCGCCCTGTTGCAGTGGGAGGATTTCAAGAAGGTCACGGCATTCAAACTGCTCGAGCGCTATCAGAAGGTCCTCCCTTCGTTCAACGACGATATCCAGGGGACGGCGGCGGTCGCGGTCGCGGGCATGATGGCCGGCGTCCGGGTCAGCGGAGTGCCCCTCAAGGACCAGCGCACGGTGATCCTGGGCGCGGGGGCCGCGGGTGTGGGCATTGCGCGCCTCATCCGCACCGCACTGATCACCGCAGGAATGCCCAGGGAACTGGCGCGGGAACGGATCGCCGTTCTCGACAGCCATGGCCTCGTCGTCGACGATGCGCCGCTCGACGCTCACAAACAGGAGTTCGCGTGGACCGCGGAGATGGCGGCGGCTCACGGGATGCCGAAAGGGGCGAGGCGCGACCTCGAAACTGTCGTCAAGGTGATGAAGCCCACGGTTCTCGTCGGCACATCCGGCGAGCCGGGCACGTTCACCGAGGGCGTGATCCGGGCCATGGGCGACGCGGTCGAGCGTCCGGTCATCTTCCCCATGTCGAACCCCACGAGCAAGACCGAGGCGCATCCGAAAGACATCATGGAGTGGACCAACGGACGCGCACTGGTCGCGACCGGCAGTCCCTTCGAACCCGTCGTTCATGGGGGCCGCACCCATCGGATCGGTCAGGGCAACAACGCGTACATCTTCCCCGGTGTGGGCCTGGGCGCCTTGATCTCGCAGGCCCGCGAAGTGACCGACGAGATGTTCGCGGCCGCGGCCCTCGCCCTCGCCCACTCCGTCACGGACGAGGACATCGCGAGCGGCAGCCTCTTCCCGCGGGTCCGTGAACTGCGCCACGTAGCGGCGAAGGTGGCGGCCGCGGTGGTGAAGACGGCCCGCGACCAGGGCCTTGGGAAGGCGATCAAGGACGAGGACATCGAAGCCGCGGTGAAGAACGCGATGTGGGAGCCCCGCTACGTTCCCTACGATCCGGCGCCCTACGTCGTCTGAGGTCTAGTGGAGGCCGCGCATCACCGCGTCGGCGATCTGCGGCCTCGCCTCGCGAATCTGGTTGTTCTCGCGGGTCGGGTGCACCCGATTGGTCAGGATGATGACGAAGACGCCGGTCTCGGGATCCATCCACATCGACGTGCCCGTGAAGCCGGTGTGGCCGAAGGCGCGCTTCGACATCAACGTGCCCGCCGATGAGTTCTCGCTCGGCGTGTCCCACCCGAGCGCCCGTGACGAATCCGGCACGTTCCCGCGGGTGGTGAACCGCGTCAGAGTCTCCGGCGCGATGTAGCGCCGATTCTCGAAGACCCCGCCGTTGAGCAACATCGTCGCGAAACGCGCGAGGTCGGGAGCCGTGCCGAAAAGACCAGCGTGCGGCGCCACGCCGCCGAGGCCGAAGGCGTTCTCGTCATGAACCTCGCCCCAGACGAGGCGCTTTCGCCACTCGTTGTCGATCTCGGTGGGGGCGATGCGCGACTTCAATCCTTCGGGCGGGTTGTAGCCGGTGTCCCGCATCTTCAGTGGCTCGAAGATCCGCCGCTTGGCGAGCGTATTGAGGTCCATTCCGGCCGAGCGCTCGAGGATCTCTCCGAGCATCATTACGCCCAGGTCTGTGTAGACCGACTTCGTCCCCGGCTCGTACTTGAGGTCCATGGGCAGGATGCGCTTGAGGTACTCGGGCATGGTCCGGGCCTCTTTGTACAGCGGCGCCCACCAGTCGATTCCGGAGGAGTGGGTGAGGAGGTGGCGGATCGTGACCTGGTCCTTGAGTCCGCCGGAGAAGCCGGCGAAGAAGTCGCGCACGGGCTGATCGAGCTTGAGCGCCCCCTGATCTACGAGCATCATCGACAGCGTCGTGGTCGCGATCACCTTCGTGAGACTCGCCAGATCGAATAACGTGTCGGTCGTCATCGGCCCGGCATCCGCCTCGTAGGTTCTGTGCCCGTACGCCTTGAGGTGAACCAGCGAGCCTTCCCGGCCGACCGCGACGACCGCCCCGGGAAACGCCTTGCTGGCGATGAAGCGCTCCACCGTGGCATCCACATCTTCGAAGGTCCCCGGCTTGAACCCCTTGGCTTCCGGCGCTTCAGTGGCGAGGGTCATGGGGCGATGAGGGATCTTAAGACCATGACCCACCGGGAAGAGATCGGGCAGGGTGACGGGCAGTTGCCCACTGATGTCGAACTCGCCGAAGAGGGCGCCGATCGAGGCGCGCTGCGCGGCATCGACGCCGCCGTACGCCGCGAGATAGACCGGGATCTCCGGGGCCTGGCGCAGGAGATAGGGCGATCCGAAGGCGAGCACGATCAGCGGGGGCCCGCCGCCGCCGGAGAGGCGAGAGAGCAAGGAAGCATGCGACCCCGCCATGCTGGCCGTGCCCTTGCTCGAGGTGACGCGGACAAAAGCCGAGACCACGACATGGGTGAACGCTCCGCTCCTCGCCTGGGCAACGATGTCGTCCGTTACTTCGACGCTGACGTCGGGTCCGACATAGCGGTTCGTGGCCTTGACGTATCGCTGCCGGAACTCGGCCTCGGGTATCCCGGAGATGTTGTCGTTGCGGGCGTCGGAGGACATGATGAGATGGAGAATCCGGAGCGGCCTCTCCACCTGGAGCGGGAGCACGCCGCCCTCGTTCTTGACCACCGTGATCGAGGCGCGGGTGATGCGGTTCGCCTCCTGGATGTCCTCGGGCCGGCCGACATACTTCCCGATCTCCGCCTCGTCGACGAACCGGTTCTGATGGAGGCCGAGTGATTCCTTCGTCTTGAGGAGCCTCAGAACCGAGGCGTCGATCTGCGCCTCCGCGATCCGTCCCTCGCGGACCGCGCGGGCGATCTCGCGCACCGCGATCTTCGCGTCCTTCGGGAGCAAAACCAGGTCGCACCCCGCGAGCACGGCGCGAACCGCGGCCTCGCCCGACCACGCGACATCGAGTCCGCTCATCTCCATGGCATCGGTCACGATCAGGCCCTGGTATTTCATACGGTCGCGGATGAGCCCGGTGATGATCGGCCGGGAGACACTCGCGGGATCGCCGGTGGGGTCGACGGAAGGCACCGCGATGTGCGCGACCATGACGGCATCCACGCCCTGCTTGAAGATCGCCTCGAAGGGGGGAAGTTCAACCTTGTCGAGGCGAGCGCGATCCGAGGCGATCACGGGCAGGGTCAGATGCGAGTCCGCGGAGGTGTCGCCATGGCCCGGGAAATGTTTCGCGGTGGACAGGATCGAGCCCTCGCGCGCGCCACGCACGTAGGCCGATGAGAGGCGGCCCACGAGGCCCGGATCCTCGCCGAAGGAACGGATGTTGATGACCGGATTGTCCGGATTGTTGTTGACGTCCGCGACGGGAGCAAACGCCCAGTGGATGCCGATGGCGCGGGCCTCGCGGCCCGTGACGAGACCCGCGAAGTAGGCCGCCTCTTCCGACCGGGTGGCTCCGATCGCCATCGCGTAGGGAATCGGAACCACACCGCGCCGGACCCGGAACGCGAGACCGCGTTCGAGATCCGCGCCGACCAGCAATGGAACTTTCGCGCGACGCTGGAGGTCGTTGAGGATCTTCGGCGCGGCGTAGACATCGGATTCGAAGATGGTGATCTGTCCGATCTTGAGGGTCTCGACTTCGGCGACGAGGGACTGATATTCGGCCGACCGCGGATTGGTGTAGATGCCGAAGGCGCGCACCCCGATCATCTGCGCCACCTTCTCTTCGAGAGTGAGGCCCTTGAGGGTCTTCTCCGCCCATCCCGAAAGTGCAGCCTGAACGGCGCGGGGCGCCTCGCCCGGCTTCGGCGGAGGCCCGATCGGGCGAAGACAAGAGCCCGATGCGAGGGCCAGAGTCACGAAAATCGTGGATAGGCTCCACGGCCGCGGATGCCGAAACGTCATTTCGAGAGATGCTAGCAGTTGGGCGTCGGCCGGGGGCCACCCCGATCCCTTGGTGGTCTTAACGGTGGGATCTACCCCAGGATTCGCCGGGCTACCGCGGAAACGAGGGGCGGCACGTTGTCGGACTGGGCCAGTTCCCGAAGGTCCCCCGGGTTCATTTCGGCGATCAAGGCGAGAGAGATGGGGTGCGGCGTGGCCAGGCTCCGGACGATGGCTCGCCGCACCGGGTAACTCGTCGCCCATCGGTGCACCTGGAGAATCTCCGAAGCAATCTCGCGCGGCGCCTCCGGATTGTCGAGAAGTTCACAGAGGTCGCCGTCGCGAAGCCGCGCATTGTGCAGGCACGCGGCGCGCACGCGTGCGTCGGCGAAAAGGAGGAGCCGGCTCGCCACTCGTCTCGGTCCGATTCTCGACAGCGTGATCAGGTCGCCGAGGCGCATCGCGGTGATCCCGTCGAGCAGCAGGGCCTCCGCTTTCTGCCGGATCGCGGGCGCGAGTTCCGCGGCCACCGCGACGTCCGCAAGGTCCCGCCAGCTCAAGCCCGGCAGGGCCTGAAGGGCGGTGCGCACCGCGCTCGAGGGGGACCGCGCGATCGCGCCGAGGACGGTCTGTCGCGTCCCAAACTTCGACTTCTCCATGACGAAGGCGCTGACCGCCGCAGGGAGGCGGCCACGCAGGGCGTGCCTCAAGTCGAGATCGGTGATCGCATCGTCCGCGAGCAGGCGGGACAGACGGTCGAGGTCATCCGCGCATTCCGACAACGCTCGCCGGAGGTCCGCCTTCGCGTCGCCGGCGTCGCTCATCGATACGCCGGAGACTGGCTAGGGTCTCGGGATGCGCGGTCCCGGGCGGCCCAGCCGCCGCGGTTGCGGCAGCTTGAGACTGGGATCCCCAAAGAACATGAATCCATCCACCGCGTCCTGGTTCAGAGGATCCGCGGCGAGAGCTTCCACCTTGGCCTGGCGGATGATCTCGCCCAGGGACAGACCCTCGGTGTAGAGGCGCTCGTAGACCCGCTCGTACACGGTGCGTTGGTGCGCGGGTGAACTGATGCCCACGGGACCAAAGCTCGCGAGGGATCCGGTGCCGGGCGCGAGGAACAGAGCCTCGTTCACCGAAGGACCGTAGTAGTTCTGGTAGTACTGGGACTGGCAGGCCCAGGCGAGGAGAACCATCGGAGACATCGCGGCCGGAAGGTCGGGCACGTCGTCAGCGCTGAACAGGGCCTCGTCGGTCCAGATCTCCGGTCCGCCGTGGCCGAAGTAGTGAGTGATGGTGGTGCCGGCCTGCCAGGTTCCGAACATCGCGGAACGGGCGGGCCCGATGCCGCCGCCGACGTCCGCGAGAATGGACGTGGCGGTTGGTGGCAGTTTCTCCGACATCTCTCGCGCGCTGTCGCCGAAGTGGATGTCGCGACCGCCTGAGTTGTCGCTCACAAAAACATGGACGTTGCCGGAGGCCGCGAGGGTCGCGGACTGGGTCTCGATCTTGTCGACCACCGCGACCGCTTCCGCCAGTGTGGTCACGGGCAATCGGCCGATCGCGAGTTCGGGGGCGCCGTCCCCATTGAGGTCGGCATAGGCGTTCTCGTTGGGAATGCGCGACGATCCGTCATGCCCCATGATGGAGGGCACGAACGTAGGATTCCCGCCGCCCAGATAGTTCCGCGGATCCAGGGAGTCGTCGCCGAAAAGAACGACGTATTGCAGGCCCGGAGAGAGAGTCGCGGTGTGCCGAATCATCGCGGCGATCGCCTGCGGTTCCTGAACACCGCCCGAGAAGAGATCGTAGGCGGCCTCGACATCCACCACCGCGGCGCGAATCCGTTCCGCCCGCTTGAGCGCGGCGAGGCGATCGGCCTGGGGCCGGAACGCGGAATGGGTGAGGATGAGATAGCGGATTCCCGCGGGATTAGGAATCGTGGGCAGGAATGGCCTCACATTCGTAACCACCGCGGTGCTCGGGGCCGCAGACATCGGTGCGGCGATCTCGACGTAATCGATGTAGGCGTACCCGGCGGGCGCCGACGTGCCGTTCTCGTTCTGGGCCAGATGGACGAGGGTCAGCTTGTTGGCCGTCGCCTTGAGAGCGCTGGTGGTGACCGAACCCTCGAGTAGAGCTTTGGTCTTGCCGAAGAACGTGACCGTCCCCACGGTCTGACCGTTGATCTTGGCGGTGACGGTGTGGTGATGGTCGCTCATCCCGACGAGGCGGATTCTGACCGCGACCGGGGCGGGGCTCGCAACCACGTTGGGAAGATCGAAGTCGCCGAGGGCCGGGTCCCACCAGGGGTACGGCCAGGTCGGTCCGAAACTGGGGCTCATCAGATCCCACTGCCAGGGATCCGACTGCGCCGGCACGGAGGCCGCGTAGATCGAATTGCGCTCGATCCGGATGAATCCAGGCTCGTCCGGGTCGGAGGATCGGGTCAGGGGCACCGAAGGCGGATAAGCGTCCGCAGTGCCGTCCCAGGTGAGCACGTAGGCCGCCTTATCCGTGTAGTCGGTGGAAATCGGCCGCGCGGTGAACAGCAAGGACGCCACGCCCTCGCTGGTTCCGAGGGCGACGGGAACGGGTTCTCCATTGCGGCGAAGGCTAAGTGTCTCTTCGGCGGGGGCGGGTACCGGAAGTCCGGCGGACTGCAAAACCGTAAGAGGAACCGCGGTCTCCCCTTGACCCACAACCTCGATCACCAGGCCTCGGGGCGCGGTCGCGGGAGAGAGGCCCCTGAAGCGGTTCAGAGCGGCGCGGCGGCGTTGCTTGACCGTGGTGTCGGCAGCGCCTGGGACACGCGCCAGGGACTGCC
The DNA here is from genome assembly GCA_964396875.1 of uncultured Acidobacteriota bacterium. Lineage (GTDB taxonomy): Bacteria > Acidobacteriota > Vicinamibacteria > Fen-336 > JAGNNV01 > JAGNNV01. The sequence goes on along the minus strand of CAYNHK010000013.1, from coordinate 10,815 downwards.
GCGAAACCCGAGCGGGGCCAGGAGGCACGCCGAACGCATTCATCTGCGCCTCGACCCGATCGAGCCCTCGCTTCAATCGGGTGTTCGCGATGGAGTAAGGACCGTAAACGAACACGTTTCCACTCGTCTCGGTCTCTTCGATGAGCAGGTAGGGACCCTTGATCGCCGCGGTCTCGACGCGATAGAGAATCGGCAGAAGGGAATCAGGGGCGGGCGAAACCACGGGCGTGGCGTTGAGGAGCGTCCTCTCACCTTCAAGCGATCTCTCGGCGGTCTCGTAGAGATTGAAGAAGGCCGTGTTCTGCTGCGTGCCGGTCACGAATTCGACGACTCCCGCAGCGTCCACGCGCAGACCGCGGATTGAGGCGCGGGAAAGCGCCGCGATGATCCACTGCGCGGTAATGCTGTCCTTCTCGGCCGTCGTTACCGAGGTGGCGGTCACGGTAGCGTATTCCTTCCAGATTGCCTGGGCCGGATCGATCGCACGAACCAGCTGATAGTTGAGAGCGCCGTTTCCCGGCACCTGAAGGTCGGGGAGTACGTTGGCGTTGGTGTTGAACGCCGGATTGATAGTGTCCCAGGTTCCATCGCCATCGGCATCGGTGGCGACCAGGGTATCGAGAATGCCATCGGCATTCCCGTCGACGCCCACCCGAAGCTCGGTGGGGTGGTTGAACCCGTCGACGCCAAACAAAGAGGAAGGCGTCAGGCTGAAGTCATACTGGTCGAGGGTCCCGCTGAGGTTATAGAGCGTCCCCGGGAAGATCGTGGTCTCTCCAGCCGCGGCCATCCGTGTGCCGCCGCCCGCGAGGTCATGCGTGGTGGCGGCGAGGATCGTGGTGGTATCGGTCACCGCGTCGACGAGAACGGGATTCGTTCGAGACCGTGCGGTCAGATGCGCGACTTCCGTCGTGCCGGCCGGCGTGAGATTCGGCGCGGTGGTGACCACGAACAGAATCTGGGAACCGCCGTTGGGCAACTGCGCGGTGTTCGTGATCGCGAGGTCCACTCCCGGGGTGTAGACGCCGTCGCCGTTGGTATCGGCGCGAATGGTGGTGGGCCAGCCCGCGGTGACGTCGACGGTCAGATCGAACGTCTCGGCCGCGCCGGTGTTATTGAAGATCCGGTGCGTATAGGCGATGGTCTCGCCCGCGGTCACGACGCCCGAATGGTCGGGCAGGAGGACGACCGGGCCAAACGTCGATGCGGGCAGGACCGTGACCTCGTTGGTTCCGACCGCGCTGACTCCGGGATCGAGCGCGGAGGCGGCGGTGAGTTCCACCGTGTTCTGCGCGCCGGCGCCCGTGCCGAACGGCACGGTCGCCCGAATGATGTAGTTGCGTGTGGCGCCCGCGGCCAGGCTCCCGGTGCTGACCGTGATGCCGCCATCCCATACGCCGTCGCCGTTCGTATCGGTAGCGAGAACGGCGCCCGTCGCTGGATCCAGAAGTTCGAGTTTCCAGTTCGCAAGCTCGCTGTCGAGGGTGACCGTGAAGGAATCGGAACCAGTGCCCCGGTTGGTCACGCCCTGCGTGAACAGGATGGGCGTGCCGAAGACGGTCGGCGGAACCGCCGCGAAACCGGCGTTGTTGGGTTCGACGGTCACGCCCGGCTGGGAGACGTTGTCGGTGGCGGTGGCGGTGCGTCGCGAGGGCTGCTGGGTGGTCGTTACTCCGGCGGTGTTGGAGATCTGGGTCACCGCCAGCGACAACGGGTCATTCACCGTGACCTGGAAGGTAACAACGATCGACCCGCCGCTCGGGAGGGTGAAACCAGCGGCGGGGTCGACAACATTCGCATTGACGTTGGGCTGGGTGCAGGCGTTTGCAGCAGGCGGGTAGGCGTTTCCGCAAACGATGGACTGCGAGACGCCGCTGAAGTTGATACCCTGGACCCAGGCTGGGAACTGAGAATTGACGCGGCGGCGCGCAATCTCGATGTTCGTGTTCGACGTGTAGCGAGCCGAGAAGATGGAGCGGGGGTAGTTGGTGCCAGTATCGCTGTTGCCGTTGTAGACGATCGCCATGCGGTTCGCGAGGGCGCTATTGGTGGGGATGTTCGCGGTGGCTGCCCCGTTGTCGCCGTCGATCTTGAAATCCCAGTCCGTCGCCAGCCCGGGATGGCTCATGACGTAAACATCGAAGTTCACAGTCACATTGTCCGCGGGTTCCTCGGTGCCGACCGCGACCAGGACCTCATTGGTGTTCTGGGCGACGCCGTTCCCGAGAGTGATGATTGCCGCTTCGGCTGATTCGCCAGTGCTGGGATCGTTTGTGAATCCCGTCCCCCAGACCCAGGTGTTGGCCCTGACGACCGAGCTGATCGCCGCGGTGTTGTATTCGCCCGCGGCATTCAGGCCGTCGCCGCCGTTGGCGCCCGTGACGTTGACTCGCTGCACGGACCACTGGGAACCCCACTCAACGACCATCACGGTACTGGTGGTAGCGCTTCCGGTATCGCTCGTATTGCGCGACCAGTTGATGGTGTTGACGCCCGAGGGCGAGAGACGGACGTGGCAGACTTCATGATCGCCGCCCGACGTATCCGCAGTATTGCAGCCCGCACCGTTCGCGGCGCCGATCAGCACTACCCGGCCAAGGGTGGTCCAGTTGACTGCCGACGTGTCCGTGGCTGCGTTTGAGCCGGTGTGGACGACGCGTTCTGCGCTGCGAAGGCGGAAGCCGTTGGCGTCACAGTCTCTCAGGCACTCCACCACGGTGACCACACCCGACCAATTGGTCTGGTCGCCATTCCGGGTGAAAGCCAGCAGGTTCGCAGCGATACCGCCAGCGAAGTCGCCCGTGCCAAAGGTGTCGTTGGTGAGAGCCAGGTAGTTCTCGTCGGGGCTGGTGTCGTTATCCGCGTCCTGGTCCGAGCCCTGGACGATCACGAAATAGTCCGGCGAGAGGTTCTGATTGAGAGTCAACGTGCCCGTCGTGGCCGCGATGGTCAGCGGGTACTCCGTGACGCGGAACACCCCCGGGATACTGACAAGCGCGCTGCCCCCGACGTAGGTTGTGTTCGCGGGGATGACGTCGTCGATGGTGATGCCGGTCTGGGTGGTCGGCGTGTTGTTGGTGACGGTGACGGTGTATGTCACCACCTGACCCGGGACCACCGTGCCGCCCGCACTCGACGACTTGGTGATCTGAACCGGGGGCGGCTGGTAACCGACGTTGGTGGTCGCGACACTGGCGTTGGCGATGCCGACGACGGTCTGGACATCGTTACATGGCGCGGTTCCCGGGGTGACGCAGCCGACGGCGGTGGTCAGAACCGATGAGGGTGGAATGTCGGTGTCCGCGCCATCGACGGTCGCGGTGACGTTGCCGGCGCGCATGACCGCGGAGTAGTTCCCATTCGCGTCCGTCACCACTGTCCTCGTTCCACCCGCGGCGGAGACGAGCGTAACCGTCACGTTCGGGAGGTTCGGCTCGGAGCCGTTCTGCGCGCCGTTGCCGTCAAGGTCGAGGAACAGGTGGCCGGTGATGGTGGCGTTACCAATCGGGATCTGCAGCAGGTTGGTGTCGTGAGAGGCCACCTGGGTCGCGTTCACCGAGGCCTGGTTCGTCGCGAAGGAGCCCCCCGGCCCGGTCACGGTCGCGCTGAACCGGAAGCGAACCTCGCCGCCAGGCCCAAGCGTATCGAGAAGCAGCTGCACGACCGGACCTGCGGCAAGGGCGCCTTCGGCCGGAGCCGGATCGTCGGCGGCGCCGTCAAGCAGGGCGAGGAACGGCCCTCCGTTGAGACTGTATTCCATAGACCCCGCGAGATAGGTCATGTTGGTGCCGGTCATTGGATCGCGCACCAGAACATTCGTAGCGGATCCCGCGCCCGTGTTCTGGACGAGAATCTCGAAAGTGGCCACCTCTCCCGGAGAGAGAATCGACGGCCCGGACTTTGTCTGCTCCAGCACGGGACTGACCACCGCCGTGCTTACGGTGTTCGAGTCCACGGACGGCGTGAGCACGCTCGAGTAGTTCGCGAAGTTCGTGATCGCGCCGGCGGCCGGGTTCCCGGAGTTGACCGTCACCTGGAACGAGAGAGTTTCGGATGCTCCGGCCGCAAACGGCCCTCCGCTGTTTGTCCAGACCACGGCATTCTGACCGGCACTGTAGGCGCCCGTGAAAACGCCGGTCGCGGTGACGCTCCCGAGGAACACAGTGGATGCGGGAATCGCATCTCTGATCGTCACCCCGGTTTCGGCCACGGCGCCATTGTTGGTCACGATCAGGGTGTAGGTGAGGGTGTCGCCGAACTCCGGCTGACCTCCGTTGTTGTCGACCACCGATTTCGTGAAGACCACGTTCGTACGCACAACATTCGCCTGCGCCGTGGCCTCGAAGATGCTGGAGCCGAGATTCACCCGCGCCGTCGCATCATTGATAAAGGTCGTCGCCGCGCCGAGGGGTATGTCGAGTTGGAACTCGATGGTCAGAGTCTGGCTTTCGCCGAGGGTATCGGGACTGATCGTCCAGCTCAGACGATCGCGGCCGCCCGGCCCCGCGCCCGGCGAACAGGCGGCCCCGGTTGGAACGTCACCCACCTGCTGCGAAAGGTTCGGATACGTGATCCGGCTGCTCCCGGGGACATAGTTTCCCGCGAGAAGCGTGCATGTGAGGCCCGCGGGCAGATCGTCCGAAACGGTCAGGTTGGTGAGACCGCCGAAAAGGTACGACTTCACAGTGAGGGTGAACGTAACCACGCCCCCGCTCAGGCCGGAAACCGATGTGGGACTCGCCGCCTTCGTGATGGTGAGAACAGGATCGAGGAAGGCCTGAAGGCTCGGATAGATCGTGTAGCCGGTGTCCTGAATCGGATCGCCGCCCACGGCCTGGTCGGTGTCCTGACCGTACACCACCGAAACCGGCTTGTTGGCCACGATCTGGGTGCCGGTGTTGTCGTAGTCGGTCCAGTCGTAGACCCGCAGAGCCTGCAGGGCATTGATCGAATAAACGCAGTTGTTCAGGTCCTGCAAAGCGCCGGGCCGGTTGACGGCCGGGGCGCAGGTGCCGTCGTTGAAGGCTCCGTCGTCAGGGAAGTCGTCGCTGTTGAGGTCTATGTAGTCGTACAAACCGTCGCCGTTGAAATCGACCTTCACCCTCGTTGCGTCGCTGGTGGCGCCGACCCAGACGGGCGATCGGTTGAAGGTGTCGCAGGCCCCGGGGTTCAACGCGGATCCGAGGCCATCCGAGCCGAGAGGCGTTCCGCCCTGGCAGGCCGCCACGCGCGCCGCGTATTGGGCGGGCGGATTGCGAACGCCGGGCGAGTAGCCTGCCGTGTAGGTCGAAGTCAGGAACTTGGTGGCGAGCCAGGCGTAACCCCAGTCGTTATTCGGAGACTGGTGATCGTGGCTCGTCAAGCCCCAGAAATTGGCGCTCGAGGTCAGGCGCACCGCGGAATTGGCGGGGACGAATCGGTTCGGGGCGGCATCCGAGTTGTAGTTCTCGGTGGCGTTTGGCCCGATCGTGAAGGTCCGGCTCCCGACGGTGTCGGTCGCGGTGACCGTGATCGTGTTGACCGGATCGGGATTGAACAGGTACAGGTTCATCGGCCGATTCGTCGGCGCCGGATTGTCGCCAAGCGAGGGAATCAGGTAGTCGTTGCCGTGGAGCAGGTCGGGGAGGATCGGGAAGATGTCCGTCGCGTAGTTCCCGTCGCCTCCGGTGTGGATCATTCCGGCCAGGGGACCGGTGGTCGCGATCTTGGTGCCGGAGTTGATTCGGATGAACGGCGCGAGTGTGGTGTCATCGATCAGGCCGTTGGGGCAGTTGGGGTTCGCGGTGCAGCCCCGGTTCGTGTAGTGCTGGCCCTGATTGAGGGTGAAGGACACAGTGCCGGGAACGGCGCCGGGGCTTGTGATGGTGACGTTGGTGTTGTCCTGAAACGCCACGATGTCGATGTCGACGTACTGGAAGATGTTGTACAGCGTGTTGCTGACCGTGTACAGGTTCTCGCCCGCGGGAATCGAATACGAAGTTGCGTTCGCGTAGGCCTGCCGAGAGAGCACTTCCACCGAGCCGCCGATGAAGTCGGACTGGGGGTCCTGGTTGTGGATCAGCGACAGGGGACCGCCGCTCGATGCGATCCGGTCACCGCCATCCCAGTGGAGCGCGGCGGCGTTTCGAGGCAGGTTGACCACCGGCGAGTCCAGCGTGACCGCGGTGCCGTCGAAAAGCGCGTCGTCATGGGCCGCGTTCCCATCGCAGGGGGAGACCCGCGGGTCGTTGGTGAAGTCGCAGGCCCGGCCGTTTGAAAGATCCCCATCGCCCAGAACCATGGTCGATCGGCGCACCCTGGTGATCGCGTTCGTTGTGATTGCGCCCAGGGCGGCATGCACCTGATAGGTGAATGTGTTCGCCCCCGTCACGGTGATCAGGAATGCGCCGTTGTAGCCGGCCGGCGCGGCTCCGGCGATGACGACCACATTGCCGGTGGCGTACCCGTGTCCGGCTGACGTCACCGTTACCGTGTTTCCTGCCCGGGCTATGGTTCCGGCAACCGCAGCGCCGATCGTGGCCTGAGTCGCCGACGGGAACAGGATGTTCGACGAGTTGAGGCCGACGTCGAGGCCGTCCTCCCAGTGATCGTAGAAGACTTGCTGCCCCGCGGACGAGGAGACCATGCTGACCACGGAGTGGGTCGAGTTCGTCCCGAGCGGACCCCCTTCAGCGGTCGCGACCCGCTCCATCATGTTGTACACGTGCGACTCGCGGCCGATGACGTAGTACTCCTGGAAGCCGGCGGCCTGCGCGTGCGCCGCAGCCACGGTCACAAACTGCATCACGGCCACCAGGCCGGCGAGCGCGACCAGACGGCTCGGCGATAGGGAGTATCGGGATCTCATCAACTGCTGCCTTGGGCGAAAAATGCGCTGGTCAGCGCGTCGCGGAATTATCGCGGAATTGCGAACGAAAGGCTTTCGGGAGGGGTCAAGGTTAGCAAGCCTGCCGCGCAAGCGGTTGTGGTGCCCATCACCCCCCCACCCTCCCGCAGGAAGCGTCCAGGCTCGCGCGAAGGCGTGTCGCCTGGATCTCGGCGTTTTCGGGTTCGATAAACGGACGGATCGCGGCGACCCCCGCGGCTCCGCATCCAATGAGATCTGAGGCGTTTACGGCGGTAACCCCTCCCACCGCGATGACCCGAACGCCAACGCCAAGAAGGGCGGCGCGAAGGCCGGCGGCGCCAAACACGTGGGCGCCCTTGCCCGGCGTGTCGAAGACCGGTCCCAGAATCGCGAAGTCCGCGTCTTCCGCGGCCGCCCTCAAAAGGCCCGGCCGATCGTGGCGCGAGACCGAAACACTCAGGCCCGGGAACGCGCGCCGCACCGCACGCGGATCCAGGCCGGATTCCGGCAAGTGGACGCCCCCCGCCCCGGCGCGCTCCGCGATGTCGGGCCGGGAGTTCACGATGACCCTGCCGGCATCACCCACCTCGGTAATGACATCACGGACGAGCCGCATGAGCGCGCCGGATGAAAGCTCTTTCGCGCGCACCTGGACGAGATCGGCGCCTCCGCGGACGGCGCGCCCGGCGGCGATCGCACCATGGGCGCCGACGATCGCCATCAGAATCGGGCGCGTGCTTCCCAGGATCTCGAGAAGACTCCCTCTCAACGAACCGCTACTCCTGACCTCTTCGGAAGATGAGGTGGGTCAAGTCGATAACCGCCGCGGCGAGGTTCACGAGGCCCAGGCCGGTCACCGCGCCCCGAAACCAGGGGGCGAGCAGAACTTCCCGGAGCATCGAGGAAGTGGCGAGAGCCGGATGGTTTTCCCATAGCGACGTCCATGGCGCCAATACCAGCGTGGCGCCGACCATCAAGGAGCTGATGAACTGGATCAATCGAACCGCCACCACGTGGAATCTCTCGCTCGCCACGACGGTAGGTTCAGGGGAACCGGGGACTCGGATCGGCTGCGATCAACGAGGTTCCGGTCAGGCCCGCGACTGGAGATCCCTCAGCTTGTCCGACGCATCGCGGAAGGTCGGATCTTCGCGAACCAGATCCTCGAAGGTGGCGGTCGCTTTCCCGAAGTCCCCCGCCGCCTCCCAGGCGACACCAAGGTCGTAGCGGAGGCCGCGGTACTCTTCGGGGGCCCGGCCCGGCACCTGCAGGCCGCGCTCGTACCATTGCACGGCCACGTCGGCCATGCCCTTCTCCATGAAGCAGATTCCGATCATGCTCGAACACTCGAGAGACCGTTTGGGGTCCTTCGCCGCGAGTTGGAATTCGGCGATCGCTTCATCCACAAGGCCCATTTCCTTGTAGGCGATGCCGAGATTGTAGCGGGTGTCGTAATCTCCTTCGGCCAGTTGGGAATCGACGCCCTTCTTGAACTCGTTGAAGACATCCTGAAGGCCCTGGTCTTCGAAGCTCGACGACCTCGACGTGTCGGCGGGAACCTCCTCGAGCGCGGGCTGCGCGTCGAAGAGGGCAGACAACTCGGCCCCAAGGTCGATGCCGCCGGACTCTTCGACGGGCGCCGCGTCGGCGACCCGCATGTTGACGGCCGCCGGGGTTTCGGCGGGGGGGGGAGGCGCAGGCAGATCGTCGAAAGAAAGACCGCTGAGGAGGTCGTTCTCTGAAGACGCCGCTTCGGGCTCGGGGGCAGGGGCGGGCGCCGCCTCGCGCGGAGGAGCCGGCGGTGGCGCCGTCGGCCTGGGTGGTGGAGGCGCGGCCGCAGGCGGAGGCGGTTCGGGCGCGGCCCGAAGGTCGAGTCCCAGACTCGACGCGCGTTCCAGAAGGGCGGAGTTTCCGGGGAAACGCGCGATGGCATCGCGAAGCGCGTCCTTCGCGTCGTCGACGAAACCGAGTGCTATGTAGGAATCGACTTCCTCCACCGCCTTTGCGATTTCCGGATCCACCGCGGGGGCCCCGAGTGCGAAAGGACGCTGAATGGAACCGGAGGCGAACTCCACATCGGGCCCGCGCTCTTCCGCCCCGTGGGCGGGTTCCGGCTCGCTCAAATCTCCGAAGCCGGCCGCCATCGCTTCGGCGTTCTCGGCGGTCTGGCTGGCCGTCTCTGCTGGCTCCTCGGTCCCCAGCGACAGATCGGCCCCAAGGGACATCTCGGCCTCGGGCGGGGGGGGCGGAGTCTCCGCCTCGTCCTCCATGCCGACCTCGAGATTGAGGTCCTCCTCCTCGTCGGCGGGCGCAGCCTCGAGCGAGGGCGCCTGGGCCAACTCGGGCACCTCCGGCTCGGCGGGCGCGTCGGCAAATGCTTCGAAGGCCGGGGGCGTCGATTCCCCGAGCGAATCGAGGGAGAGTTCGCCACCGCTTTCGAGCGAATCCACCTCCAGGGACGGCGCCTCGTCAACCGCTTCGGGCGGCGCTTCGGCGGCAGTGGCGGAAATGCCCGGCCACAGCGTCTCGGCTTCGTCGCCGAGCATCTTGGCCAGACTCTCGTTGCCATCCTTGCCCGCGACGCCGGCAAGCCAGAGACACTCTCGCGCTGCCTCTTCGTAGCGCTCCGTCTCCTTGAAGATCTCCTTCTTCTCGAACCGTCCATCGAAGATGTTCGGGAAACGGACGAGCACCAGGTCGACCTGCTCCTCGGCCTTGTCGAGCAGACCGTACTTGCGGAAAACGCGCGACTCCGCGAGGTGCTCTTCGATGAACTCCCGATCCGTGTTGGAGTCGGCGGAAACGCCGCGGGGACGGACGATGGCGCCGGTATCGAACTCCAGACCTTCGAGGTCTGAGGACACGGCGGCGGCGGTCGGGGGCGGCAGCGTCATGTCGGCGGCCGCCTTCTTCTCGACCGCGACCTTCGCCGGGCCGGCGACGACCGGGGACGCCTTCTTCTTCCGAAGCGATTCGAGTCGCGCCTTGAACTGCTCGTTGTCCGGCTCGACCTCGACGAGTTGCGACGCGGTGTCCTCGGCCGCGCGGTCGCTGCCGGCGGCGAGATGCGCCTCGAGGAGATTGTTGAGAGCCTGGACGATCGCGCGGTCGTTCCCGCGGACGCGAGCAACCTCGACCAGCTTCTGAAGGGTGCGGACGTGGTGGGGCGATCGGCTGGTGATCTGCAGCAGCAGGTTGGCGGCGCGATCCGCGTCTCGCTTCAGGAGGAGTTGTTCGACGAGGGGAATAACCGCCTCGAAGGCCTCATCGGCCCGGCCCTGGACGGCGTAGATCTGGACCAGGATGATGCGCGCCTCCTGGCTCGTCGGCGACCTCTCGAGGACGTTCTCGAGCGTCGACTGAGCGTCCGAAACCCGCTTGGCTCCGAGATAGGCCTGACCCAGCTGCATCATGCTCTCGGGTGAGGAATCCTGCGCCGTCACTTCCTCGAGGTAGGCGATCGACTTCTCGTAGCTCCGTTGCGCGAGGTGGACGCGGCCGAGCTGGGCCTTGACCTTGATCCCCTGGTCGATCTTGAGGCCCTTTTCGAGAACCTGAATCGCCTCGGCGGGATGACCCTTGAGATTCAGCTCCTCGGAGATGGCGATGTACTCGTCCACCGCCTTGGCCGTCGAACCTTCCTTGGTGTAGATGTCGGCGAGGCGCGAACGGGTCTTGAGGTCGGAAGAATCGATCTCGACCATCTTCCGCAGCGTCTCGGCCGCCTCTTTCAGGCGATTGCGCTTGAGCTGGTCCTCGGCGACGATCTGATACTGGCCCTTCGCCTCCATGACGAGGCCCTGCTTGGCGTAGAGGTCGGCGAGTTTGGCGTAGGGCTCGACCACGGACGGGTCGAGCTTGTTGATCTTCTTCCAGATCGCGATGGCCTTGAGATGGAATCCGTCGCGGGCATAGAACTCGGCGACCTTGGCGTATTCGTCGCCCGCCTCCCGCATCTTGCCGATCTT
>CAYNHK010000012.1:0-42830 GCA_964396875.1 uncultured Acidobacteriota bacterium | reverse complement strand
GTTCACGATCATCGGGGCGGCCTTCACTCTCGACCTCATCGTGCGGAACCGCGCGCGTCTTCGCAGTCTCATCGCCGGCCTCGCCCTCGCCGCCGCGGGCGCCCTCCTGCCCTCCACATTTTTCGCCGGCCTTGGCGTGAGCGGTGGTCTCTTTATCCCCATGGTGTGGGGCTGTCTCTGGATCGGCCTGACCATCGCACTCACGGGGGCCGTGCGTGTGTGGGGCGTGGACGGTCGTTCTCGACTGCTCGGTGCTGCGATCGGCGGTACCGTCTTGCTCGCCAGTTCCGTTGCGGCTTCCCGCGACGACACGACCCGCGGCGTCTGGTCGGCGTCGCTCGGCAATCCACTCGTGGTTTCCTGCCGGGTCCCCTCCTCCGCAGCGGCCCCGAACGTTTCCGAGCCGGCCTGGCTCTTCGTCGACGTTCAGTCGCCGGACGCCGTGCCCCCGAAGATCGAGGTGAACGGGCAGGCTCTCGAACCGCCCGTTCCGACGATGCCGGTGTTCGGTCTCGCGACCAGCCGAGGTCATCGTGACCCGGATACGTTCCGGCAAGTCTGGCGCGCCCGGGTGAGCGAGGACCTCCTGACCTCGGGGAGCCTCGAGGTCAGGGTGAGCGGTGGACCATCGACCCGCCTCTTCGGGGACATCCGTGCGGGGAACGACGGGCCCCGACTCTCGCTTGGACAGTGGCCCTACTTGAGCGTGTACCGCCTCATGCACGAAGGGGAATATCGCCTCCCCACGCGGAACCGCGCGCCTCCGCAGGCCTGCACGGCCAAAGGTCTATCCGGACGGCCGGGGGTCTCTCTGGTGAGGATCCCCGCGGGTGAAGAAGGCGAACTCTCGCGGAAGTCCAAGAGGCCGGTGGCCTGGATCTTCTAGAGCGCGGCGCGAGAGGCGTCCATCAGGCGCCTGATCTCGGCCACCTCGCCTTCGGTGGCGGTGGCGAGGGGAGGCCGCGGAACGCCGCCCTGTCGTCCCGAGAGGGTCACAGCAGCCTTCAGACCCGCGACACCGTACGTGGCGGTGACCGCGATCGCGAGGGGTGTGAGCGCCATCTGGAGCCGTCTGGCGCGTTCATGGTCCCCGGCTTTGAAGGCGCGGTAAACCGCGACCGTCGCTTCGGGAGCGCAACCCGCGACCGCGAGAACGCCGCCCGAGGCGCCCAGGCTCAAGGCGGAGTACAGGATCGGCGCCGAACCGGCCGCGAGCGGGAACTCCTTCGGCACGCCGGCGAGAATCCTCTGCAGGTTCGCGATGTCGCCGCTCGAGTCCTTCATGCCGCGGATGTTCGGATGTTTCGTCAGCTGATGGACCACGGCTGGAGGAATGGGAAGGCCGGTGGCGCCCGGCATCGAGTAGATGAGGACCGGGATCCTTGAGACGTCCGCGACCGCCTCGTAGTGCCGGCGCAGGGCCTCGGCGTTGAGGTGGCTCTTGAAGAAGAAGGGATTTAGAACCAGGGCGGCGGCAGCGCCCGCGTCGGCGGCCTTCTTCGTCAGTTCGACGGTGGTCCGGGTCGAGTCGGTCCCGGTGCCCGCGTAGATGGGTCGCCCGTTGGCCTTCGCGACCGAGGCCTTGATGATCGCGACCTTCTCATCCTCGGAGAGGCACGCCGCTTCTCCGTTGCTGCCAAGAACGAGCAGGGCCGAGAAGTCGCAGGCCGCGTAGGACTCCACGTTCGACTCGTACCCGGCGAGATCCAGCCGCCCGTCCGCCTCGAAAGGCGTGACGATCGGGGGGATGATGCCTTCGAGGAACGTGGCCATTCAGGTTCTCCCTGAGATACGTTGTGGCCCCTTTTTTTCGGGGCCGGTGCGCCTTAGGCGGCGGGCGTCTTCTTGCCGAGGGCGGTTGCCACTCGTTCGAGCAGCCGCTGATCCTGAGGCGTGAACGAATCGCGGAAGTCGCTCCAGACTTCGAGGATCGCCCAGAGGCCCGCTTCGGTGCGGACGGGGGCGATCAGAAGGGATCCGACGGTCAGGCCGACCGCCTTCCAGGCGCTCTCTTCCGTGATGTTCGAGATCATGGTCGAGCGGGGATTGCGCGCGGCGTCCGCGAGCGGACCACCCGAACCCACGCGCTCCGGGCCGGTGGGCCGATTGGCCGCGGTCAACATCGCGAGGTCCTCGCCATCGGCCACATAGGCCGACACCGCGGTGTAGCGGGCGAACTTCTTCTTGAGACTATCCACGGCGAGTCGGAGCGCTTCCTCGAACGACGGCGCGGCCTGAATGTCCGTCTCCAGTTGTGCGGCTACCTGTTCTCGACGGTTCGCGGCTGTGCGGACAAGGTCGCGCTTCCAAGGCTTCTCATCTTCCGACATCAACGACACGTGGTGAAAGTCCTCCATTGGGGGTTTTTGAGTTCCAGGGGGGTGGTGGTCCGCGACCCGATCCGAATGGGTGAGATCACTCCCCTTGGGGAATAGGAATGCTACCACCTCCGACCGTCTGGCCGGCGCATGAGGACCCCGACCCCACGGGAAAGGCGGGCGGCAGAGCCCAGCGCCAGAGTTCTGAGATCCGGTCGAGGGCTCCCAGCCTGGCCTCGGTGAGGCGGGTCGCGAGGCGGCCGTGAATCTCTCGACACGGCGCCGACCGGCGAAGATCCTCCTCGACCACGCGCACTTTGAAGTCATCGATCAGGCGGTTGTCGGTCACGATGGCCATGAACTCCTGCTGAAACCGGAAGCTCAAGACGTCGAAGTTCGCTGATCCCACGACCAGGACACATTCGTCGACCATCAGGGCTTTCATGTGCGTCATCCGGTCCGGATAGAAGCGAACGTTGAAACCTGAGTTCGTGGCGTGCCAGATCATGGCGTCGCGACACAGGCCGAAGTTGTTGTTCAAAGGTGTCACCACCGTGACCGAAACACCGCGAGCACGCGCGGCCACGAGCCGGTCCAAGAAGGGACCGTTGACGTAAGGACACTCGACGAACAGACTTTCGGCGGCCCCGTCGATCAGGGCGAAGACGCCCGCGAAGGCCTGTTCGTTGGAGTCGCCATCGAGGCTGTGAAGGACCATGCCCGGCATGGCCCACCGCGACCCTTGCTGCCTCCCGTTCCAGGTCCCTTCAAAGTCCTCGCGGAGGAAACGTACGAGTCCCGCGTCTTCGATCCTCAGCATCAGGTCGTGCCACTCAAAGTTGTGATCGCTGAAATTGATGCCGCCGACGTACGCCACTCGGTCGTCGATGGCCACGAGCTTTTTGTGATTGCGAGCGGGCAGCCTCGTGAGGAATGGTCCAGCCGGGCCGGCAAACCGGACACCGACGCCGCCATCTCTCAGGCGCTCGATCATTCGACTCGTCTCTCGTACCTCGTTCTGGAGGTTCCGGTCGAGCAGGCTGGTGGGCGTCCACACCAGGCGATCGTTGACGACGTGCCGGGTGAAGCTGTCGATCACGACGCGTCGATCCCGGGCTCGGGACGAGAGCATGAGATCGCCCATGGCCAACCCGACCTCGTCGCCCTCGAAGGAAAGGGCCTGGACGATCACGGAATCGCGCGCCGAGGCCATGTCTTCCTTCACCCGGCGGAAGTAATCGCCGGAGTCGACGAGAAGTTCCAGGTTCGGGGAGACTTCAACCGGGGGGCGCATCTCAGTTCTCCACCACGCGGACGACGCGGCGAGCTCGGGACATTTCGACCACGGCGTTCACCACCGCCTCCGGCGCCTCTTCGAAAAGGAAGTGTCCGGCGCCAGGCACGCGCGCCACGCTGAAGAACTTGAGACCTTGCCGCAGTGTCTGGATCTCCGCTTCGGAAGGTCCGCCCGCATGAGGGGCAGCACCGAGGAGCAATTGGACCTCGCACTGGACCTCCGGCAACCTGGGTGCCAGGGCCTCGGTCTCACGGGCCTTCGACATCCGCTTGAGCGCGTCGAGGGTCGCGTCCATGTCCCGGGCCGGGCCCTCGGTGTAGCCCGCGACGATCTGGTCGGTGACCCAGGTCGGATTAGCGGAGCGCTCCACCAGCATCGCGCGGACCTTCCCGCGAATCAGGCGATGTCCGCCGAAAAGCTTGAGCAGAGGCGTCAGCATCATGGCCCGCCGGAATCCGGGTGTGGACACCTCTTCGGCCGCACCGCCCTCGAGCGACAGCACCGCCCGGACTCCGCCCGGGTGCCGCTGGACCAGGCGAAGCGCCATCGAGGTGCCGATCGAGTGGGAGACCAGAATCGCCTCCTTCACACGCAACAGCTCCAAGGCCTTGTGAAGACGATCGGCCTGTGCGGTCAGCGTGTAGTCCGCTTCCCTTGGCCGCGCGGAGTGACCGACGCCCAGGGGCTCGATCACGATCGTCCGGTAACCGGCGGTCGTCAAGAGCGGTGTGATCTGCCGGAACGCGAAGGCGGATCCGAAAAGCCCCGGAATCAGAACGACATCCTGTCCTTCTCCGGAAATGGTGACCTGCACGCACTCACCGGGCGCCGTTTCGAGGCAGCGAGCCTCGGCGGATCCGGCACGCGTTTCGGCGGCGATGAGCGACAGAACGAGGGTGGCGAGAAACTTCGAACGGTTCATTACATGACTCCTTTCACGAGTCCGGGGAGGAAGACGAGGGCCGAGAAACGGAGCGAGCGTCCGGCGATTCCCCAGAGCACGAACCGAGAGAGTGGCCAGCCAAGAGCGCCCGCGATGACGCTGATCGCGTAGAAAGAGGGGAGGCCGGTCAAAGCGCTCACGAAGGTCACACCGCTCGCGGCCCGGCGTCCCGCCGACAGGCGCGCGCGCAGGGCTTCGACCTTCTCGCGGCCCCGTCCCGGGGGGAGCTTCAGCACGCCGCAGCCTCCGTAGTAGAGGAGGACCTTGGCACTCATCTGCCCGAGCGTCGCGAGGACGACGAGGGCTGGAAGTTGAGTGGTGCTCGCGGTGGAACCGAGGTACAGCAGGAACAGTTCTGAATTCATGAGCGGGATGACACCGCTCAGCGCGCAGAAAAGGAACGTGCCGGCGTAGATCCCGGCCAGGTTCAGAAGTTCCATGTGATCTCCCTTGTGAAATGCGATTCAGATCGCACACACAAGGTAGAGATCAGGGGGTGTTCAGGTCCCTAAGAGCTTCTGAAATCTTTCCAAAAATGCCCAAACGACGACCTCGGGCCGGTTGCCTCAGGCGCGCAGCGCGCCCGGGAACGCTTTTGAGCTGGTCTCGTGGTTCGGAAAGACCGCCTTGAGGTCGGGCAGGCCCATGTGCCGGACCAGGATCTCGGCCGTAAGGTCGCGGAAGTCCGTGGTAACCGGGAGGTCGCGGCCTTCGAAGAGGTTCTCCTCCGACAGTTTCGGGAAGCGGCCGAGGACGCGACCGCCTCTTACGGGTCCTCCCAGGACGAACGAGACGCCGCCGTGGCCGTGATCGGTGCCGCGATTTCCGTTCTCGCGCACGGTGCGGCCGAACTCCGTCATGGTCATGACCACAACGTCGTTCATCGAGTCGCCGAGATCGCGATGGAACGCGGCCATCGAAGCGCCGAGCTGACGGAGCAGATTCGCGAGCTGGCCGGTTGCGGCTCCTTCGGCGGTGTGGTGATCCCAGCCTCCCACGTCCACGAAAGCCAGTTCGACGCCGAGGTCGGCCTTGATGAGCTGGGCCATCTGCTTCATGCTGTCGCCGAGCCTTCCGCGCGGATAGGAAGCCCCGGCGCGCGGCTGGTACTTCGCGGGATCCGCGACCTTGAGCGCTTCGATCGCCTCGAAGGTCTCCCGGCCCGCGTTGCCCAGCATGTCGTTGGCGGCATCGGCGTAGAGCTTTTCGAAAGCGGTCGAGGATTCGCCGGGGGTGCCCGTGGCCTTCGGATCTCCTTCTGCCATTGTGGAGGCCCCGAGGCGATCGGGCCGCCGTCGGCCGCGCCGGCCAGCGCCCATGGGGCGTCCCTCGCTCATCTCGATGTCTTCCCTGACCTCGAAGTCGTCGAGCCGCGCGAGTGCTACCGCCTTCGAACTGCCGCGCAGGATCCGGGGCAGCGACTGCGTTAACGCCGCGGCCCGGAACTTCGACTCGCTCTTCGCGAGCGATCCGGAGCATCGGTTCATCCAGCCATCGGGCGTGGACTTGATTCCCGGCGTGCCGCTTTCCATGAAGTCCTGCGCGTCGAAGTGGGAGCGTGTGAGATCGGGCGAGCCGATCGCATGGACGATCCCGAGCTGCCCTTCCTTGTAAAGGGGGAGGAGGTCGTCGAGTGCGGGATGAAGGCCGAAATGGCCGTCGAGGTCGAGGGCAGTCCCCACCCGGCCGCCGCCGGGTGCCGGGATCGCGATGCTCGGGCGGCCCTTCGCGTACCCGGGGTCGGCGTAGGGGATGACGGTATTGAGACCGTCGCAGGCGCCGCGCTGGAAGATCACCACCATCGTCTTGCGCTTCGTTCCTGAGCCGCTCGCGTAGACCGAACGCATGAGCGAACGCGGAGCCGAGCCGAACACCAGGCCGGCGAGGGCCGACGACTTGAGGAAAACGCGGCGGGAGGAGTTGAGAGACATGTCGGTTACCTTCTCTGGAATTCCGGCGAGCCGAGGACGAGGCCGACAACCCGTGTGGGTTCGCTGCCCGGCTTGTTGGCTTCACTTTCGAGCGTCTTCCTCGAGTTCTCGGAAAGACCGCCTGGAAGAAGACGCGCCGCGACCGACTCGAGCGAGGGCGAAGGACCGCCCACCTTCGAGACATCGAGACGAACTCCGCGAACCCCTCCGCCCGCCAGATCCAGCGCGAAATTCATACGCGCGAGCAGGGACGATGTCGAGATCCACTCCTCCGCGGTGTCCTTGTATCCCGTGGGGGGCTGCTGGAGATAGAGCGGCATGCCCATGTCCGCGATTCGCTGGACCAGGTCACGCGCCTGCCTCACTTCGGCGCCGGTCACGCGGACCGTGCTGACCACGAACTCGAGGGGTGTTTTAACTTTCGCGGCCCGGAACGACGGCCCGAGAAATTCGTCGGACTTGAGGATGACGCGTACGACCTCGCGAATGTCGCCTCCGGTCTTCTCGAACGTCGCCGCGGCTCGCTGAACGAGAGCGGGCGGCGGCGTGTCCGCTACGAATCGGCGCACGAGTTTGGTGGCGACGAAGGTCGCGGTCTTTGGATGGGCGGCCAGACGGCGCAGGATCTCGAGGCCCTCTTTCTCGCCGCCATTCTTGACGGTGACGCCGAGGACCTTTTTGTCCCCCTTGACGTGACGGGCCTCTTCGAAACCGTAGCGGGACTCCTTGTTCTGTCTCGGCCCGCCCGGCCCCTCGCCCAGGATCGTCCAGCCCGTGAACGCCTTCGCGACTTCCACCACGTCGGCCTGGGTGTAGCCGCCGTCCACGCCGAGAGTGTGCAGTTCCATTAGCTCGCGCGCGTAGTTTTCATTGATCCCGAACGTACGCCTCGGAGGCTGCGCGGACCTGGCCATACCCTCGGGCTCCATCGTTTCCCCCGGCCGGCCGGGTCGCCTCGGTGCGAGTCCGCCGTCCGCGCCGGGCCGCCGGTTCCGGCCCCGCTGCTGAGCGCGCAGCGCGCGCGGGTCGAAGTTCGGATCGGTCGACTGCCAGTTGTCGAGATAGAAGAGCATCGCCGGGCTCTTCGCGGTCGCGACCAGGAGATCCTCGAATTTCCCGAACGCGTTCGCGCGGATAGTCCGTTCGTATTCGCCCACCATGTACTCGATCGGGCCCTTCCGCGCGAACACATTGAAGTGGTTGAACCAGAAATCGACCATCACTTCCTCGACCTGACGCTCGGCGTACACGGTACGGAAGATCTTCGCCGCCTGGAGATCGGCGATTACCTGTTGCGGTCGCCCCGCCAGTCGCGCCAGCTCGGGGAAGCGATTCCTCATCTCCTCCCATTCGGAGCGTCGGGCCATCGGCGAATCGGGGGTCTCCGCCTCTCGCTCGGCGCGGACCTTCTGGATCTCTTGCCGGAGGTTTGGCGGAATCTCATATTTCTCGCGAAGCTCGGCGGTCGACAGCGACAATGTCTCGATCGCCGCGAGTTTCTCGGCCAGGCCTTTGTCGGTGGCGGCGGCGGGCGCTATCTGGGCATCGATCCAGGCGGCGAGGCCCGTCTTCTTCACCTCTTCGATGTCCCGAGCGCTGGCTCCGAAGGTAAGCCGGTTCAGGACATGGATGATGGCTGCGTCATCGATGGCGGCCGCGGGGGCCGCGGGAACCGGGCCGGAGAGGGCCAGTTGGAGCGCCACCGCCACGGCCAGGGCTTTTCGGGAACGGCTTGCACCTCTCGTCATGATGACTCCTTGCCTCAATGCCCTTTGGACCAGGGATCGACGGCAAAGGTTGAGGTGGAGCGGCGCCCTTAGGTCTGGGCGGGCACGTCTTTCGCCGACCAGATCCCCTCGCTCTTCGCCACGAAAGCCGTGGCGGTGAGGTCGGAGAACACGTTGACGGTGGTGCGCGACATGTCGAGGATCCGGTCCACGCCGAGAACGATCGCGATCCCTTCGCCGGGCACGTCGAACATCGTGAGAATGCCCACGAGGAGCGGAATAGACCCTCCGGGCACGCCGGCCGCGCCGATGGCCGTGATCACGGACATGACCATGACGATGGCCATCTGGACGAGGGTCAGGTCGACATTGAAGATCTCGGCGAGGAAGATCACGGTGATGCCTTCGAAAATCGCCGTGCCGTTCATGCACATGGTCGAGCCGATGGGAAGCACGAAACCCGCGATCTGACGGGGGATGCCGAGCCGGTTTTCCGAGACATCGAGGCCCGTGGGCAGGGTCGCACTGCTCGAACTCGTGGAGAACGCGGTGACGAGAGCCGCCTCCACGCGGGATATGAACAGCATCGGCGAGATGCCGATGCCGAATTTGAGAATTGCGAAAAGGGTAATGGCCACATGCGCCGCCAGTGCGATCAGGACGGTGATGACGAACGCCGCGACCGCGATCATGAGGTCGAAACCGAACCGCGACGACACCGTGAAGATCAGGCAGGCGACACCGTACGGCGCCAGCAGCATGGCGAAGTGAATGATCTTGATGACCACCTCGTTCAGGGCTTCGAGGAAGGCCACCATGGGCCTGGCCTTCTCGGCCTCGATCAGGGTCAGGGCGGCGCCGAACATCAGACCGAAGAAGATGATGGCCAGCATGTCCGTCTTCGCCGCCGCATCGATCGGGTTGCGCGGTACGATCGCGACGAACGTCTCGGGGCCGAACTTGGCGGTGGTGCCCGCGGCCTCCACCTTGGTCGAAGCGTCGCCGGCAAAGCGCTCCATGAGCGCGACCCGGGTCTCGGGCAGGACCCGTTCCCAGGGCCGCATCAGATTCACGACCACGAGGCCGAGGGTCGCGGCGAGAACCGTGGTGACGATGAAGTAGCCGATGGCCTTGCCTCCGACTCTGCCGACCCGCCGGATGTCTCCAAGCCCCGCCACGCCCAACGTGATCGAGGCGAAGACGAGCGGCATGACCACCATGAACAACATGCGCAGGAAGATCTGTCCGACCGGTCCCGCGATGTACTTGTTGATCCACTCCACCGTCGGGTTGTCGACGCCGACGGTCAGGTTTGTCGTGATGCCCGCCACGAGCCCCACGGTCAGGCCCAGCAGGATCTTGGTGTGAAGTTTCATGCCGGGGCCCGAAGAACCGATGGATTCGCTCATCCTGAGACTCTATTTGGGGTTGGCGGTTCTGGCAACGAAGGGGCACCGCGGCTTGTCGTTGTGATCCCGGAGCCGACTCGGCTCTCTGGTCCGGAGCCCTACTCAGTCTCGCGGCTTCGTTGCCGGATCCAGATCGAGAGCGCCTCGGCGCTCAGTTCGCCGCGCGCGGTGGCGAGTGTGATCTCGACGAGCTGCTCGTCTGTCGCGAGGAGGTCGACGCCGTTGAGGCCAAGGAAGAACTCGGCCGCCATCGCCCCGATTCACTTGTTTCCGTCGATGAAGGGATGGTTCATCACCAGCGAGTGCCAGAGGGCTGCTGCCTTCTCGGGAATGTCCTTGTACAGATCTTCGCCCCAAAATGTCATTTGAGGGGTGTGTGCATTTTATACATACACCCGGCGAGAGCCGCCTTAGCCGCCGCTGCGCCGCTCGAAGCGCCATGTGGAGCCCGAGCCGTTCTCAGCACGGGCCTCGGCGATTGCGACCCCGAACGCCCGACCCAGCGGCTCGCCCATCATCACCTGCCTGGGCGGACCATCGTCCACGATCCGGCCCTGATCCATCACGAGCATCCGGGTCGCCCACCGGGCCGCGGCCACGAGGTCGTGGATCACCGCGATGATCGCGACGCCTCGGGTGGCGATGGTTTCGAGGAGAGCGAACAGGTCGAGACCATGGCCGATGTCGAGATGCGCCGAAGGCTCGTCGAGAAGAAGCAGGCCGGGCTCCTGCGCCAGGGCCCGGGCCACGAGCGCACGCTGACGTTCTCCCGCGGACAGCGAGCAGAGAGTGCGCTCCGCCAGTTCCATGAGACAGGTCTCGGCGATGGCCCGCGACACCGCCTCATGATCGGCCGCGGCCAGATCCTGGAACGGACCGGTATGGGGGTACCGGCCAAGCGCCGTACTCTCGCGGACAGAGATCAGCGGGGCGCCCTCCTGCAGCGCCACCACGAAGGCGATCCGGCGGGCGATCTCGCGGCTTCCGAACCCCTCGAGAGACTGGCCGGCAAGGGCGATCTTGCCCTGCGAGGGCTTGAGGAGGCCGGCGATGGCGGAGAGGAGGGTCGATTTTCCGGCAGCGTTGGGTCCGACGAGGGCCACCCGCTCCGAGGCGTTCACGCTGAGTGTGACCTGCTGAACCACGTCGCGCGCGCCCCGCCGGACGCTGAGGTTCGAGATCTCGAGCAGGTGGTTCGAGGTCACGCCCGCTCCGTGCGCCTCAGGATGTGCAGAAGATACGGCGCGCCGGAGAGGGACGTGATCGCGCCGAGGGGCAGGTCGTACTTGTCCGAGAAGGCGCGGGCGAAGAGATCGGAAAGCACCACGAGGACGGCGCCCGCGAGAAATGAGGCGGGGAGGAGCCTCGACGCTCGTGGTCCCACCAGACTCCTCATGGCGTGCGGGGCCATGAGACCGACAAAGGGCACCGAACCCGCGATCGAGGTGGTGGCTCCGGAGAGGAGGGCGGCGAGGCCGAGGAGGAACAGGCGCATGCGCGGGACATTGAGGCCGAGGGTGCGCGCTTCGGTCTCTCCCAGAAGCAGAAGGTCGAGCGGGCGGCGCAGCACCAGAGCGAGGATGCAACCCGGCACGATCAGGGAAGCGGCGAGGCCGAGGTGAGTGAATCCGCGGCCCTCGAGACCTCCGGCCATCCAGAAGAAGACCGCGCGCACACGGAACTCCTCGGACGCGATGAGGATGATCGAGGTGAGACCGGAAAGAAAGGCGCTCACCGCGAGACCGGTCAGGATCAGCGAGGTCAGAGACGACGAGCGGGTGCCCTGCGCAACCGTGTACACGATCAGCGCGGCTCCGAGCGCGCCTACGAAGGCCGCGGCGGGCAGGGCCAGAAAGATGTCGAACGACCAGCCGAGTTTCACCGCGATCACGGCTCCAAGCGCGGCGCCCGAGCCTACGCCGAGAAGCGATGCGTCGGCCATCGGATTCTGAAAGACCACCTGAAGGAGGGCGCCCGTGACCGCGAGAGCGCCGCCGATGAGAGCCGCGAGGAGAACGCGCGGGAGCCGGATCTCGCCCAGGATCACCCGGTGGGCTTCGTCAAGCCCTGAACCCGGGGACAGCCCGACCAAACGCAGGGCTTCCCCCACGACCTCGCCCGGGGAGTAGCGAACCGCGCCCAGACACAGCGCAAGAAGCAGCGAGGCCGCGAGGGCCAGGCTCAGCAGGCCGCAGATCCGGCTCGCGGTCAATGGGCGAACCTCTCCTTATGCAGCGCTCGCGCCATGAATTCGCATGACTTGATCGCATGGTGATTGAGCGCCACCAGAAGTTCTCCCGGCATCTCGACCACCTGTCCCGCCTTGACCGAGCGCATGATCGAGAGCAGCGGGTGGGACCGGATGTCCTTCGCGGTCGTGCTGTCCCGACTGACGAACAGCCAGTCGGGGTCCACACCGTAGGCGCGCTCCACGCCGAGGTTCGTGATCCCGGTGATTCCGCTCTCAGCCGCGGCGTTGCTCCCGCCGCCGCAGGCGATGAGGGCGTCGAAGGCGGTTTTTGACCCGGCGGTGAAACCACTCGCCCAATAGAGCACGCGCGGCCTGTGAGCTCCTTTGAGCCGCCGTTCGATTTCAGCCAGGCGCGCGTCGAAGTCCGCGGCCAGGCCCGCGGCTTTGGCACTCTCGCCCACGGCTGCCCCGAGGGCGAGAAGGGCTCGCTTGAAACCGGCGAGTGAGTCGAGGCCGACCATCCGATGAACGCGCAGGCCGGATTTTTGAAGCGAGCGCAGGACGTCGGCGTCGGTGTACTCGGAGACAACCACGAGGTCTGGCCGAAGTGCGATCAGCCGCTCGACGTCGACCTTGGGGAATCGGGCGATGTCCTTCGGGATCCTGCCCACCGCGTTCGAGGTGCCGGGCTGGTCGATCAGCGCGGTCACCGAGACGAGCTTCGCGAGAGGAAGGATGTCCGCGAGGATCTCGTCCGAGGCGAGGTTCAACGAGGCCACGCGGTTCGGGGCCTTCGTCTGCGCAGCCACGAACGTCGGGTTGACGGAGAGGGAAAGCAACAGGACGAGCGTGCGGGCTTCGCTCATGGTGTGCCTCTACCTCGCACGGTCGAAGGCGAGGCTGATCCGGAAACGGCGGGGCAGCCCGGCGAAGCCCAGGACTTCCTGATAGGCCGTGTTGCCCGCGTTCTCGAGGGCGGCGAGGAGTTGCACCTGAGCGCTCAGGCGGTACGCCGCGCGCAGGTCCAGGCGCGTGAACCCCGGGTTCTCCTCGAGGCCGATCCCGAGGAAGTCCGAGTCCGCCCGCCGGCCTACGCGCAACAGCGTCGCCGCGAACGTGCCGCGCGCGAAGGTGGCCTCCGCCGTCACCAACCCCTGATGCCGCGGACGTCGGCGCAGTTCCTTCCCAGCCCCGAGAAGTGGATCGGTGCTGGTGCTGGTGACGATCTTCGAGTTCTGGAACGTGTAGTTCGAAACCAGGCGGAACGAGGTTCCTGGACGCCATTCCCCGGAGAACTCGACGCCTCGGGCCCGGCTCTCGCCCAGGTTCTCGTACGTGCCGACAAACGGAGCGAACGACACGATCTTGTAGGCGATCTGATCGAGATACTGGTGGTGGAAGTACGTCGCCTGCAGGCGGAAGCTCTCACGGAAGCGCAGATCGACCCCGCCGTCGTACGTCCGGGCGCGCTCGGGCTCGAGCTCGGGATTGCCGAGAGCGAAGGATGACGTGCCATAACTTTCGAAGAAGCTCGGCGCCTTGATTCCGGCCCCGCCGCTCGCCCGCAGCGTGAGGTCGAAGCCCGTGTCGCGCGAGGCGATCCACGCGATCGATCCGTGAGGCACGAGCGTCGTACCGGTGGATCCGTTTCGCTCGGCGCGCAGGCTGAGGGTTCCGAAGGTGTTTGTGCCGAGCGCCACCTGGTCCTGTGCGAAAGCGCCGTAGCTCACACGCCGCGGCGAAAGCGGGGCGGGTCCCACATTGCCGAGGCGTCCGGTCTCCCGTTCGATGTCTCCGCCCGCGGTGATCGAGTGCGCGCCGACCTGAGTGCGCAGCTCGTAGGTCCCGAAGAGGCGATCGGTCGCGTTGCGATAGCCCGCGGGATCGGGAAAGTCCGACGAGTCGAACGCCGCCCGACGGTTGCCATACGTGGGCCGGAAGGAACCCGAGTCGAGGGGATCTCTCGAGAGCTGGTCATCGCGCTTGAAGCCGAGCCGCGTCGAATGGGACAGGTCGCCGGTGCGGAACTGCGACGCGATGGTGGCGATCACGAGATCCCGCTCGTAGCGCGCCTCACGATCCGGCCGGCCAAAGACGGTCGCGCCCGGAGTGCCGCCCTCCGAGGTATTGAGGCGGAAAGAGCCCAGGACCGACCCTCCCGTGACGTTTCGGCGCTCGACGCGGGCGGCGACGAGATTCGAAGAGAAGTCCGCGTTCGGCCCCTGATTGTCGGTTTCAGATCGGCCCAGCGAAACCGAGCCCGACAGGGTTCCGCGCTTTTCGCTGGCGCTGATCGAGACGGACTTCGAACCCAGATCGCCTCCACCGACTTCGCCGCGGATTCTTCGCCCCTCGACCGGGGTCAACGTCTCGAGGGCGACGACGCCGGCGAGGGCGTCCGAGCCATAGAGCGTGCCGAAGGAGCCGCGCACCACTTCCACGCGCTCGACATCGGGGCTGAGCAGCGTGCCGAAGTTGAAGAAACCGCCGGGTTCGTTGATGGGCACGCCATCGATGAGAACCCGTACGAATCGCGATTCGCCCCCGCGCATGAAGAGCGAGGACTGGGCGCCCACGCCGCCCGTGGTCGCGACCGCCATTCCCGGCAGTTCCGCCAGCATGTCGGTGAGGCGGAGGGTCTGCCGTTCTGCGAGGTCGTCGGAGTCAAGGACGCTCGCCGAGACGCCGATGGACGAGACCGCGGTCCGCGACCTCGTGGCGGACACCACGACTTCCTCGCGGATGCGCGCCGAGCGCAGCGAGATCAGGACGGTCAGCTTCTGTCCGGTGACGAGCATGGGCGAAGCGTCCACGTCGAATCCGCGGACGCTCGCGACGTACGAGCCATCGGGAAGGTCGACGTTGAATTCACCGAGAGCACCCGTGACCACTTCGCGAGTGTGGGTCGAACTCTCGAGCCGAACCACGGCCTGCGAGACGGGGAGACCATCGAGTGTGCGAACCGAGCCGCGGATCTCGGCCGCGGGAAGCGTCGACGCGGAGAGAGCCGCGACGAGCAGAGAACGGAGAACCGACCGGGAAATCCGGGAGAGCGACATGACGTTTGAATCCTTCCTCGAGGATGAGGCCAGGGAGGCCTCGTTTTTGATGTCTGACGGCTTCACTCGAGGCAGGTTTCCTGGCTCCCGGGTCAATGTCCTTCCTCTGGACCTTCCCCGGGTCAAAGACCCGAGTGGTTTGAATGATCGAGGAACGACTCTCCGGCTACAGTGGCGGGACCGCGCAGGTATTCGACCTGCTTCCCTTTTACCCTCCTTTTATGGAGGCACCCTGAGCGACGCCGTCAGGATAACGCAGGCGACCGACATCTTTCAGAGGCGAAAGAAAAACGCGCCCGACCCTCGGGCGCGTCTACCGGCGAATTGGTGCGTTCGGTCCCTATTTCGGATCGGGTCCGGTCTTGAGGGGGTTGTTCTCCTGGACCCACAGGCCGAGACCGCCAACGATCGCCTGCGCGGGGACGCCCATCTTCTGCAATGTCTGCGCCGCACGGGCGCTAGTGTGTTCGTCCCGTCAGGAACAGTAGGTCGCGATGGGCTTGCCCATCTTCTTCAGCTTCTCCGCGACCGGACCGTTCAAGGTCTCCTCGGGTATCGAAAGGGCGCCCGGGATGTGGCCGCCCTGATAGGCGTCCTGGCTCCTCACGTCGACCACCACCACTCCGTTCGCGGAGTAGAGCTTCTTGAAATCCGCCATGCTGATGCGATCGCTCGCCGGCATCGGCGCGGCCGCGGTTTTCGAATCCGCGTCGCCAGCCCTCTTGGCGCTGGTATCGGCGCAGCCGAGGGCGGCGACGCTGATGGTCAACAGGGCGGTCAGGCCCGATGATGCTCTTATCCGTTTCATGCGCGCTTGGTTCTCCTCATTGAGAGCCACGATTGTACGGCCTCGCTCTGGCCTGGGCCGAAACGGTGCGCGCTTCTACCCTTCGGGAACCGTAGCGACGGTTCCGGTGGTGTTCGTGCCGTTTCCGCGGATGACATTGGTTCCCGAGGACCCGAAAGTGCTTCCGGCCGCGGCGCTCAGGCCCGTTCCATTGCCGAAGACCCTGGACCGGCTCATCCGAACCGTCCCGCCCGAAAGCGAACTCACACCCGTCCCGTTGAGCGAGAACTCCGATCGCTGAATGTCCACGGAACCCGGACCAGCCACCAGACCACTCCCGCTGTTTCCCACGAAGGCCGACTCACGCACCGTGAAGGCTCCGGACAGGACTTCGATGCCCTTCACATTCCCTTCGAATCGCGTCTCCGAGATGGAGACCCGGTTCAAGGCGGCTCCGCCGCTGTCGCTGATCCCAGCCGCGGTGGCGCGGAAGGCCGAGCTTGAAACCAGGACCTGCGCGGCCCCGGCATTGTTGAGCCTCAACCCGGTGTTCCAGCCGTCGATGGTGGTGTCTTCGATAGACAGGCTGTCCGCTGAGGTCAGGGTCACCGCGGCGAGCGTCCCGACGCCCTTGAGAGTGAGACCGCGGAGAACCACCCGGGCGGCGGGCGCGTTCACGGTGAGCGGCTGGCGAATGAAGGCGACAGTGCCGGAGGGCGAGGAGATCTTGACACCTTTGGTGATGGTGAGCGGGGCGGTTTCGTACTCGCCCGGGGTCAGGACAATGACCTCGCCGTCGACCGCGACCTTGTCCAGGGCGACCGCGATGTTGCGACAAGGGGTGGTTTGCACGGCGCAGTCGGCGGCGTCGCTTCCACCCGCGGCCACGAAGACCCGGGCGGGCGGCGTCAAGTCGTCATTGGTGATCGTGCCGATCCCGATGCTGTCGAGGAGTGTCGCGTTGGTCGGGCTCGACAGAGTCACCTGGAAGGTCTCCGCGGACTCGGTGGCGGTGTCGCCGACGACGGGCACGGCGAAGGTCTGCTCGGTAACGCCGCTCGTGAAGGTGAGGGTCGTCGGACCGGTGGCGGTGTAGTCGCCCGGTGCGACGGCGCTCAGGTTCGAAGTGATCGCGGATACGGTCACCGTCTGGGCGCTTACCGCGGAGAGGGTGACGGTGAATGTCGCGTTGGCGAGCCCGGAGTTGCCTTCGGCCACCGTGACGTCGGAGATCGATAACGTGGGCAACGGACACGCCGAGGTGATGAAGGTCTGATCGGAGCCTTCAGTGGTTCCGGAGATATTCGTGGCGGAGAGACGGAAGTGATACGTGGTGGCGCAGGTCAGGCCGCTCACCACGGCACTCGTGCTCACCTCGATGGATCCAGAGCCCGGTTGCGGGTTGGCGACGGCCTGGCTGCCGTAGGCCGCGCTCGTGCCGTAATCGAAAACCGCGGTGGTGGTGTCGCCATTGGGATTCACCGCGCCGTTCAGGGTCGCGCCCGTGGGGTTGAGGGCGGTGGCGGTGCCCGTCGTCACGGTGGGAGGCGAGACCGCATTGATGAAGACGAGTGCTGCGTCATTGGAGAGAACCGGGGCATTGAAGCTCCACTGCACATTCCGATCGCTCGTGTGTCCGCCCGCGTCCCGGATGCCCACCGTCGCCTGACCCCCGCCCGAGGCGGGATTGCTCTGCCCCAGGGCGACCGTCTTGTACTGGAAGGCGACCTTGTTCGAGCCCTCGGTCAGGATGATCTGGAACGTGACCGGGTTCGCGGAGCCCTGCGGGTAGGCCTGGTTCCATTGGACGACGAATCGACGCGCGCCCACCTCGCCGAGGGTCTGATAAACGACCGCGCCGGCGCCCGCCGCATCGAAGGTCAGATCGGTCCAGAAGGGGAGCAGGGCGGGGTGGTCTCCCGGGGGCGCGGTGGAACTGAGGTCGGTGTTCGCGAAATCGTTCAGGGCCACGCACTGGCTCAAGTCAGTGATGAAGTACAGGGCTCCATTCGAACTCGCGCAGGCCATGGTCCGGGCCTGGCCATAGAACGTGATCGGGAAGGGGAGGGTGAGCGCGGCCACACCATCGTCCGCTCCGGCCAGAACGCTCGCTCCGCCCCCCGGGCCCGCGATGTCGACAAAGCTGAAGACCGCTGCATCGCTTCCTATGTAACCAGCCTGGTCCGGTCCCCGGGTTCCCGCGAGGCTCAACCGCGGGGCCAGCGCGAGGAGGGCCAGCGCGCACGCGCTCCTGAGTGTCTGCATCATCGCGGCGCTCACCATGATGTCTGCTTCAAGTGGAAGACCTGCCCGCCGAACGTGATCTTGGCCCGGCGGATCTTGGGGGTGAGCGAGCCGAAAGGACTCACCTCGAAGGGCAGCGTGAAGATGTTGCTCACCGGACCGCTCAGAGTCCCGAGGAAGACAAACGACGGCTGGTCGGTGCCGACGCTCGGCTCGCATCCCACCCCGGTGGGCGAGCCGAGCACACTGCTGGATCCGCCGAGGGTGCCGAAGACCATGCCATATGCGTTCAGGCTGAAGCCACAGGCGCCGCCGCTTTGGGTGACCACGAACGACTCGTCGCCGAACTGGATCGTGCCGCGCCGAAGCGTGGTGGCGGGATTAGCGGAGGCGGTGAAGTTGACGGTGCCCGACGTCGTTCCCGATGTGGTCACGGTGATCCAGCTCGCGTAGCTGACCGCCGCCGAGGAAGCGCAGCCCCCGACCGGTGTCGAGAAGGCGAACGAACTGCTCGCACCCGCGGACGACACCGTGATCCCCGACTGGTCGAGCGTGTAGTCGCAGGGCGCGCCGTCCTGGGTGACCGTGTAGGTCAGGCCGCCGATGAGAAGCGAACCGGTGCGCGGGGCCGGCGAAGAATTGGCCTGCGCGACGAACTGAATGTTGCTCGTGCCGGTCCCCGATGCGGTGAGGCTGGTGAGCCACGAAGGATCGTCACTCGCGGCGGTCCATGGGCAGATCGCGGGCGTCACCAGACCGACCGTGCCCGAGCCCCCGGTGGCCGGCACGGCGCCGGTCAGCGACTGGAGCGAGTACGGACAGACCGTGCCGCCCTGGTCGATGGTGAGGGTCTGGCCCGCGATGGCAAGGTCGCCGGCGCGTGCGACCAGCGACGCCGCGTTTGAAGTCAAGGTGACGAAGATCGTCCCGCTTCCTGTTCCCGACAGCGGCGACACCGACGCCCAGGGCACGGTGCTCGCGGCGGTCCATGTGCAGTTCGGGCCGTTGGTCTGAACCGCGATGCTGCCTGTGCCCGCCGCGGGTCCAAACGGGTTGCCGAGGCTGGAGGTGTCGAGTGTCACGCTGCAGGGCAGGGCTTGTTGAGTCAACTGGAACGGTTGGCCGCCGATGCTCAGGATCCCGAGGCGCGGGAAGGTGGTCGAGTTTGGATCCACGGAGTACAGAAGAGTTCCCGGGCCCACTCCCGATCCACCCGACGTCACATGGAGCCAGCTCGGCCCGAGGACGGTGTCGTAAGGGCAGCCGGCAAGAGTGGTGACCTCGATCGAACCATTGCCGCCTTCGGGCGGAGATGATCCTTCGTTCGGCGCGAGTGTGACCGCGCAGCCGAGGCCGCTCTGGTTCACGGTGAGGGTCTGGCCGGCGATCGTCGCATTGAGAGTCTGCGACCCTGGGATCGTACTCGGCGGGATGGTCACCAGAACCTCGCCGTTCCCCGTGCCTGAAGCCGGTGTGGCCGAAAGCCCCGTGGCCGTCCATCCGCACGAGGAGTCGGAGGCAGTGACGGAGATGGACCCTGTCCCTCCGGCGGAGGTGGCGCTCAAGCTGGTCGGACTGATCGCGAACGAGCAGGCCGAGCCGAACTGGGTGAGGGCATAGATCTCGCCGTTTACCGTGATCGAGCCGTTTCGAGGCGAGGCGCCCGCGTTGGCGGAAACGCTGTAGGTCACACCGCCTCCACCCGCGCCGGCGGCGCCCGACGTGATGGTGATCCAGGGATCCGTGGTGACCGCGGTCCACGCGCAACCCGCGAACGTGGAAACCGTGAAGCTGCCCGCCCCGCCCCCGGCCGCGACACTGCCCTGCCCCGGATTCAGTGAGTAGGTGCAGGGGGGAGGCGCCGCCACGGTCAGGGTGACCGGGACTGAATCGAGCCGGTTCGCGGATTCGTTCGACCGCGCACCGAGGTAGCCGGCGTAGGCGCCGACCGCGACGCTCGACAGGTCGAGGTTGATGTTGACGCTGGCGGATGTCGTGCCCGTGTTCGCCGAGAGGGTTGCGCCGGGAATCCCCGCAAGGGCCAGACCAAACGGCAGGGCCGCGCTCGTGGTGTTGACCGAGACGACCACGGGAGGTGGATTGGGTGACCCTTGCACGTGGTAGATCTGAATCGGCCTCGGAGCGAGGGTGAGCCCCGGCGCCTCGCCGAACGCGTTGTCGACAGGAACGCGGAAGTACCGGCTCAGGGTGTTGGATGCGGCGTCGGTGACCGTCACGAGCATGGCGAAGTGGCCCGCGCTTTGAGGCGTGCCCGAGAGCAGGCCGGACGGCGAAAGGGTGAGCCCGTTCGGCATGTCGAACGTGGGCGAGGCCTGGATCACGTACGGGGGCGTCCCCCCGGAAGGTATGAACGAAACGGAGTACGGCATGCCGACCATGCCCGGAGGCAGCGAATCCGGACTCATGTTCATGGGCGAGACCTTCATCGTCACAGGTATGGTCAGAGTCTGGGCAGCGGAATCGACCACGACGAGTGAGAAGGAATAGGAGCCTGCGGTGCCTGGGACCCCCGCCAGATGATCGGAGACACCCTGGCCGCCCTGGAGCAGCGAGATGCCAGGGGGGAGGTTCGATCCGGAGGCCAGGCTCCAGGTGTAAGGCGGCTCGCCACCTCGAACCAGGTTGAATCCATTGCCTGGATCCAGCGAGAAGGCGTAGGGCGCGCCGCGGGAGGCGTCAAGGGCCGCCGTTCCGGTACCGACCGTCAACGGGAAGGACGCTCCCGGAGACATGACGGTGAGGACCTGATTGCTGCCGTTGATGGTCCGGCCGGCCGAGTCTGAAACGATCGGGCTCACGGTGAATATGCCGGTCACCAGCGGCGTTCCTGACAGGACGCCGGCACTGCTGAGGGTCATGCCGGTGGGGAGAGGCGCAAAGGGCGACTCGACAACGGTGTAGGGCGGTGTTCCACCCGCAATCCTGAGCGTGTGGGAGTACGGCACGCCGAGAACGGCTTTGGGCAGGTCGCCCGCGAAATTGAACTCCGCGGGAACGACAAGTTGAAGAGGCGCGGTCCTGTGGGTAAAGGCATGATCGAGCGTGATGGAGCCGTTCGATGTGTCGGTAGCCCGAAGCGTGTAGTTGTAGGTGCCGCTGGCGGTTGCCTGTCCGGCGAGCAGTGTGCTGCCCGCGGTCGGGCCGGGAACGAGCAGGGCCCCGGGCGGCAAGGCTCCGTTCACCAGTGACCATGTGTATGTGGAGGGTCCTTCCACGACGAGATTCTGGAACCTTCTGCCGAGACCCAGCCACCAGTCATTCGAGTTGGTGAGATCCACGTAGGAGTCCGCGGAGTTGGTGACGATGATCGTGTAGGCGCGGGAGAACGTGTTGCCTCCCGAATCCTGCACGATCAGATTGAACCTGTAGGGTCCGGTGCTGGTCGTGGTGCCGGAGATGAGCCCGCCGGCGGTGAGAGTGAAGCCCGGCGGCAGCATGTCGCCGACGAGACTCCTCGGCGTCATGCTGAAGGTGTAGGGCGGCGTGCCCCCCACCGCGACGAACTGCTGCGCATACGCAGTTCCGGCGATGGGCGGCTTGGGATTGCCGGAGAGGATGTAGACCGTGCTTACCCTGAGGGTGAAAGTGCGCCGCACCTGTGCGCCCAGGGAATCGCTGAGGATCAGGTCGAAGGAGTATTGCCCGGCCGTGGTGGGCGCACCGGAAAGCGATGTGGAGCCCGGGTTGGCGTTGGGGGGACCGCTGAAGAGGGCGAGTCCCGGCGGCAGAGAGGATCCCGCGGCCAACGTCCATGTGAAGGGCCCAAGCCCTCCGGATGGGAAGAGGCTCACGTTCATCACCTGACCGACCCCAACGTCTCCCAATGCGGCGTTGGTGATCGGGAAGTTCAGCTGGCTCACGTTCGGCGTCCGCTGCAGGAGGACGAAACGCCGGCTCACCGGAACGACGCCGTCGGTGACGGAGATCGTCATGGATGCGAGGCCGCCGGTGTTGAGGGGTGTCCCACTGAGTGTTCCACCGGCCGAGAGGCTCAATCCGTTGGGCACGTTTGTCCCCGACCATACGAGGGAACCCCCGCCGGTGGCGGTAAAGGTATAGGTGAATGGCGAGCCCGTCACCGCCACCACGGGAAGAACCTCGGGGCCGATGATGGCGAGGGCGGAAATACGGAACGATCCGAAAGTGAAGCCCACCGTGAGCCCCGAGGCGTCGGTCGCGTTCAACATGACGTTGTAGATCCCGGCCGTGGTCGGCGTTCCGTCGATGAGGCCCGCGGTCGAAAGATTCAACCCGGGCGGCAGGGCGGACGTCGGCTGGATCGACCAGGTCACCGGACCGTTTCCTTCAGCACTGACGAGCGGGAAGGAATACGGGACGCCCACCGAGCCGTCGGGCAGACTTGTGTTGATCACGCTGAACGTCGCGACCGACAGACTGAACGTGCGGGCCCCCACGTTTCCGGAGGAGTCTGTCGCCTTTATCGTGAAGGTGAAGTTCCCTGGAGCGAGCGGCGTTCCCGTCACCTGGTAGCCCGTGTTCCCGCTGAACAACGAGTCGCCGGAGATGATCGCGAACCCGGGAGGCAGCGGCGTTTCGGCGGTGACGGTGTACGGACCCCCGTTGCCCCCCGACAGGTTGAGAGAGAACGTCTTTGAGAATCCCTGCTGGGACACGCCCTGGTTGGCGCCCACGCCGAACGTGATCGGCGTGCCGGAAGGCGGAACGATGTTGAAGTTGATGTTCTGCGTCATCACGTCGCCGAGGCTGTCGGTCACGGTCACCGGGGCGCTCACGTTTCCCGTCACCAGCGGCGTTCCGCTGACCACACCGCTGTTCGAGTCGAGCGTGAGCCCGGTGGGCATCCCACTGCTGGTGAACGAATAGGGAGGCGTGCCGCCGATCACCAGCAGTGCCTGAGTGTAGGGCGCGTTGTAAACCAGCGTGTTGCTGATCAGAGGCAGGCTCGTATAGCTGAACTGGAAGGGCGTGATCCGCCAGGTGAAGGCCTTGGTTGCGACCGTCCCGACGTTGTCGGTGACCGCGATCGTGAAGTTGTAGACGCCGACCTGTCTCGCCCGTCCCGTCAGGTACATCAGACCCGGCGTCAGCGTCGAGGAGAGAACTTCACCCGGGCCCTGAAGGCTGACGCCGGTCGGCAGCGTGCCCGATTGCACGGACCAGACGAGCGGGAGCACGCCTCCCTGGGGCGCGAGGGAAAACGTCTGCAGGTTTCCGACGGTGCTGTCGGAAGGATTGCTGCCCAGTATGGCGAGGGGTTGCGTTGCGCTGGCGCTCACCCAGATGGAGAGAGCTTTTGAAACCACCCCGTTGGAGCCGCTCACCTGAGCCGTGAAGGAAGAGGTCACGGTCCCGTTTGGCGTTCCGCTGATGGTCCCGCTGCCGGAGTTCAGGGAAAGGCCGCCCGGAAGCGACGTGCCTCCGACCACCGACCAGGTGCAGCCGGTACCGCACCCGGGCGCGGTCAGGGTCTGGGAGTAGGCGGTGCCGATCTTCGCGGGCGGCATAACAGGACCCGAAGTGATGGCGTAGGCATTCACCACGAGCGTGTGACCAGAACCAACTGACACGCCCAGAGTGAGGTCGCTGATCGTGATGTTGGGCGAGGAAGTGCCGGCCGCGGTTGGCGTTCCCGAGATCAGGCCAGCCGAGTTGATGCTGAGGCCGGCGGGCAGGTTGGTCGCGGAGAACGAGTAGTTGCCGCTTCCCCCGCTTCCGATCATTGTGAACGAATACGGCGTCCCGACCTGCGCTTTCGGCAGGTTCGTCTGAGAGGCGACGCGCAGGGTGGACACGGTCATCGTGACGGGGCGATCGAAGACGGTGCTTTGCGAGTCGGTCACACGGATGGAACCGCTGTAGGTTCCGGGCGCGGTTACGACACCGAGATAGCCGCCCGTGACGCTCCCCGGGAAGAAGGTCGGAAGCGGCGGACCGTTTTGAACCCGCATTCCCGGAATCTG
Organism: uncultured Acidobacteriota bacterium; assembly: GCA_964396875.1. Lineage (GTDB taxonomy): Bacteria > Acidobacteriota > Vicinamibacteria > Fen-336 > JAGNNV01 > JAGNNV01. The sequence goes on along the minus strand of CAYNHK010000012.1, from coordinate 18,961 downwards.
GGTGACCGAGGGCGTCAGAGCGTAAGTGTAAGGAGGAGAACCGCCGGTGGCGGCGAGCTGGAAGTTAAGGGCTCCGACCAACTGATTCCCAAGGTTGTTGAGGGGCAGGTCGATGGGGGGAAACACGCCGCTTGGGTAGATAGAGATGTTGAGGGTTCGGGTGTAGAAGTTGGATGCCGAATCCGTCGCCGTTACGGCGAATGAGAACTTGCCGGGGGCGGTGGGCGTTCCGCTCAGGACACCGTTCGCGGCCAGGCTCAGGCCGGGCGGGAGGAAGTTGGACTGATTCTCGGACCCGAGCGCCACCAGGGTCCAGGTAAGCGAACCGGTTCCACCCGTGGCCGTCAGAGTCGCACTGTACGGGACGCTGACCTGCCCGAAGGGAAGGGATGCGGTCGATGTGGGGATGAGAATAGGAGTGACGACAACGGAGAAATGCCGATTGCCGAAGTTCGCAGCGTTCGTCGCGTCCGCGGCCCGGAGCACAAATGTGTAGGAGCCGGCAGTGTTCGGAGTTCCACTCAGGGTGCCGTTCGACGAGTTGAGGGAGAGTCCGGGCGGCAGCGGCCCGCTTTCGACCGTCCATGCGTAGGATGGAACGCAACACGCGGAGATCGTGGTCGAGTACGAAGAACCCTGCGTGATCGTGCCCAGATAGCCATTGTGGTTGATCTGAATGGTGGACGACCCGCCGCCGATGGAAAAGAACGATTGCGTGCGCAGTGTGTTGCCGACGTCGTCGGCCACCTGGAACAACGCGCTGAAGCCCCCGTTCTCTGTAGGTGTGCCGGTCAGTGGGAAAATGCCAGTTGTCTGTTCCGTGGTGCTGAAAGTGATTCCGAGGGGGAGGCGTCCACTGGTCTGGCTTGCGCTGAAGGGCCCGACACCGCCGATGATCCGGAGGGGGCTGGAATAGGGCACGAAGATCGTGCCGTTTGTGATATTGGGCTTGCGCAGCAGCGTCGAGACGCGCAGAGGGAAAGTCTGGGTCGCCGTGACGCCTTCGGCGTCTGTCACGGTGAAGGTCGGGTTATAGAGGCCTGCCGCGGTGGGTTTCCCCCAGATTTCCATCTGCTCCGGCGAGGAATGTGAAGCGGTCGAAATGCCGGATCGGAAGTCGGTCCCGGGAGGAAGTCCGGACGCGGCCCAGGTGTAAGGCGCGGTCCCTCCCGAAGTCACAGAGACAAAAACGCTGACCGGAACGCCGATGGTGAGATCATCGAGCGTGTAGAAGACCACCGAAGGCAGCGTCTTCGGCGCGCCGATCACATCGAGAGACATGTTCCGGTTGTACGAGACGAAGTTGGTGTCGGTGGCGGTCACGCTGACGCGATATGGGCCGGGCCCGGCGTTCGGGGTTCCGGAGATCACGCCGTTTGAGGCCATCACGAGGCCGTTGGGAAGGCCGTTCGCGGTGAAGGTGTGCCCGCCCGCGCCGCCATTTGCAGCGATGGTTGTTGTGTATGGGACGTTCTGAGTGGCGTTCGGCAGAACAGCTGGGGTCGTGATGCGGATCTGGAAGACCGCGAGGGAGACGCTTCGGTAAACCGTATCGACGCTGTCCGTCGCGGAGAAGTCGATGTTGTAGAAACCGTCGACCGTGGGCGTGCCCGACAACACTCCGCTCGAACTGAGTGTTATCCCCGGGGGCAGCCCGTTGCTTACCGCCCACGTCACAGCGCCGGACTGGTTGACCGTGGTCAGGGTGTAGGAGTAGGCCGTGTTGACGAACGCGTCCGGAAGCGAATGGGAATCCTTGATTGCAAGAGCCGCGATCCGAAGGGTGGCGGCGCTGTCGACATCTTCTCCCGCGCTCGTGACCCTTAGCGTGAAGTTGTAGGTGCCGGGCGTCGTCGCGACGCCGATCAGACCCGCGCTCGACTGAGGAGAGAACCACGCGTCCTTGTCGGTTCGGACTGACACCCCGGGCGGAAGGGAACCCCCGACGATCGACCAGGTATAAGTGCCGTTGCCCCCGGTGGCGGTCAGAGGAATCTGCACTTCGCCGATGCTGTAGGTGCCGAAATTCGGCCCCTGAGACTGGCCGACCGGGGGGAACACGCCTGTCGGGTAGATGGAGACAAAGAGCGTCCGGGTAAGAGACTGGGCCGCGGTGTCGGTGGCGGTGACCGTGAAGCGGAACTGACCGCTCTCGGCGGGCGGGCCGCTCAAGACCCCGTTTGCGGCCAGGGACAGGCCGGGAGGAAGCAGATTCAATCCCTCGTAGGAATTGGACGGCGCCAGGGACCACGTGAGCGACCCCGTTGCGCCGGCGGCGCCGAGCGTCGTGGAATAGGACGTGCCGACCTGCCCAAACGGCAGGGTGGTGTCGCCGGTGAACGAGAGCGCGCTTACGACCGACGTGAACTGACGAATGCCAAAGTTGGCGGCATTGGCGCCGTCCTCGGCCCGGAGCACAAACGTGTAGGTGCCCAGAGTGGTCGGAGTGCCGCTGAGACTCCCGCCCGAGGAGATGCTCAAACCCGGCGGCAGGGTTCCGCTTGCCAGGGACCATGCGTAGGAAGAGGCGCAACACGCAAAGACCTGCCGCGAGTAGAAGGCGCCCTGCGTGATGGTCCCAAGCTGACCGTTGTCGTTGACCTGAATCGAGGAGGAACCCGTCCCGATATTGAGGAAGGAGGTGGCGCGGAGCGTCTCGGCGCCGGAGTCGGCGAAGTCGAAGAGCAGGTTGAAGACGCCGTTGCCGCTCTCGGTGGGCGTGCCGGTCACCTCGAAGACCCCGGGTGCGACTTCCGTGGTGTTCAGGCTGAGGCCGAGAGGCAACCGTCCGCTGGTCTGGGAAACCGAGTAGGGCGCCACGCCGCCGAAAACCCGGAGACGGCTTGAATAAGGTGTGGAGACCGTACCGTTCGCCAGGTTCGGCCGCATCAAGAGAGTGGAAACCCGCAAGGGGAAGGTCTGGGTTCCCGTCTTGCCTTCAGCGTCAGTCACCGTGAGGGTCACGTTGTAGACGCCGGTTGCGGTGGGGCTGCCCCAGATCTCGACATCGCCGGGGGTGATGTAGCTCGTCATGAGGTGTCCGGTTCGGATCGCGGTGCCGGGCGGCAGGCCGCTCGCCGCCCAGGTGAAGGGCGCGGTTCCTCCGGAGTTCACGCCAACCGGGCGTTCGCAGTTCACGCCCAGGGTGCAATGGTCGAGCATGTTGAAGTAGGCGGTGACCTGCGGCAGCGCCTTTGGCACCCCAATGACGTTCAGCGACATCTGCTGGGTGAAAGACGAAGCAGCCGAGTCCGTGACAGTGACGTTGACGTTCCAGTTACTTGGCCCGCTGTTGGGGGTCCCCGAAATCGTGCCGTTCGAGGCCATGTTCAAACCGAATGGGAGGCCGTTCGCACTGAAGGTGTAGGGGCCCACCCCGCCCGTCGCCGCCAGCGTGGTCGAGTACGGTGCGTTCTGCGTGGCGTTTGGCAACACCGAAGGGGTCGTGATGCGCACGACGAACACATTCAGAGAAAGGTTCCGCCACAAGGTATCGACACCGTCCGAGACGGTGTAGCTGATGTTGTAGAACCCCGGGGTGTCCGGTGTTCCGGACAAAACGCCTGACGAAGCGAGCGACATACCCGAGGGCACCCCGCCAAGCTCAGTCCAGACCGGCGCCCCGGCCCCGTTCCCCGCACTCAGGGCGAAGGAATACAGGGTGTCCTCGAACGCGGCCGGGAGGCTCTGCGAGTTGTGTACGACGAGCGGAGTGATGCGGACGGTGTAAGCCAGGTCCGCGTCTTCTCCCCCGCTCGTCACGCGCAAAGTGAAGTTGTAGGTTCCGGGCGTCGTGGCCACGCCGATCAGGCCCGCGCTCGAACCGCCCGGGAACCACGAATCGAGGTCGGTGCGCAGATCCACTCCTGGCGGTAACACACCGCTGAACACGGACCATGCGTAATTGCTGCCGTCGCCACTTGTAGCGCCGAGCGGGATCTGCACCTCTCCGATGCTGTAAGTGCCAAGGTTCGGACCTTGAGAATGTACCGGGGGCACCGCCCACGCGATTGATGGCGCCACGGTGAAGGCGACCAGAGCCGCGAGCACCCGGAGGACGCGAGGCGTGCCGGAGACCGACAGCATCAAGCCCAGACCCCAGCCGCGAACCGGTTGCGGATAACGGCGACGACGGCGCTACGTTCAAGTCGCTTCATTCGTCCGCGACTCCTTTGACTAACAGTACGGTGCTCGTACGTAAGGGGTGCGAGGGTGTATACGCTCACTTGGTCACTACGTCAAGCGTGATTTAGGAGACGGACGCACGCGGCGGTTTTCCGCAGTTTCACCCCGCAGGCCTACGAAGAGCCGTCTGGTGGAGCGCGAAGGGGTCCCTCGGGGGGCCAGGAGCCCTTCCACCGGGCAGGCTCCTGGGTTCTACTCTCTCCGCCCGGTCTTTCGTCATGACAACCCCAACCCCTGCCCGCCCGACCCGCTTCCGCACCATTCTCCATGTCGATATGGATGCCTTCTACGCCGCGGTGGAAGAGCGGGATCGGCCCGAACTCAGGGGTAAACCGGTGATCATCGGCGCCGATCCGAAGGGCGGCGCCGGCCGGGGCGTGGTGTCCACCGCGAGTTACGCCGCCCGGAAGTTCGGGGTTTCGAGCGCGATGCCGATCTCCACCGCCTTCCGGCTGTGTCCGCAGGGGATCTTCATCTCCCCCGACATGTCGAAGTACTCCGCGGTCTCGAAGCAGATCCGGACGATCTTCGAGATGTTCACGGACATGGTCGAGCCCATATCGGTGGACGAGGCGTTTCTCGACGTGTCCGCGAGCGTGCGGCTTTTCGGAGACGGCGAGGAGATCGCGCGACGGATCAAGGCCGAGATCAGGAAGCAGACGAAACTCACCGCCTCGGTCGGCGTCGCCTCGGCGAAGCTCATCGCGAAGATCGCTTCGGACTTCAGGAAGCCCGATGGTCTGGTTGTGGTGCCGCCCGGAACCGAACGTGAGTTTCTCTCACCCCTGCCGGTGCGGCGATTGTGGGGCGTGGGTCCGAAAATGGAGGAGAGGCTCGCGCGCCTCGGCGTTCACACCATAGGTCAGCTCGCCGATGTGAAAGTGACGAAACTCCTCGGCACTCACGGTCTCGATCTGCAACGCCTGGCCCGCGGCGAGGACGACCGTCCCGTCGTCTCGGAGGCCGGAGCGGCCAGAAGCGTCTCCGTCGAGCACACGTTCGATCGCGACGAAGGCAACGCGCGCGCGCTCACCAGGCGCCTCCTGCATCTCGCCGACGAACTTTCGCATCGTCTCCGCGCCGAATCACTCGCGGGTCGAACGATCACCCTCAAGTATCGAGACGAGACGTTCAAGACCACCACCCACGCCCGGTCCCGCAAAGTTCCGACAAACACCGCCGCGGAACTGTACGAGATGGCCTCGGTGTTGTTCGACGAAGTCCACGGCTCGCTCAAGGTGCGCCTGCTCGGCATCGGCGTCTCGGGGTTCGATGCGCCCGCGCAGAAATCCCTGTTCGAGGACGACGCTCCGAAGCGGGGCGAGAAGATCGACGAACTGCGCGACAAGGTGCGCGAGAAGTTCGGCCGGAAGGCGCTGGTGCGGGCGAGCGACCTCGAGGAATAGGAAAATCGGACCATGGATCTCGATCCGGTGTTCAAGCGGGTGTTCGGGGATGACGAGCCGGAGCGGCTCGGCTCCGGCTGGTGGAGCGGAGTGATCGCGGTCTTCTTCGGCATGCTCGGCCTCTTCGGGGCGCTGTGTCTGCGGTTTCCCGAATGGCTCACCACACCTTCCGTTCGTGCGGCCGTCCCGCTGGCTCTGGCCCACGGTTTGATTCAGGGTTCGCTCGGGGTTGCGTTCCTGGCGGGCCTCCTGTCCGGACTGCTTCGGAAGAGAAAGGTGCTCGGCCTCACCGGCGTGACCTTCGCCCTTGTCGGTTCATTGATCGGCTCGTCGGCGCCGCCGCCCGCCCCGCTTGGCGACCGCGGCGTTCTCGGCCTCGACTGGTTCGCGCTCAATCTGCTCCTTACCGCGCTCGTTTTCGTACCGATGGAGCGGGCCTTCCCGCTCCGGCCCGAACAAGGCGCGTTTCGGCCGGGCTGGACCACGGATGTGGCCCACTTCTTCGTGAGCCATCTGCTGGTCCAGGTGTCGCTCTTCGCGACGCTGGCGCCCGCGCGCGTGATCTTCGGCTGGGCGGCAACGCCGGAACTGCGGGCCCTGGCCTCGTCGCAGCCGCTCATTTTCCAGTTCCTCGAAATCGTTCTCGTCGCCGACCTTACCGAATACGCGGTTCATCGCATGTTTCATCGCGTGCCCTTCCTCTGGCGATTTCATGCGATCCATCACTCGGCGCAGGCGATGGACTGGCTGGCCGGTTCGCGCCTTCATCTCGTCGACATCCTGCTCACCCGCGGCCTCACCTTCGTTCCCATCTTCGTGCTGGGCTTCTCGGAAGGAGCGGTGTACGCCTACCTCGTCTTCGTCTCCTTCCACGCGGTCTTCATCCATGCGAATGTGCGCTTCGATCCGGGTCTTCTCGAGAACTGGATCGCCACGCCGCGTTTCCACCATTGGCACCACAGCGCCGCCTCCGAGGCCATCGATCGCAATTTCGCGGTGCATCTGCCCGCGATCGACCGGGTGTTCGGTACCCACTACGCCCCGAAGGGCCGGTGGCCGGACACTTATGGCATCTCGACGAACCCGGTTCCCGAGGGTTATGTCGCACAGACGGTCTGGCCGTTCACCGGGCGTGGCTAAGGGGTAGACTTCCGGCCATCCCATAAATGCCGTTCCCTTGACCGCGCGTCCGCTCGAGCCCTCAACAGATCAGACCCCCGCTCTCATTCCATGACTCTCGTGTGTCCTTCGTGCGCCGCGCCCGTCGAACAGGGCGAAGAGGTGTGCCTTGCCTGCGGCCGGTCGCTCAGCTCACTGGCCGTCGGATCGGTGCTCGCCAATCGCTATGAGCTGCGCGCCGTCCTCGGCAAGGGCGGCATGGGCCTCGTGTATCGCGCCTTCGACCGTCTTCTCGAGGAAGAGGTTGCGATCAAGGTTTTGCGAACCGACCACTCCGCGAACCCCGACACGGTTCGCCGATTCCGCGGGGAGATCAAACTCGCGCGAAAGGTTTCCCACCCGAACGTCTGCCGCATTCACGACTATGGCGAGCAGGGCCCGCTCGGCTACATCTCGATGGAGATCCTCACCGGGCAGGATCTCCAGAAGACGCTCAAGGACAACCCACTGGGGCTCCCGGAAAGCGAAGCGATCTCCGCGATTCTCCAGATCGCGTCCGGCCTGCAGGCGATCCACGACGTCGGCATCCTCCATCGCGATCTGAAGACCGCCAACGCCACGCGGGATGAGCGTGGTGTGGTGCGCCTCGTCGACTTCGGGATCGCCAAGGATCTGCTTTCTCAGGGTCAGACCGCCGCGGGCGAAGCGTTCGGGACTCCCGAGTACATGAGCCCGGAGCAGTGCCGCGGCGATGCTCTCGACTTTCGAAGCGATGTCTACGCGCTCGGCGTGCTCGCGTTCGAACTTTTCACCGGCGAACTCCCGATCAAGGGCGCCACGCCGATGGCGACGCTGTACAAACAGATCCAGGAGTCACCTTCCTTCGAGACCGAACCCGGCACGCGCGTGCCGCGCAGCTGCGTTCCGATTCTGAAGAAGGCCCTCGCGAAGGCGGCCGCCGACCGGTACCCCTCGGCCCAGGAGTTCGCTCAGGCCCTGCGCACCGCCGCCATCGCCGACCGTCCGGCCACATCGCCCACGCCGCGGCCCACTACCCCCGCCTCGGATGCAGCACCCTCCACCGAGGCTCATATCTGGGTGCCCGGCCAGACCGACGCCCGCCGCGACGAACGCATCTATCTGCCCACCGACGTTCTGCTCAAGAAGCTCGGTCCCGGGGGCTCGCCGCTCAAGGAAGAGAGGACAGTCGCCCACGATCTTTCGAGAAGCGGCATGCGGATCCTCACCAGCTGGTCCGACCTCGAAAAGGGGGACAAGGTGAATGTCGTCGAAGTGGGCGGTGACTTCTCGACCGGGGCCATCGTTCGGAACGTGAGCCGCGGCACCGATCACATTACCCGCGTCGGCATCGAGTTCCTGGACAACCGAGCGCCCGACCGTCTGGTAGGAACGGACAAGACGAACCGCGGTGGTCCCAAAGGCGTGCCGCCCAATCCCCCGGCTCGAAACTCGGGTCCGTCGCCCGCGGTTGCGGATTCTCGCCGGTTCACTCCAGGGGCCCGGTCCGTGGTGGCTCCTCCCACGCCGACGCCCCCATCTTCGCGCGCACTCGGGGATCGTCCGTCCGGGGAACGCGCCACCGTGAACCCGCCACGCGGGCCGAGAGGGATTCAAGAAGAGATCGCGAAGGCCAGGCAGCTCATCTCCGAATCGCGATTGTGGGAGGCGCTTCAGAGCCTGACCATTGCCCAGGAGCTGGCCCAGGGGACGCGCGAAGCCATTCCGATCCGGATCATGATCGCCGAGACGCAGGCTTTAAACCCAGCTCTCATCCGCGCGGCGCAGTTGAACCTCGAAGATCTCTCGCACCTCGAGCCCAAGGAGCCCCTCGTCCATGCGGCCCTCGGCCGGATCTATCGCTCCGCCGGCCTGATCCGGGAAGCGCACGGCGCCTTCGACCGCGTTCTTTCGCTCGATCCCACGAACCAGGAAGCGACCAGCGCCATCGCGGAGTTGAAGCACGCGGCCTCTGGCCCGAGATAGCACCCGCGGGTCGGTTCGGTACACTTGCCGGGAACGCGGGCGGCGGGCCAGGGCGGCGCAATCGCGGACTTGAGAAGGAGACGATCACTCGTGCCCTCCCACCGAACGTTGTTGAAGATCATTCCCGCGGTCCTTCTGCTCGCGGTTTCGTCTACCGCCGCCGAACGTCCTTCTCTCGCCGTCATCATCGCCATCGACGGCCTTTCCACCGAGCAGCTCCTCAAGTACCGGCCCTGGTATGGCGCAGGCCTGAAGAGGCTCCTGGATGAGGGTCACATCGAGACGCGCACCCGCTACCGCCACATCAACACCGAAACCGGTCCCGGTCACGCCTCCCTGGGAACCGGCGCCACTCCTCGGGTGACCGGCATCGTCGCGAACAACTGGCTGGAACTCGACCCTGCCACCAAGAAGCTGCGGGCGGTCTACTGCACGGACTCCGTGGAGCCGGATCCCGCCACCGGTCGCGCCCTGCCCGGTCCCTACCGCCTCGAGGCCGACACCCTCGGAGACCGGCTGGTCGCGGCGTCGCCCCTCTCGCGTGTGTTCACGGTTTCAGCGAAGGACCGGGCGGCGATTCTCATGGCCGGTCGCTCCAGGCCGCACGCGGCCTATTGGTTCGACCGCCCGACTCTGCGTTTCGCAACGTCGCCGGCGTACACGCCGGGGGCCGACGCGACCGCGATCGTCGAGGCCTACAACACCAAGAACATGGGTGATCTCCTCGGCCGTCGCTTCGGACGCGAGTGGGTGAAGCTCGCGCTCCCCGAAAGCGCCGACAAACTTCCACAGCCCGTCCCCCCGCGCCAGATCGGGGATTTTCAGATTCCCGCGAACGGTCTCTTCTTTCCTCATCCCTATGCCGTGAACACGCGCGGCATGGGCGAGGCCTACTACGGGAGTCCGGTCGTGGACGAACTCACCGCCGACCTCGCGGTATTGTTTCTCGAAAGCCCCGAGATCCGTCTGGGCCGGCGCGGCGTCACGGATCTGCTCGCGGTTTCGTTCTCGGCCCACGACTCGGTGGCTCACAACTACGGCATGGAGTCCGAGGAGACGCTCGACACCTTGCGGCGCGTCGATGCCCAGATCGCCCGTCTCCTGAACGCCTTCGATCGGATTCTTCCCGGCAAGGTCGTGGTGGGCTTCTCCGCCGATCATGGCTTCTCCACGATTCCCGAGGTCTCTCGGCGTCAGGAGCCCGGAGTGGTCGGCGGCCGGCTCGTCACCTGGCCGCGCATGCTCAACAACGTTCCGGACCGGACGAACCGGATGTTGCGCGACGACCTCTGCCTGGGCGCGGGCCAGGCCCCGGTTCACATTGGCGACGGATGGATCGTGACGTACAACCCAGGGCTCACCCGCGTCGAAGGTTCGTGCGGCCCGGCCCGGCCCCTGACCAAAGCCGATATCGACGGCGCGCTTCCGCGGGTTCTCACGACTCTCTTCAAAGAGGAGATCCAGGAGGTGCGACTCAATTCCCAGATGGCGTCGTGGCCGAAGGACGAGCTGACCACGTTCCTTCAGAATGATTTCTACGAGGGCCGTTCCGGCGATGCGTTCATCGTGCCGCGCCGCCGGGTTCTCCAGCACTGGGACGCCGGTCGCGGCTCGGGCCATGGCACGACCCACGATTACGACATCACGGTCCCGCTCATCTTCTGGGGACCGGGCTTCAAGGCGGGGTCTTCGGTTGTGGACGACGCGACGCCCTATGACCTCGCGGTGACGCTGGGCGACGCCATCGGCGTCACGCTGCCACAGGCGACGGGGAAGAGTCGGATGAAGCGGCCCGTTACCGCGAGGCCGCCCGTTTAGCTGGGGCCGTCGTGCCGCGCGGCTGTGAAACGAGGTTCGCGAGGATCCGGTAAGCGCCGGGGGTTCCCGCAGGAAGCTGACGGAACAGGCCGAGCCCGACGTAGGTCCATGTGCCCTTTCCGACATTCGCGGTGACGAGCAGTCCCGTCTTCTCGCCGGGATTCTTGGGCCAGGGATCCTTCGACTTCAGAAGATCCACATAGCGCGCGTCGCGCGCGCCGAAGAAGTAGAGACCACGCTCCTGGACCCAACCCCCGAAGTCCGCATCCGTGATCCGGTTCGGCTTCGACAGGAGCACAGCACCCGGAGTCGTCACTTCGATGGGTGCTTCCTCCACGGTCACGCGATTCGAGGTGACGGAGGCCGGATAGGGAGCAAACGGCGAGTCCTGTGGAGGACGCGGAGCGCCCCCGCCCGGACCACCGGGGCCCGGCCCGCCCGAGAAACCTCCCGCGAAGACCGGCTGCGCGAGGACGTTGAACTCGAACTTGTTGTATTGAACAACGAGATGGCCGCCGTCCTCGACATACTTCATCACGCGGGCGTAGTTGGCCTTGAGATCGTTGCGGCCCTGAAACACGCGGGTGCCGGTGACGATCGTCGTGTACTTTGAGAGATCGCCGTAGGCCAGGTCGTCGTCGGTCAACATCGTGACGGGCACGCCGAGTTGAGCGATCGCGTCCGCGGTCTTGTCGCCCGCACCACTGATGTAGCCCACGCGCACTCCCGGCGCCACCCTGACATCCTGGACGCGAAGCAGCGTCTCGGCCTCGTGGTAGAGATGGCGTTCCTGGATGTGGTTGTAGGCGATCACCTGATAGCCCTGAGTGAAGGTTTCTCCTCCCGCGATCGCGGAGGCCTTGAGAGTGAAGTCGCCGTCTTTCGTGCCTGGCGGCACGGTGACGAAGAAGCGGACGGTCAGCTCTTCGCCCTCGTATCTGAAACGAACTGGCGCGGACGTGGGTTCGACCTTGAGCGCGCCCGCGTCCACTTTCACCACCGCGTCCACCGCACCCTTGCCGCCGTTTTTCACGACCACCCGGAGTTCGCGTCTGACCGCGGTCAGTGATTTCGGCGCCACCACGATCTCCGGCGTGAGGTTCACCGAAAGAGTCGGGATCACATTCACTTCCTTCTGCTTCTCTCCGCCCACCCAAGCGCCCTCGTAGCGATACTGCGCGGCCTGAGCGCGGCCGAAGGTCGTGCCTCCGCTGCTGAAGGTGAAACGCGCCTGAATGTCCGATGGACTCCAGGGAAGCGTGTGATGCTCTGGGATCTCGATGTCGTAGCGGTCCACTTTGAAGTTGCGTTTCCAGTAAGGCTGCGTGTAGCGCGCGTTCGCGCCGACCGTGACCGTGAAAGTGCCCTGGGCCTTCTCGCCCGGGGCGAGATCACCCGTCTTGTCGAGCTTCCCCGTAACTCTCCAGCCCGCGGGAACCGCGAGAGACACATCCTCTACCCGAACCGGCGCATCGCCCTGGTTGACCACGAGCGCGCGCACATCGAGGGCCTGCCCGCGGACCACATTGCCGTCGTTCGCCACGGCCTGGAAGGCGACCCCGTGGGCGAGGATCAGCGCCTGTTCGAATTCCGTGACCTTTCGTTCGAGGCGATGCAGCAGGTTCGTCCGGGCCTGAGAGGAGAGACCGCTGCCCTTCACCTGGGCGATGAGGGCCTGGGTAGCGCCGAGTCCTTTGCGAAGGGCTGGCGCGACCTTGCTGAGCGATCGCGGGTCATAGGCCGCGATCGCTTCGGCCGCGGCGTCTTGAATCGCGGCGAGTCCTGTGGCCAGACCCGGAGCCTTCTCCTCCTCCCCCTTCGCGAAGCGGACGAGGGCTTTCACCGAAATGTCCTCCGGGAGAATCGAAGTTCCGCCTCCGGCGAAATGAGGTTCCGAGTCGACGATGTAGTAGGTCGCGCGCCCCGCGCCGGGATCGGACTTCAGCTGTCCCATCCCCTGACACAAGTGGAAGGCCCGGCCGATGGATCCAAACTCCGCGTAGCTCATGCCGAGGAGCGGATCGAAGGCGTTCGTCGCCACCGTGGTCACGGCTCCCTCCAGCTGTTCAAGCCCTCCTCCTACGCCGCCCTGGTAGGTGCGCAGCCCCTGCCATGGCAGCAGGCCCTCTTTCGCCTGGTAGGCGAAACGATTCGGATCGGCCGCCGCGCGGAAGGCTTCCCGCGCGAGGTGTGCGGTGGTCTGGTGATGCTGGCCGCCGCCCGGCGCTTCGAGCGAGAGACTCAGCACGACATCGGGCCGGAACGCGCGGTACACCCGCACCACGTCGTCGAGGATCTCTTCGCGCCCCCACTTCTCAAACGTCTCCTCGATACTGAAGGAGTATCCAAACTCGTAGGCCTTCGTGAAGTACTGTTCGGCGGCGTCGTAGCGATGGACCCCCGCGAGTTCCTCGGTGCGAAGAATTCCGATCGCCTGGAAGAGTTCCGGCCCTATCTCGTTCTGACCGCCGTCGCCTCGAGTCACGGTGAGCAATCCGGTACGGACGCCCAGGCCGCGCGAGAGAAGGGTCAGGACGCCGTTGTTCTCGTCGTCGGGATGCGCTGTGACATAGAGAACGTTGAACGCCGTGGGCAGGCGGCGAAGGGCGAGGCCAAGACCGGCGGCGCCCTGGTCCTGGGGAAGAGGCGCCAATTGCGCCTCGGACGGCACCGCGGGGATCGCAATGAAGAGGGTCAGGATCGCGATGAGTCGCGCGGCTTTGCGTTTCGGCATGGGTTTGTTCTCCGGTGAGGAACGAGGAAGAGAGACCACCGCCGCCACGGCGCGTACGAAAGACGTGGGCCGGGTGCTACTTGATCCGGATCTTCAACTGGAGCCGGATCGGGACAAGGATCTCCTGTCCTGCGCTCGAGAGAGAGATCTCGACCGGCACGCTCACTTCGACCAGATCCGCCTTCAGCGCGCCGGCGGGAATATTCACCGACGCGTCGACGCTCACCGGATCAGAGGTGAAGCTCGACGAGCCGCCTGAGGGGCCGAGGGGCTTGGGGCGGGCGGGAGCGGGCGCCGGCGGAGGGGGAGGTTCGGGCTCGAGAGCCGACCCGAAAGGATCATCGAAGGGAGCCGGTGCCGCCGCTGGTGAGGCGAAGTCCATCTCGAGCGATGGCCCGAACGGATCGCCCGGGCCCGAGCTGGGTTCGGGAGATCCCAGATCCAACTCGAGTTCTCCCGTGGGTCCCGCGGGCGTGGGCGCAGGCCCGAGGGAATCAAGAGAAAGTTCGGGGCCGAAGGGATCGGAGTTCGCAGGGCCGGGCGCTGGCCCGGGGCCTGAAAGGGAGTCGAGCGGATCGCCAAGTTCGATCGGTGGAGGCGCTGGACCGAGATCGAGTTCGTCCCCAAGGGAGAGACCAGGCCCTTGTGCGGGACCCGGTCCGCCGAGCGAGTCGAGAAGATCGTCGTTCGAAGCAAACGTGGGGGCAGGCGGAGGAGGCGGAGCCGCGGCCCGCGAGGCCGGTGGAGCAGCGGGCGGTGCCGCCGGCCGAGGGGCAGGGGGAGGCAGCGGAGAAGATGAAACCCGCGCGGGAGGCGGAAGGGGGGGCGTCGAAGGCGGCGGAGGAGGCGGGGCCGGAGCGGGGGCCGCGGTGGCCGCCTTGGGTCGCTGGATCGCTTCGGAGTTTCGCGAGCCCGCCGCGGCATCGTTGCCGTATTTGCCCGCCAGGACCTTGAACACGAGCTGCGTGGCGACCTTGAGCGTTTCTTCGACGCCCTTTCCTGATTTCGCGGAAGCCTCGACGAAGGGCACGCCGCGGGTGTTGAGGACCTTGTTGAGGTCGGCCAGGGGCGCTGCGTTTGGCAGGTCGCGCTTGTTGTACTGAATGACGAGCGGAATGTTGTCCGGGTCGAGTTCGTTCGCGATGAGGTTCTCGCGCAGGTTCTTCATCGCGTCGGAGTTCGCCTCGATCATCGCGTCCTGCGAGTCGGCCACGAACACCACGCAGTCGGCGCCCTTCAGCACCATACGCCTGGTGGCGTTGTAGAACACCTGGCCCGGAACCGTATAGAGCTGCACCCGCGTCTTCATTCCGCGGATCGTGCCGAGCTCGATGGGCAGGAAGTCGAAGAAGAGCGTTCGGTCGGCCTCGGTCGCGAGGGACAACATCTTGCCCTTGTTCTTGATGGGCAGCTGCTCGTGGATCCACTGAAGATTCGTCGTCTTGCCGCACAGGCCGGCGCCGTAGTAGACGACCTTAGCGGTCAGCTCTTTAGTGGAGTAGTTGAAGAGAACCATGTTTAGTGCACGCGGAGTCAGGATTCTAAGCCCATGGAGGGAACCACGGAGTCTTCGATAGACTTTAGTCTCCAAACGCCCTTTCGAGGAGAAGAAAGCTCATGTTCAGCACTGCCGCTCTCGCCCTTGTGTTCCTGGCGGCGCAAACCGGCGCCGCGCCGGCCCAGGTTCCTTCCCCTGCTCCCGCCCTGCCTACCCCGACGCCCAAACCCACACCCGATGGGCCCGTGATCGCCTTTGACACCACGATGGGCACGATCCAGGTGGCGCTCTACGCGACCAAGGCCCCGCTTTCGACTCGCAACATCATGAACTATGTCAAGAGCGGCTTCTACACGGGCACCATTTTTCATCGCGTGATTCCGGGCTTCATGGTGCAGGGCGGGGGGCTGGACGCGAATATGAACGAGAAACCGACGGCAAACCCCGTTCGCAATGAAGCGAAAAACGGTCTGCTCAACTCACGCGGCTCTCTCTCCCTCGCTCGCACGAACGACCCTCACAGCGCGACCTCCCAGTTCTTCATCAGCGTCAAGGACAACCCCGCTCTCGATTTCGGTATCTCGCGTGACGGTTGGGGCTACGCGGTCTTTGGAGAGGTGGTGTCGGGCATGGAGGTCGTTGATCAGATCGTCGCCGTGCCCACGAGCACCCGAGGCCCCCATCAGAATGTGCCGATCACTCCCGTGGTGATCAACAAGGTCCGCGTGATCTCAGAGCCCGCCTCCGCGACCCCGCCGGCGGCGACCAAAGCGTCCGCACCGTCTGGCGCCAGGCCCGCGGCTCGATCGAAGGTGGCGCCCAAGGCCACACCCGTGGCGGAGCCGAAGGCATCGCCGTCCCCGTCGAACGACTAGAAGCGTCCCATTCTCAACGCGGCGAGGCGGCATCGTCGATCGGCCGCAGGATCTTCACCAGCCGGGCGAATCGAGGGTCGTCTCTCAGGGATGCGAACCGGGGGTCGGCATGCAGCAGTCGAAGGGCGGGCGATCGCTCATCGAAAGCGGCCTCAAGGGCCCGGAACGCGCGTTCCCGATCGATCTCCGCCGAGGCCATCGCGACCAGATAGGGAGAAACATACGAGGTCCGCGCTGACTTCTCCAGTTCCGCGAGTGTCTCGGCGGCCTGCTCCTTTTTTCCCTCGAGGGCCTGGAGCCAGGCAAGCATCGCTTTCGCGGAGGGGGCGCCCACACGTTCGGCGCTCCTGAACGCGGCCTCCGCCTGATCCGGGCGCTTCGCCGCCATGAGGGCCTCTCCGAGGACAATGAGTCCGGGTCCCCACTGTGGCGCCACGCTCACGATGCGCTCCGCCTCGGCGACGCCTGCCGAAGCCTGGCCGAGCTCGATCAGTACGCCCGCCAGGTTGACGCGGATCCCGAGCGACAGGGGATCGAGGCCGCGCGCCTTCAGCAGGTCGGCGTGCGCCTCCGCGTATCGCCCCCCGGCGCGGAGAAGGATGGAGCGCCAGTTGAGAAGCGTCGTGTAGTTCGGATTGATGGCGGCGGCCCGGTCGAAGGCCTCGGCGGCGGCGCGCGGGTTCCACTCGTACAGTCCGCGGATCATCGCCAGAGTGGTCCAGGCCTCGGCCAGGTCCGGGTCCAGGGTGACCGCCCGCTCGGCCGCGGCGCGCGCGCTCATCCACGCGTCCCTGGGCGAGAGGTGGCCATGGTCCATGAGCACCGAGTAGGCGTCGGCCAGACCGGCCCATCCGAGAGCGAAGTCCGGACTCGAGAGTGTCAGGGCTTCGAAGATCTGAAGCGACTCGAAGAGACTCTCGCGGCTCCTTTTGTTCCATTCGTAGCGGCCGCGCAGATACTGGAGATAGGCCTTGGAGTCCACCGGCGTCGCGCTGCCGGGTTCGGTGCGCACCGCCACGCGTACTTCCGCCCCGATGGCCTTCGCCACCTCCCGTTCAAGACTCAGCAGGTCGTCGATGTCGCGTTCGTAGGTGGTCGCCCACACGCGCAGCCCATCTTCGGCGCGGGCGAGAGAGACGTTGACCCGCACGTCCCTCGCCTCGCGACGGACGGTTCCTTCGATGAAGTGCGACGCCCCCAGTTCTCGAGCGAACGCAGCTGGGTCTTGGGGGCGTTCCCGGTACGCCAGGGAACTCGATCGTGCGATGACACCCACCCGCCCGCCGGTCTTTCGACTTAGAGCCCCGATCAGCTCGTCGGTGAGCCCGTCAGCAAGGTAACCCTCCGGGACGGGGGAGAGATCCGTGAACGGCAGGACCACGAGGCGGATGGGAGAAGCAGCGGACGAACGGAGTGGTTCCGATCCGTAGCGATAGAGCGTGGCCAATGCGGCGAGCGCCGTGAGCAGCGCGATGGAGCCGGTCAGCCGGTTCACCCGCGGCCGTCGACGGGGCAGAAGGGGGGGCGGCGGAGCAGTCTCCTCGTCTGGTCGTGCTGGAGGGAGAGCCGTGTTTCCGTACCGACGGACCTCGGCCAGAAAGCGATATCCGCGCCGCGGCAGCGTCTGGACGAATCGGGGCGAATCGGCATTGTCGCCGAGGACCGCTCGTATCTCCTTGATGCAGTAGTTGAGTCCCTGCTCGACGTCCACATCAACATTGTCGGCCCATAGGGCCGTCTTCATCTCGTCCCTGCTGACGAGCTCTCCCGCGCGGTCGAGGAGGACACAAAGCGCCTGAAACGGCTGGTTGCGCAGATGGATGAGGCGGCCTTCGCGCCGCAGTTCGCCGGTCTTCGAGTCGAGTTCAAAAGCGCCGAACCTGAACCCCTGGCCGGAGAAGCCTGAATCGCTCCCACTCCAAAGGGCTGGCCCCTGGCCTTCAACGGACTGGATCGTCCTCATTCCCTCGGTCATCTGTTCTCTCCAGTCGTTGGGCTTGAGACGCGGCGGACGGAGAACCGGTCTGCCGATCCACAGGATTCCATTCGCCCTCGCAAATCCGCGGAAAACCCAATACATGTCGAATCCATCCCTTGTGACGAGGGGCGGATCGTGAACTCTCGGGGGCAGTCAGGCGGCGTCATCCTCGCATGCCGCAGCAAAGGCCATGCCTCAACGCCCCCGCGGCCTTCAAATCCAAAATCATCGCGAAATCAACCGCGGTTCCATTGTGACCTCGCGCCGTGTCGCGGATCCTGCCTCCATGTCGAGTCACTTCGCGGAAGGGTCCGGGTTCGACCTCGAGTCGTCGAGCCAGCGCCTCGTACTTCGGGATCTGCTGGCGACCTTCGAGAGGGGCCTGATCGTCACGGCCCTTCTCGCCGCAGGGGGGAGCCAGAAGCGGGCCGCCGTGGCCCTCGGGGTCCTCCCAACCACGCTTCAGCAGAAGTTGAAGCGCTTTGGGCTCGTTCATCGACGTTCCTCGCCTCGATTCGAGGCTCCAACCACCTCACAGGAGAAATGAAACCATGAAACACAGGTATGCGACACGCATCGTCGCTCTATTGATGGTCGTCTTCGCGGCCGCGGGCTCCTTCGCCCAGACCGCGACCGGCAATGTCTACGGAAAGGTCGTCGACGAGTCCGGCGCCGTCCTTCCCGGAGCTTCGGTCACGATTTCCGGGGAGGCCGGCTCTCGCACGAGCGTGACCGGTTCGGACGGGACCTTCCGATTCCTGAACCTCGATCCCCGCGAGTACACGGTGACCGTGAGCCTTCAGGGCTTCGGCAGCGCGAATCGAAGGATCACGGTTCAAACGGGCTTGAGCGCGACTCTGGACCTGTCGCTCAAGGTGGGCGGTCAGGCGGAGACCGTGGAGGTCGTGGCGGTGTCTCCGCTCGTCGACTTGAAGAAGCGGGGCACGAGTGCGAACCTCACCACCCAGGACCTTCTGGACACGCCCAATTCCCGCGATCCCTGGGGCATCATGAACCAGGTCGCGGGCGCCCTCGTCGACCGCGTGAACATCGCGGGCAACGAGAACGGCCAGCAGGCCTCGGTCGCCGGCAAGGGCTCCTATGCGGGCGACCGGGTGTGGTCGCTCGACGGCCTCGTCATCACCGACATGGCCTCGACCGGCTCTTCGCCCGCGTACTTCGACTTCGACGCTTTCCAGGAGATCAACGTCTCCACCGGTGGCGGCGACCTCACGATGCAGACCGGCGGCTTCGGCATGAACCTCGTGACCAAGCGCGGCACCAACACGTTCCACGGCGGCGGCCGCTATCTCGTCACGGACAGCAAGTGGCAGTCGTCCAACC